>JAGBHI010000092.1 GCA_017935575.1 Bacteroidales bacterium | reverse complement strand
TTGTTTGGTGTCGTTTTTAACATAAAAATCTGCAAGTTTTATACCATAAAGATACAAAATCTTGCAGATATTTTCAAATATTTACTCACTTATTTATTTGATTAATAATTATTTAAATACTTTTTAAGGATTGACTAATTACTTCTCTTCTAATTTAAATCTTATTCTGAAACCTGTGGGGCAGGGTCCATAGCTTATAATCTTGAATTTGCCTATTTCCGCACTGTTTTTTACGTGTAATCCTAAGCATGGGCAACTGTCATACTCTCCGATATTAATTACTCTTAGAGTTGAACTAACGCCTTCAGGTAGGCGTGTGAGATCAAATTTATCTTTTGCTTCTTCTATGTTTATTAATGATTCTGTTATCGGGAGCGCTTGTTCTATTACGCTATTTACTTGCTCCTCTATTTTGGCTATTTGTTCGGAGGTTAGTTCATTGGGTAGTGCATAGTCGCATTTGCTTTTTTTACGCTCTACATGGGCTGATACTGCTCTTCCGCAGTTGAACATCATATTCATCGTTGCATTGAGAATATGCTCTGCTGTATGCATTGGAGGATACTCTGTTTTGTTATGTTCGTTGAATTGTGGTGTTTCGGTGATCATTGGTTTTGTTGATTAATAAGGTTTACAACAACTTTTACCATAATGTCTTTCTCTTCGGTGCGGCTCTCAGCAATCATCAGCGTTAATGCAACGAGGGTGTTGTCGGCAATTCGTTTACTGCCATCGGTGCGGTAGAGTATTCTGTTTCGTTCCATAAACCAAAGGAAAAGCATTGCTGCAATGCGCTTGTTTCCGTCGCTGAATGAGTGGTTCTTCGTTACAAGGTATAGTAGCATCGCAGCCTTCTCTTCAATGCTGGGGTAGAGTTCCACTCCGTCAAAGGTCTGATATATTTGCCCTATTGAACTTTTGAATGAGTTGTCTTTTTCGTTTGCAAACAATTTGCTCTCTCGGAATTTGTCTTTGAGGCTCAGGATTGCTTCCATCGCATTTTCGTATGTTGCATGGAAGCGTTCTCCTTTTGTTGTATTATCAATTGTCAGTTGCTGATAATCGTAACGGTCGAGTGTGTCAAGAGCATAGACATAGTCGCTTACAACAGAGAATAGTCCTTTTGACTGTTCGTCGGTCAGTTTCTCTTGTGAATGTACTGTATGTGCAAGCAGGCGAACAACATCTTTGAGTTCGTTGTAATGCTCGATTCTTATCTTGTCGTTTATGGCATATCCTTTTACAATGTAGTCTTTGAGAACGCGGTTTGCCCAAATGCGGAACTGTGTACCTCTTATGGAGTTGACTCTATAACCAACAGATATAATCATGTCAAGGTTATAGTATGGTATCTCACGTGTAACATGTCGTTTTCCCTCTTTTCGAACTTGTGCAATTTTTGCACAGGTTGATTTTCTTTCCAATTCTCCAATTTTATACACGTTGTTTATATGACGCAGTATAGATGTTCTATCAGTGTTAAAGAGTAATGCCATCTGTGCTTGCGAAAGCCACACAGTCTCGTTCTCCAATTTTACATCAAGCGACACAACATTATCCTCGCTTGTATATATAACAATTGGTGATACGTCAGAATCTCCGTTATGCATTGGAGGATACTCTGTTTTGTTATGTTCGTTGAATTGTGGTGTTTCGCTTGTCATCGTTTTTTTAATTTGCTTTACAAATATAGTTATTTTATTGATAATAGTGTTTGTGCTGATATAAAATAAGAGGCTGTATCATGCGATACAGCCTCTCGGGTATTTAGTAACTGAATTGTTATTCAATTATTTTTTTGAAGCATCAAGTTTCTCTTTCAATGCAGCAAGTTCCTCGATGTCTCCAAGTGTTGATTTCTCAACTGTTGGCATTGCTGCTGCTGTCTCTTCTGCTGCTTTTTTAGCTGCTTTTTTAGCTGCTGCTGCCTCTTTCTTAGCTTCATCTTCAAATATTCTGCTGTGTGAAAGAATGATACGTTTTGCTTCTTTGTTGAACTCGATAACTTTGAAGTTAAGTTTCTCGTTTACTTGAGCTTGAGTTCCGTCCTCTTTTACAAGGTGTTTTGGAGTTGCAAATCCCTCTACTCCGTATTGTAGTGCTATTACTGCTCCTTTGTCAAGTAGCTCAGTGATTGTTCCTTCGTGGATTGAATCTACTGTGAATACTGTTTCAAATACGTCCCAAGGATTCTCCTCAAGTTGTTTGTGTCCAAGGCTCAAACGACGGTTCTCTTTGTCTATCTCTAATACTTGTACTTCAATATCTGCACCTATTTGAGTAAACTCTGATGGGTGTTTTATTTTCTTAGTCCAAGATAGGTCAGAGATGTGGATTAGTCCGTCTATTCCCTCTTCTATCTCTACGAATACTCCAAAGTTAGTGAAGTTGCGAACTTTTGCAGTGTGTTTTGTTCCTACTGCATATTTTGTATCAACGTTCTCCCATGGGTCAGCTTTAAGTTGTTTGATACCCAATGACATTTTACGCTCCTCACGGCTTAGTGTAAGGATAACTGCCTCTACATCGTCACCAACTTTCATGAAGTCTTGTGCACTGCGTAGGTGTTGTGACCATGACATTTCTGATACGTGGATTAGTCCCTCTACGCCTGGTGCAATTTCAATGAATGCACCGTAGTCAGCCATAACAACAACTTTTCCTGATACTTTATCACCAACTTTAAGGTCTGCATCAAGAGCGTCCCAAGGATGGGGAGTAAGTTGTTTAAGTCCAAGAGCGATACGTTTTTTCTCGTCATCAAAGTCAAGGATAACAACATTGATTTTTTCGTCGTTTTTAACGATTTCCTCTGGGTGTGTTACGCGACCCCAAGATAGGTCTGTGATGTGGATAAGACCGTCAACGCCTCCAAGGTCGATAAATACACCGTATGATGTGATGTTTTTAACAATTCCTTCAAGTACTTGACCTTTCTCAAGTTTAGAGATGATGTCTTTTTTCTGTTGCTCAAGTTCTGCCTCGATAAGAGCTTTGTGTGATACAACAACGTTGCGGTACTCTTGGTTGATTTTTACAACCTTGAACTCCATTGTTTTGCCTACGAACATATCGTAATCACGGATAGGTCTGATATCAATTTGTGATCCGGGAAGGAATGCTTCAATTCCGAATACGTCAACAATCATACCACCTTTAGTGCGACATTTGATATAACCTTTTACTATCTCGCTGTTGTTTAATGCCTCGTTTACACGATCCCATGAGCGTGCTGCACGTGCTTTTTTGTGTGAAAGTAAAAGTTGTCCTTTTTTGTCTTCTTGGTTCTCTACATATACCTCTACTGTATCTCCAATTTTAAGATCTGGATTGTAGCGGAACTCATTCATAGAGATGATACCGTCTGATTTGTAGCCGATGTTTACAACTACTTCTCTTTTGTTCATTGATATAACAGTACCTTCTGTTACATCTTTGTCTTTAATTGTGTTGATGCTTTGGTCATATGCCTGCTCCAACTCTTCGCGGCTTTTTGCGCCTACTGTCTCGCCTTTCTCATAGGCTTCCCAATTGAAGTCTTCAATGGGTTGTAATAATTCTTTTTCCATTTTTTAATTAACTGTTTAATAATTAATGGGTTAGACTTTATGTTGTCAAAATCGTTGCAAAGATAGTGAAATTTGCTCTATTTCCAAAGGTTTTTTCACTGTTTTTATACTTAAAAGTGCTAATAATTACTCTTTTAGAATAAATAATTAGGAGTTAGGAGTGATAAACTTGTTTGAGCATTGTTGAGCGTCAGCAGATTCAACAAGCAAATGTTTGTTAACTAATAACTAACAACTACCCCGCAGGGGCAACGGAGTTGACAACTAACAACTCTTCTTAGTACCAATTTTCATTGTCGTAGGGGCTACTGCTCTTTTCGTATTTGAGGTCTTGTAGCATTGATGATTTAACGCTAATGCGGAAGTCGTACGATTTGTAAGGACCACATGGTACAAAATTACAACTCATACTCCAGCAGTGCATATCTCTGGTTATACCACAACTCATGTAGGCAATCTTTTTTATGTCAAAGTCGTAACTCGCCGAGAATGTAAATGTCCAATTTTTTGTTGGTTGTATATTTCCTGAGAAACTTAGATTTTGTGTTACTCTTCCATTATATTCTAATTTCTCTTTATTGAAATCGCCATATCCGTAGTTTATTGAGTAGTTTATTGATAGACTCCATGGTATCTTCCATTTTAGATATCCGTCTTTCATATCGCTCTCTTCTTCTTCCTCGTTTTCTCCTTTTTCTTTCTTTTGTTCGTTTTGGCGTTCTCGTAATCTTGCCAACTCTTCAATATCGGTTATTGGCTCTCCGAGTTCATTGATATTTGGGTTTGTGCTGTCGTCATCGTTGTCATCACCTCTTTTGAATAGTTTTTTGAAGGTATCATTGTTGAAGGTATATGATAATGATGTTCCTGTACTTGATAGTCGACCTAATCCTTTTCCTACTTTCCAACGAGGAATGTTTACTCTTACAGGGTTGCCGTATGAGTTTAGCTGATATGTGTATGGGTCAAACGTGAAGTTTGTTTGCAAATTGAAATTTTTTGTCAGTTTCAACAACAAATTCATGTTTATATTGCTCCAATTTAATGAGTCTGCAGCCATATTGTATCCCCAATTTACTCCAAGGTTTTCAATCAAACTGATTTTTCGTACCCCTGTGGAGTCTCTATCGGAGTTTACTTTCATCTCAATATTGTTTGCAAGGCTAAAGTTGACGACTCCTTGTTTACCTTGCGGGGCTGTACCAAATAGATTGTGTGAGAAAGGAGAATATTTTACCTCTCTTGTTGTTCCATCTTTATTGATTTGTGTATATCGTTGCCAAAATCCAAAACGTTCATGACTGAAGTCTGGTGCTCCGGTTATACTAACGCTTGGAGTCATAACGTGACGTATCATCTTTATCTTTTTGCCTCCAAACCATTTTGCGGGTTGGAAGAAGCCGTATAGTTTGGTTTGCATGGTAAGGCTTCCACTATAGTTATATACGTTATAAAAGCCATATATGGTGTCGTTTACTACTGCCGACGCACGAGGATCCCACTGTTTCATGATTCTGTTTGTGTACATGCGGTCGGTAAAAGTAAATGATGGTGTTATGTTCAAGTACTTAAAGAGTGAGAATGTCGCTGATATAGGTACGGTATGTTGCATTGCATTTTTCCAATCTTTTATCAAATTTGATTTAAATAATAAATCTTGTTTTGTGGTAATAGAGTTGCGGAACATACCTGAGTAGCTGAAACTTATCTTTTCATACCATCTCTCTTTTCCTACAGGTTTTTTACGTTTAAAGGGGTATATGCGACTTACGTTAATTGTGAAGTCGGGTAGCGATACCACTATAGTAGAGTCCTTGCTTCGTTGTGTAATATTGGTTGTTGCCGATATTGATACGGGAGCATTAGGAAATGAATATGTAAAGTTTACAGTTGAACTTTTTGTGTTTTGTGTAAATTCCGATGCGTTATAATATGTACTAATGCTATTCCTGTCGTAACCGCTTGTGGTAAAGTTTACCTGTGCGGAGAAACTCATGTTTGGGTTTGCTTTTGTATCTTGCTTATGTTGCCATATAAACCTAAAGTTTGTCTGTTTGGAGTAGTCTGGCATTCCTTTGTCTCCTAAAATGGTTGTTATGTAGCTGGCGTTTAGATATCCTGAGAATCTGTAACGTTTTGCGTATATTGATTGACCCTGTACGCCCCAAGAACCTTTTGTGTATATCTCTCCGGTTAGAGCTAAGTCAACACAATCGTTTATGGCAAAATAGTAACCTCCATTTCTTAGGTATAAACCTCTTGTCATCTCTTCACCAACTGTGGGAAATATTACTCCTGATGAGTATTTTTCTGTAAATGGGAAAAATCCGAATGGCAATGCTAAGGGAAGAGGAACTCCTCCTAATACCATATATGCAGGTCCTGTTACAACATTCTTGCCCGGACGCATCTTAGCTTTTGTGAGTTGGAGGTGGAAGTGAGGATTTTCATGATTATCGCATGTGGTGTATTTACCATTGGCAAGATAGAAATCACCAGCAGCATCTTTCTTGGTTTTGCCTCCAATTAAATAACCTTCGCCTTGTTGTGTCCTTACGTTGGTAATATAACCCCTTTCGCTTTTGAAGTTATATTTCATTGTTTCTGATTCGTACTCTCCGCTGGGGTCTTTAAACACAGGAGAACCTATGGTATTCCCTAAAGAATCTGTTACTCCTACGGCATATACAGTGCTACTGTCCATGTCCATTCTTATCTCTTGGGCAGTAAGCTCAATGTCTTGATAGTTGATTTTACTTGAGCCAAACATGTATGCCATGTTGCCATTTCGTAAAACCATTGAGTCGCTTGCTGTATATGTTACGATATCTTCCAAAGCCTCTTTTTTAGGCTTCTTTTTGATATGTGTTGTTGAGTCTGTAGGTATGGAATCGTTACTGATATTTTTTATATCTATTGAATCGGTAAGGAGAGAATCATTTTTTATACTATCAGATATAATATTTTCTGACACACTTTTGTCGTCAAAGTGTGGCATGGCATATAAGTTTGCAAACAGCGTAGCTGCGAGCAATGATAGAATTATAACGAAGACTCTGTTCCTTTTTGTCATCTTATGTGAGATGATAGTTTCTCAATCAACTTACAAAGATAGTTATTTTAATGCAACTTACCGAAAATATAGGCTTTTTTATGCAAACAATTTACTCCATTCGTCAAAACGGGCTAATATTTCATCTCCAAATCGTTGAAGAGAACCTCTTGCTTCTGCAAAACTTTTACGTTTGTTTGGTGATGATTTTGAGAAAAATTTATCTGCGTATGCAACAATTTTTTCTTCTATTGATATGGGTATAAAATCTTTATTGGGGAGAGGTAGGTTTTGATTTTTTATCTCTATGGCAGAAATTCCGGCACCGGTATGCCTTTCGCATACTAAAGCATGTTTTTCTAAACCTTCAGTTCTTAATATTTCTGCTCCTAAGAGTGAGTGCATGATATATGGTTTATCTCCGGTGCAAAATATTTTTGGAGCATTGGTGAGAAATATTCCAATGTCGTGAAGCATTGCTGCTTCGTAAACAAAAGAGGCATCAGCACCCAATTCGGGGTGCGATGCCACAATCTCTACAGCTAATTCAGCAACACTTTTGCTGTGAGCAATAAGAAGGTTATATAGAGATGTATTTTTTGTGTAATACTTCTCTATTATTGCTATGCAGTCTATTCTATTACTGTTACCCATTGGTGTCTGTCTTCAATCTCACCATATTGAATACCTCTTAATTCGTTGTATAGTTTGGTACTCATAGGTCCGGGATGTCCATCTTTTGAGATAACGTAGCTTATATTATTGTCAAGGTCGTCAATGCGTTGCATTGGAGATATTACTGCTGCTGTACCACAAGCTCCAGCCTCTTCAAAAGTTGCCAACTCCTCTTCGGGGATTTGACGTTGTTCAACTTTCATTCCCATATCCTCTGCCAATTGCATCAAACTGCGGTTTGTTATTGAGGGAAGAATTGATGACGATTTTGGAGTGATATATGTATTGTTTTTAATTCCAAAGAAGTTTGCAGCTCCTGCCTCGTCAATATATTTTTTTTCACGTGCATCTAAATACAATTCGCAAGAGTATCCTAATTCGTGAGCTTTTTGGTTTGCCAAAAGACTTGCTGCATAGTTACCTCCAACTTTGTAGCGTCCGGTTCCGAGAGGAGCAGCTCTGTCATAGCCTCTGATTATTACGTATGGAGTGGTAGCAAAACCTCCTTTAAAGTATGGACCTACAGGAGTAACAAATATTAAAAATAGGTATTCTTTTGCTGGGTGAACACCAACTTGGGCTCCTGTTCCAATCAAAAGAGGTCTGATGTATAACGATGCTCCGCTTTCGTAAGGGGGAACAAAACGTTCATTTAATTTTATTACCTTTTCAACCATTTCGCAGAACATCTCGGTGGGTAGCTCAGGCATTAAGATGCCACGGCATGTCGATTGGAGTCGCTCTGCGTTGTCCTTCATTCTGAATACTCTTATTTTTCCGTCTTTGCCACGGAATGCTTTTAGTCCTTCAAAAGCCTCTTGCCCGTAGTGAAGACAGGTTGCGGCCATGCTCATATTTATTGAGTCTGAAGAGCTTACTTCTATTTCTCCCCATTTGCCGTCGCGGAAATATCTGCGAACGTTATAATCGGTAGGCATATATCCGAATGATAAATTAGCCCAATCAATCTCTTGTGTTGTCATCTTCTTTTATAATAAGTTTGTAATGGATTGCAAATATAAAAAATTGTTTTTATATATCGTCCTCCTCGTCCCATAATTCGGGGATATCAAATGAATATTCGCTTTCAATAAAGGCTTTAAGTTCTCGCCCTTCTCTCTTTGTGGGTCGTCCCATGCCTTTATTTCTTGCTACAAACCCGCTTATGCGCGACATCTCCAATATATCATATTGCTCCTGAGGTGTAATGTTCTCTAAAAATTCGGGTACAAGTTTTGCTCCCATTCGGTTCTCGCTCAATGCTAATACCCTGAAGGTGTAAGTTATGGGAGGTTTGCGTACTGAAATTTCATCTCCCACTTTAACTGTACGAGAGGGTTTAACAGCAACGCCTTTCATCTCAACTCTTCCTTTTTTGCATGCTTCAACAGCTTGTGTCCGAGTCTTAAATATTCGTACAGCCCAAAGCCATTTATCTATTCTTACCTCTTCTTTCGCCATGGTTCTCTTATTTGTTGTTGTATTGAGTCATTGTTCGAGCTGCCCCGGCAAAGCAAAAACTTGTGATAATCTCTTTTGCTATCTCTATGCGAGGAGCAATTGTTGTCTCTTCTTCGGAAGTAAATTTCCCGAGAACATAATCAACTTGTCCTCCTTTTGGGAAGTCGTTGCCTATGCCAAAACGTAAACGAGCAAAGTTCTGTCCTATTAATTGCGAAATATGGGCCAAACCGTTATGTCCACCAGGGCTTCCTTTCTCTTTTAGTCGTAGTTGACCTAAGGGTAGAGCAAGATCGTCAACAATTACCAATAGGTTTTCGTTGGGAATATTCTCTTTCTGTAACCAATATCTTACAGCATTTCCGCTTAAATTCATAAACGTTGAAGGCTTAAGAAGAATAAGAGTCCTTCCTTTTATTGATATTTTGCAGATAGCCCCATATCTGGCATCGGCAAAAATAGTATTGGACGCCTTTGCGAGAGCGTCCAATACCTTAAATCCTATATTGTGGCGGGTGTTATCGTATTCACTTCCGATATTGCCCAAACCTGTAATAAGATACTTCATTCAAATTATTTCTTAGCGGCAGCAGCAGCGGCAGCAGCAGCGGCACGAGTCATCATAACTGAACATACAACTGCCTCTTTGGGGTTGATTAGTTCAATGTTGTCATATTTAAGATCTCCAACATAGATTGATTTTCCAAGACCTAAAGACTCTACGTTTACGATCAATTTCTCAGGTATGTTTGTATAAATAGCTTTTGCTTTTAGACGACGCATTTTAAGAACCAATTTACCTCCGGCTTTAACACCCTCAGCGTGTCCGTCAAGAACAACGGGTACTGCCATAACAATGGGTTTCTCTTTTGAAATTTCAAGGAAATCCAAGTGAAGGATATTACCTGTTACAGGGTGGAATTGTGCGTCTTTAAGCACTGCCATAACCTCTTTTTCACCTATTTTAAGCTCAATAGCGAAGATGTCGGGAGTATAGATAAGTTTGCGAACAGCCTCAGTTGAAACTTTGAAGTCTGTAACAATCATACCTTTTCCGTCTTTCATTGCTACGCATTTCTCTCCTGCTTTTAACTCTCCTGTGTAAGGCATCTCAACAATTTTACCACCGTTAAGAACTGCAGGAATCATGTTCTCTTTACGAAGAGATTTGCTCTCTTTTTTACCCAACTCAACGCGGGGAGAACCCTCTAATTTAAATGTTTTCATTGTAATAAAATTTTGTGTTACTAAAAATTAAGTCTATTTACTCCTTAATTTCCCATCGCACGGAATACTAAAAAGCGGCGCAAAGATACAAATATTTTTTGTAATGACAAACTGAAAAGATGAGAAGGATAATTTTTTAGGAATTAAACAGATAAAAACTCTTTTGATAGCTTTATTTATAGTTGTGAATAAAGCCAAATCAAACATAATTGTTAAATAATTATTACAAACCAAAATTATGTTTTAACTTTGTAACGTTTTACCTTAGTATAAAGGTTTAAAATGTTAGAATATTAAAGAATTTATATATGGAACAACGTAAAGTCAGAGTGCGTTTTGCACCGAGTCCCACAGGACCACTGCATATAGGAGGAGTAAGAACAGCATTATATAACTATCTGTTTGCGAAACAGAATGGCGGAGATATGATTTTGAGAATTGAGGATACTGATTCTCAGCGATTTGTTCCTGGAGCAGAAGATTATATTATTACTGCATTAGAGTGGCTGGGTGTAAAGTTTGATGAGGGTGTAAATTACGGAGGAGAGTATGGACCATATCGTCAATCAGAGCGTCGTGATATATACCGTAAATATGTAAATCAACTTCTTGAAGCAGGGAAAGCGTATATTGCATTTGATACTCCGCAAGAGTTAGAGGCAAAGCGAAACGAAATAGCAAATTTCCAATATGATGCAAAAACTCGCGGAGCAATGCGTAACTCGTTGGTGATGGATAAGGCAGAGGTTGATAAACTTATTGCAGAAGGAGAGAAATATGTTGTTCGTATAAAAATTGAGCCTGACGAAGATGTTGTGGTTGATGATATGATACGAGGTAAGGTAACAATCAACTCTTCAGTTCTTGACGATAAGGTTCTTTATAAATCGGCTGATGATTTGCCAACATATCATTTGGCCAATATTGTTGATGACCATTTAATGGAGGTTACACATGTTATTCGTGGAGAGGAGTGGTTACCTTCAGCCCCTTTACATGTGTTGTTATATAGAGCATTTGGTTGGGAAGAGACAATGCCTCGTTTTGCACATTTACCATTGTTGCTAAAACCTGAGGGTAATGGAAAATTAAGCAAACGAGATGGAGATCGTTTAGGTTTCCCTGTATTCCCATTAGAGTGGAAAGATCCAAAAAGCGGAGAAATTTCGTCAGGATATAGAGAGAGTGGCTATTTACCTGAGGCTGTAGTTAACTTCCTTGCTCTTTTAGGCTGGAACCCCGGAACAGAACAAGAGCTACTATCAATGGAGGAGTTGATAAAACTATTCAACATTGAGAAGTGTAGCAAAGCAGGAGCCAAATTTGATTACGAAAAAGGAAAGTGGTTCAACCATAAATATATCCAAGAAAAGAGTGATGCTGAAATAGCCGAAATGTTTATTCCTATTTTGAAAGAGAAAGGGGTAGATGTTGAGGCTTATAATGTAGAAAAAATTGTATCGTTAGTCAAGTCGCGTATAAACTTTGCAAAAGATTTGTGGGCACAAACTTCATTCTTCTTTGAAGCTCCACAAACTTATGCCGAGAAAGATATTCGTAAACGTTGGAAAGAGGGTATGCCACAAATAATAACAGAGTTGGTTGCTCTTTTAGAAAAAGAAGAAAATTTCGCATCAGCGGCATTAGAGGAGGTTGTATTGTCATGGATAGCAAAAAATGAGTATCATCTTGGAAATACAATGAATGCCTTTAGGCTGGCTGTAGTTGGAGAGTGTAGAGGTCCTCATATGTTTGATATTACAGAAGTAATAGGTAAAGAGGAGACAATAGCACGCCTTAAAACAGGATTGGATAAGATAAAACCGGTAGAGTAGGAATTGAGTTTTGAAAAGGTTTGTTTGCATATTTATTCTGGTAATAAGTGTTTTGCCTGCATTGTCTCAAAAGTTGGTCTGGGATATTGATTTCTTAGGCTTTTTTGACAATCGTGAGTATGATACTGATTTAACATCAGCAAAAACACTTTTTGGAGTAAGATTATCTCCTGAAATTGGCGTTGAATTTGCCAATTCGCACCGTCTTATGGCAGGAGCAAGTTGGGTTCAGCCATTTGGAGCAGAGGTTGATGAAAGTAAATTATATCCAACCCTTTATTATCGTTATGCAAAAAAAGGGTTTTCAATGAGTTTTGGAATGTTCCCTCGCACTCAACTCATTGATAAACTGCCATCATATATGCTATATGATTCAATAGCGATATTTCGTCCTAATATAACAGGAGTATTGTTTCAGTATCAAGCATCAAAAGGATATATTGAAACCTATATTGATTGGACACAAATGCAATCTTCAACCCGAAGAGAGGCATTCATAATTCTTGCAGCAGGTAGGTGGACTCCCAATATTTTTATTGCAGGAGGTCATTTTAGTATGAATCATCTTGCCCGCACGTCCGAGCCTGTTGATGGGGAGTCGGTAATGGATCATATATCAATATCACCTTATGTTGGAGTTGATTTAACATCGCTAACCCCCAAATTAGATACCCTTGCACTTAGAGTAGGTTATTATGCAGGAATAGAACGTCATCGTGGAACCGGCGAGAAACATACGCCTAACGGTCCGTTGGTTGAATTTAATATGGCATGGAAATATATAGGAATGAGTAATACGTTCTATTACGGAGATGATATGTTCCCATTTTATGGGCTTTGTGGATCTCAGTTGTATCAAGGAGATCCGTTTCACAGAGCAAATGAGTGGTATAATCAAACCGATATAGATTTTTTCTTTTATAGGAATAGTTTTGTAAATTGTTCAGCAAAACTGACATTCCACATATTGCCAAACTCGTTCAATTTTCAACAGCAATTGGCTGTTAGGTTTAATTTAAACGAGATGGTATGGAAAGATAAAGCAAATAGAAAAAGTAAACCATATTTAAAAGGTATATATTAATAGAATATGAATCTGATATATAATTTAGGAATATACTTATACAAGCAGGCTGTAAAATTAGTGTCGGCTCGTAATCCAAAGGCTAAACTTATGGTTGAGGGGCATAAAACACTTTTCTCAGATTTAGAGTCAAAAATTGAAAAAGGAGAGAAATATATATGGATACATTCATCTTCATTAGGCGAATTTGAACAAGGACGTCCAATTATAGAAAAGATAAAAAAGACAAATCCTAAAGAAAAAATTTTATTAACCTTTTTTTCTCCATCAGGATATACCGTTCGTAAGGATTATCCATTGGCAGACGTAGTGTCGTATTTGCCTTTTGATTTGCCTGGGAATGTCAGCCGTTTCCTTGATATTGTAAACCCTAAAATGGCTATTTTTATAAAATATGAGTTTTGGGGTAATTTCTTAAATGAATTACATAAAAGAGCTATACCTACATATATAGTATCTGCAATATTCAGAGAAAATCAGATATTTTTCAAACCCTATGGCTCTATATTTAGAGGTATGCTAAAAAATTATGAACATCTTTTTGTTCAAGACGAAACCTCAAAAAAACTTTTGGCAAAGATAGGAGTAGAAAATGTTTCTGTAGTTGGAGATACCCGTTTTGACAGAGTGGCTGAGATAGCCTCTCAGGTTAAGGAGTTACCTATTTTTGAAGCATTTTCAAAGGATTCATATACAATGATTATAGGAAGTTCGTGGCAAGCCGACGAAGATATCTATATGGACTATTTTAATTCGCACCCCGAGCTAAAACTTATAATTGCTCCACATGAGATAAATGATGCGCACATGCAATATCTTATGTCAAATATAAAACGCCCTGTTTTACTATATTCACAAGCTGAAGGTAAAAATGTTTCGGAGTATGATTGTATAATAGTAGATTGTTTTGGTCTGCTATCATCAATATATCGATATGGCAATTTGGCATACATTGGCGGAGGCTTTGGAAGTGGAATTCACAATGTTCCGGAGGCTGCTGTTTATGGTATCCCTGTCATATTCGGACCAAACTTTAAGAAGTTTAAGGAGGCGAAAAATTTAATTGCTTGTGGAGGCGCATTTACAATATCTTCAAAAGAGGAATTTGAAAATGTTATGCAAAACTTATCAGATAAAGAAACGCGAGAGAAGGCAGGTGCAGTAGCAGGTGAATATATAAATTGCAACACCGGAGCTACATTAAAGATATTGGAAAGAATATCATTATAAAAATCGTATTTTGCTATCTTGATATTACAATTTTTTGTATTTTTGCATCTGTATTCAAAAAACTACCAACGAATTAAAATTCGTAGTATAAAATAATTAATCATGGACGTAATAGCAAAAATCGTATCGCAGGCTCAAGCTGATATTCAGCGTATTATATTGTCTGAAGGAGGAGATGAGAGAACTCTTATTGCTGCCGATAAATTGGTTGCCAATAAAGTTGCGGATATTATCATAATGGGAAATCCCGTGGAAATTAATGACAAGGCAAAGGCGTTAGGTCTTGAAAATTTGTCGGGAGCAACTATTATAGACCCTATAAACAATCCCAAGAAGGAAGAGTATGCCTCTTTCCTTTATGAACTTCGCAAATCAAAAGGAATGACAATGGAGCAGGCTATGAAGTTGGCAGAAGACCCTTTGTATTTAGCTCCTTTGATGATAAAAAAAGGAGATGCTGACGGAGAAATTGCAGGAGCATGCAATGCAACAAGCAGTGTATTACGTCCCGCATTTCAGATTGTAAAAACAGCTCCCGGAGTAAGTGTTGTCTCAGGTTTGTTTATTATGGTTTTAAAAGATAATAACTTGGGAGAAGATGGTGTTATGACATTTGCCGATTGTGCCGTATGTCCCGACCCAACAGCCGAAGAGTTAGCCCAAATCGCTATCTCAACAGCCGAAACAACAAAGGCTCTTGCGGGATTTGAACCACGAGTTGCTATGTTAAGTTTCTCAACCAAAGGAAGTGCAAAGCACGAAAGAATTGATAAGGTAATAGAGGCTACAAAATTGGCAAAAGAGCGTTGTCCTGAGATTATGCTTGACGGCGAGATGCAGTTAGACGCAGCAATAGTTCCTGAGGTTGGCGCATCAAAAGCACCCGGAAGCCCTGTTGCAGGAAAAGCAAATGTATTAGTATTCCCATCACTTGAGGCTGGAAATATAGGATATAAACTTGTACAAAGGTTCGCTGGTGCGACAGCGATAGGTCCTATCCTTCAAGGATTAGCAGCACCAATTAATGACCTTTCTCGAGGTTGTTCGGCAGAAGATATATATTTGACAGTTGCCGTAGCAGCAGTGCAATCAATACAACTTAAAGCATCACGAAATAAATAATAGTACAACAAAATAGAAGAGCAAAACTCACTCTTGCAGTGGGTTTTGTTCGTGTAAAAAATATTACGATATGAAAGTTTTAGTTTTAAATTGTGGTTCCTCTTCAATCAAATACAAACTATTTAACACAGAAGATCATTCAGTTGAGGCTCAAGGAGGAATTGAGAAGATTGGCTTAAAAGGTTCATTCTTGAAGATAACTCTACCCTCAGGGGAAAAGGTGGTTCTTGAAAAAGATATTCCGGAACATACTGCAGGTATAGATTTTATCTTGAATACACTTGTAGGAGAGGAGTATGGCTGTATAAAATCTCTTGAGGAGATAGGTGCAGTAGGACACCGTATAGTACATGGAGGAGAGAAATTTAATAGCTCAGTATTGATTACCGACGAGGTAAAAGATAAAATTAGAGAGTGCTTTGATATCGCACCATTGCATAATCCTGCAAATATGAAAGGTATTGAGGCAGTTGAATCAATTTTGCCAAATGTCCCACAAGTAGGAGTATTTGATACAGCATTCCATCAAACAATACCTTCATATGCTTATATGTATGCGTTGCCATACGAACTATATAAAAAATATGGAGTAAGACGTTATGGTTTCCATGGTACAAGTCACCGATATGTATCAAAAAGAGTTTGCGAATTCTTAGGAGTAGATGTTGCTCAACAACGAATTATAACATGCCATATAGGAAATGGAGGCTCAATAACTGCTGTAAAGGGTGGTAAATCAATAGATACCTCTATGGGACTTACTCCGGTTGAAGGTCTTGTTATGGGAACTCGAGTAGGCGATGTTGATGCAGGAGCATTAATATACATAATGGAGAAAGAGGGCTTGAGTCCCGAGCAATTATCAAATTTGATAAATAAGAAGAGCGGTGTTATGGGAGTCTCGGAAGTATCTTCTGATATGCGAGAAATAGATGCTGCGATAAAAGAGGGTAACGAACAAGCAAAACTCGCATTGGATATGTATCACTATCGTATAGCTAAATATATAGGAGCCTATACTGCAGCATTAAACGGTGTTGATATAATAGTCTTTACAGGAGGTGTGGGAGAAAACCAAATAGCAACACGTAAAAACATCTGCGAGCGATTATCATATCTTGGAATAAAGGTTGATGATGATAAGAATAACTCACGAGGTGAGGAGGTTGTTATATCATCAGATAATTCAGCTGTCAAAGTTGTTGTAATACCAACAGACGAGGAGTTGATGATAGCAAAAGATACAGAGGAGATTGTATCTTCTTTGTAAACATAATTAAGTAAGATTAATTTAGAATCTGGGAGGTCCTCCGTAATTACCGTGAGGGCCTCTTCTTGTATTCATATCAATTTGAGGGGTTGCCTCTCCTCGTTTAGTGAAGGAATTAAATCGGTATGCAAAAGAGAACATAACATATCGTCCAACACTATTTGTTTCAACATCTTGAATATAGTTTCCGGTAACGGTACGGCTAATATTGTTATGTTGATTAAGAATATCGTATGCCCTAACTATGAGCGATGCTTGTTTCTGTTTTAAGAAACTCCAAGAGAGCTGAGCATTCCATATCCATGATTGTTTATCATAACCATCAGTATATCCCGCCTTACCACTATAATTTATATCAGTGGTAAATGTTATATCGCCGGGAATGTAAAGAGTTGTTGCAAATTTAGCTCCGTAATCAAATGTATTTTGATTATTTGTGTTTTGAATTGAGTTATTTGTTCTTTGAAAAGAACCATTTCCTCCCAATCTAATATCACCGAAAGTATCACCATATACAAACTCCAATCTCTCTCTAACTCCGTAATTTATTGATACATTACGTAAAGCATTCGTATATCCAATTTGTCTATTGCAACTTAAACTTGTGTGGTTATTAAATGAGAATTTTTTGTTTTTAAAAGGCATATTTATTAATAACATACCCCAGGCACTCCAAACACCGTTTTCATTTTGGGGTTTGGTTATTTGAATACCCTCTTCATTATAAAAAGTAGCATTAACAATACTATTCATAACGTAGTTGGCATTTAACATAGTCATAATAGAACGCTGTTTTTCGGCATTATAACTATTGTATCTAAGGTGTAATGAGTTATCGTATGAAGCCTTAAGGTTGGGATTTCCTTCAGTTCTGCGTAGAGGGTCTGATATGCTTTGACTCGGTTGTAGTTGCGATATAGAAGGTTGTTGAGTTCTTCCCCTATAGTCTATCCTTAGATTATCGCTTTTGCTAATATTATATTTGTAAATTAAAAATGGAGAAAAATTATATTGCATTTTACCATCAATATCTCTGCTTGAATCAATTAAGTTCTTTGAAACAGATTTTGATGGTTCAAAATCAATACCTACATTATACGTCATTTTGTCGTATGTTCCATTAAAAGCAGTACTTGCACGATGACGTTGGAAATTATTTCTGAAACTATTACTATATTCATTGTTTAAACCTCCAATAATATTGTTCTCGTCAATATTGTAAGAAAATTTATCGGCATAAGTATAGCTATATCGGTAATGATAAGAAACAGACCATGTAGTGTGTTTGTTTATAGGTTCAATATATGAAGCTCTTATACCATAATTACCACCCCATGTTCTGTTGTTATCTTTCAAATTTATACCTTCAATTACACCGCTTTTAAAATAACTTGTATTATTGTAGCTATATCCGTTTTCTCTACTATCGTTATATCCATAAGAAACGCTTAAACTTATTTGACGTCCCTCTTTGCCTTTTAATAATCTACTGATACTCAATCGTCCGTTAATATTAAATCCATTAGCATTACTGAAAGAGTTTAAAGAACCTGTCGTTATAGTATCATTTCCCCATTCGGGATATAGTGAGTTTGTTCCATATGAGCGAGAAATGCTATTATTTTTCATATCTGAATGGTTAAATCCAAATCGAGGTCTAAACTCAATTTGTGTATAATCATCGGGTTTCCATAAAAGACGATAATTCATCTCTATGTTATGGCTCTTATTTCTATTTACTTTATATGAGTTGTCGTGAGTTGTACTATCTGATGCTATGAAGTTTTGTCGCTCACTTATTTCCTTCAAATCCAAATCACTGAACGCATACTTAACATCACCGCCACCTCTGAATTTGTCGCTTTTACCCGCATTGAAGTTAAGACCCGCCACAGCCGATGTGTTCTCTCCTTGTATAGGGCCCCAACCTCCCCTTCCTCTTCTTGAGCTTCCCGAAAACATGGTTGCTCCTAAATCGGCAGCACCCATATTGTTTGTATTATTAGCTCCTGCAATAATGGTTAATTGGTTTTGGTCTTTAAAGTGATTTGCCATAAGCATTGCCTCATAGCGGGCATCAGTAGCACCTCCTGCTTGAAAGTTGCCAAACCAACCATTCTTCATACCCTTTTTTACGGTTAAATTTATAACGGTCTCCTCTTCTCCATCATCAACACCCGAAAATCTTGCTTCATCAGACTTTCGGTCAATTACCTGGAGCTTCTCAACCATATTGGCAGGTAAATTCTTTGTTGCCACTTTAGGGTCGTCTGAGAAAAATTCCTCACCATCAACCAAAATTTTTGTTATCTCTTTACCATTTGCAGTTATCTTTCCGTCCTCTCCAATTTCAATACCTGGCATCTTTTTAATCATATCTTCAACAACAGCGTTAGGTTGAGTTTTGTATGCCGATGCATTGAATTCAAGAGTGTCCTCTTTTGCAACCACATCGGGTGTTTTACCCATAACCACAGCTTCGCTCAACATAACATCAGTTGGTTGCATGGTTATTGTACCTAAATTTACATGTTCATTTCCGGGAAATAGAGCTACGTTTTTGTAAATTGTATTGTATCCCATATATGATAAAGATACTATGTAGTGCCCATGCGATAGATTTTTTATTATAAATCGCCCTTTATCAGAAGAAGTGGTACCTCTTACCAATGAACTATCTTGGCTATTTAAAATTCTTACTCCTAATTGAGGAAGTGGTGCGCCGGTTTCATCTTTGACAACTCCTAATACAGTATAGTTATTTGTTTGAGAGAATATCAGTGAGTTAAAAATGAATAATAATAAAAAAAGTAATATATGTTTTTTATTGCTCATAAACTATGTTTATCGATTTGACACAGAAATTCCAATAAGGTTTAATATGATATTCCTTTTCTTTAAAAAATGCAAAATATATATTCGTTAAGTCTTTTTTATATACTACTTTTGTATTCGTCATATTGGGGTGGAGTATATATTTAAATTAAAGAAAAATGAGAAAATATAGATTACATAAATTATTACTATTTACCTATATAGTAGTATTATTCTTGTCTTCATGTGTTGATAAAAGGTATGATATGGATAATATCTCCAATGATATGCACTTGTTTGAAAATGGAGTAAGTATTCCTTTGTTACGTACAGGAGATTTAAAATTTGAAAAACTTATATCTTCTCAAAATGATATAAGATTGAATGAAGAGGGAGTATATGAATTTTATTCGGAAGAGAAGAATTTTCATACACATATTGATAAAATCTCTAAAATTTCAGTTTTGGAACAGCAACCCAATTTTGGAATTATAAAATCATATACTACAACCATAAACGGATTTAGTACTGAAATTATTCCGTTAGACAAAGAGATTACGAGCTATGAAACTACATTAAATATAGAAACTGAGAAGTTGGACGAAAGGGTAATTGAAGTTTATTCTGTGGCAACTCATAGTAATTGGGTGTCAAAAATAACACTATCCGTTGTAGATGAAAATGAGATGCCTTTGTCTGGGGCTATAAAGGTTAAAGGTATGACTTTTGATAACTATAAATTAATGCTTCCTAAAAAATTGGTAATAGATAATATTGTTAATGTTACGGAAGGGGTTAGTTGGACAATCAATTCTAATAATGAAATAACCCTTAATGGAATGGTTAGTGGAGATATATTGGAACTTGGTATTAAGATTAATGGAGTTGATGGGGAAGGTAAAAATCTTATAAATACGTCCGGAAGAATAGCGCTATCTGAAAAAGTTGAGTTTGCCGGGAATATTTCATTAGAGGTTATGGGTTTGGGAAGCTCAACAAAACAAACTTTTAAGGTAAAACCAACACTATTTATACCCGAGGAAAAAATAGATGAAGGAAGGGGTAGAATAAAGGTAGATGTTGAGATTATGGAAGATGAAGTAAAAATAGGTTCTTTACCATCTTTTATAACATCAGGAGGTACAGTCCTTAAATTGAGTAATCCTTATATGCCACTCTATGTTACAAGCACAGTGCCTATTAGCTTAAAATCCAATATAAAAATGTATCCTAAAGATGCGGAAGGAAATTATATATATGATAACGGCGAAAGAGTTGAGGTGTCAATTAATGATTTGTCTATACCAGGTGATAATCATGGAGACGGCAATCCTTCTAATTTTTATGAATATATCGCTTGCGAGAAAATAGGATATTATGATAATAATGGATTTAAATATGTTGAATGTGTAAATCTTGATAAGATATGTGCAAAAATTCCGACATCTATTGAAATAGTTGCAGCGGGAGAGAGTGATGCTTCAGATATTCAAGAATTTTATTTTGACGAAGAGTTTAATGTTGATATAAATTATCGTGTTCATGTACCTTTTTCTTTAGATGCAGGATCAAAAATAGAATATAAAGACTCAACAACAGACTTAAATGGAGATATATCAGATATATTTAAATCAGTGTCATTAACGTCTCTATTTGTTGATGCTGTAATAAAGAATGATTTTCTTGCAAATATGACATTTGATTTAGATTTATATGACAAAGAAGGGAATAAATTAAATGGTAATGGCGTTGGTGTATTAATTCCTGATAATGCGATAAGGGCAAAAGATGAAACAAATATAAGAATAGAACTTAAAGAATCAATAGACGGCAAATTAAAACTTATAGATAAGATAGATTGGAAAATAAATGTGCTATTCCCCGAAAAGGCAGATGTTGTAAAAGAGCATTTTATAAATATGAAAATAAATCTTGAATTACCTACAGGTATAAGACTCGATTTTGGTAATCTATAAAATATAGAGATTGATAAAAAGTTTATTTATAAAGTTTTATGCTGACAATATTTGCGTTTTTTTGCCTAACTTCTTAAAAAATGCAAAAATATATTTTGAAAATATTTTTTTATATCTTATTTTTGTCTCAATAATAGATATATTGTAAATATTTTCTAAAAATTAAAATAAATGAGAAAGTGTAGATTACTTAATTTGTTGGGATTTATCTATATCGCATTATTTTTATCATCTTGTGTTGATGAAAAATTTGATATGGATAATGTATCAAGCGATATTCACCTGTTTGAAAATGGAGTAAGTTTTCCATTGTTGAGTACAGGAGATATGGCTTTTGAAAAATTGATATCATCAGAAGATGATATTTACGTAAACGATCAAGGTTTGTATGAAATTACTACAACAGATGGGCATCTTATAACTGATGTTGATATAATTCCTAAGTTTAACGTCCCTGCTCAAGATCTTGATTTTGGAACTATAAAATCTTACTCAGAAAAGATTCCTGTGTATGGGTCTGCAGAGTATAGGGTTAACTTGCCACAAGAATTTACCAATTATAACGCCGACTTAAATATTGAATCGGGAACTGTTGATTCAAGAGTAAAATCAATTGATTCAGTTTTTGTACATTCAGAGTGGCTATCAGAGATAACATTATCTGTTATATGTGAAGGAAGTAGTGCAGTTGAACTAAAGAAGGTTATTTTTGATAACTATAAGATAGTTTTTCCTGCAGATCTTATAATTGATAAGAATAATATAAAGATACCTTCAACCATTAATGTTAAAACAGACAAAAACAATAATGATATCATTATTAGCGGAGAAATTGAAACATCTCAATTGAAATTTGAGGTTGGCATAAAAGGAGTACATTCTGAATCAAACATGCTGAATAGTGATAATAAAGTTGTGTTTAATGATAAGGTAGAGGTAAAAGGGAATATATCGTTGTTATTGAAGACAGCGAGTGTTGAAACTCAAATGTCTTTTAAAGTTGTTCCTACTTTATATATCCCGGAGGCAGATGTTGATGAAGCTTTCGGAAAGGTTGAATTGAAAGTCAATAAAACATCTGAAACAATATATATAAATTCGTTACCATCATTTTTGACAGATGAAAACACATCGTTGTCGTTGTACAATCCCTATTTGCCTATCGAGATAAAAACCACATTGCCAATGTCTGCTTCAGCAAATATAAAATTATATCCCAAAGATAAGGACGGAAACTATATCTGTGATGATAATGGTCAACAAGTTATTATAAGTGTAGAAGAGATGTCTATTCATGGCGATGACCATGATGTATATGGTCCAAGTACTTTTTATGAGTATGTGGCATGTCATGAGATAGAGGAATTAAATACAAATGGATATGATTTTGTAAAGTGTGAAAATTTAGGTAAACTAACTGAAAAAATACCATACTCTATTGATGTCATAGGTGAAGGATATAACGATCCAAACGAGGAGCATGATTTCTTCTTGGGTGAACCTTATGATCTTGATATAAAATATAAGTTGAACGTACCTTTCTTCTTAAACGGAGGTTCTAAGATACAGTATAATGATTCAACATTGGACTTGAATGCCGATGTATTTGAGACAATATCGGCAAAAACCATATTCGCAAATGCTATAATAAAAAATGGATTCCCCGCGGAGATGGAGATTTTTGCAGAACTTTGCGATGTGAATGGCGAAAAATTAGATGGAATAGAGGTTGTTATTCCTCAAAAGATAAAAGCTTCAGAATCTGTAGGAATTACTGATGATGTTGTGCCGGCACAAACCAATATGAGAATAGAGTTTAGAGAAACCCAAGATGGTCAGATGAAACTTATTGACAGAATTAATTGGAGGGTTAATGTATATTTCCCAGATCAAGGAGCAATATCAAAATATCAAAAATTAAATATGAAGATAAACCTTGAACTGCCAGACGGAATATCAATGGATTTGGATAACTTGTAAAAGCGGAAAATAATGAAAAAGAGTATTTTAAAAATATTTATACAGGTAATATTTCTTATATGCGCATTGCCATGTATAGCACAAACAACACATTCGGCATACTTTATGGAAGGAATGCCCACACGTCACAAATTAAATCCTGCACTTGCAAGTGAATATGGATATGTTTCAATGCCACTGCTTGGAGATATTAATGTAGGTGCAAGTAGTAATGTGGGAGTCTCAACATTTTTATATCCTACAGATGGTGGGGAGATGATTAACTTTTTGAATAAAGCTGTTGATTCAAAAGAGTTTCTTGGTAGTCTAAAATCTCAAAATAAGATTGTGTCTGAATTAGACCTTTCACTATTGTCTTTTGGATTTTATAAGTGGAACGGATTCAATACATTTGATGTTTCGTTGAGAACTCGCTTTGGAGTTCAAATGCCCAAAGAGATATTTGAGTTTCTAAAAGTGGGTCGTCAAACAACAAACGATGCTACTACATACGAGATTGAAGATATAAATGCAAATGCTACAAGCTATGTTGATATTGCTTTAGGTCATTCTCGTAATATTAATGAGAAGTGGAGAGTAGGAGTAAAGTTAAAAGGATTGGTTGGTTTAGCAAGAGCGAATGTCAATATTGACCGTATGCATATAACAATGAACGATGCAACATCTCAATGGATAGTCAATAGCAAGGGTCATGCTGATATCTCTGTTCGTGGAGTAGAGTTGGAGAATGCTATATCAGAAAATTCAAAAGGGGAGCCCCAGGAGATTGTAGATGGAGTTGACTTTGATAGCTCAAATATGGGTGTTGCAGGAGGAGGTTTGGCTCTTGACTTTGGAGTAACATATCGACCACTTAAGGATCTTGAAATTTCTGCATCAATTGTAGATTTAGGTTTTATAACTTGGAGACACAATAAGTCGCTTGAGACTATATCAGGAGAGGTCGTATATGAAGGAATAAATACGGGAGCAGACGAAGATTTGGAAGACATAGGAGAAACTTTTGCGGACCTTGTTGATTTTAGGGAGGTTCAAAAGAGTAGATCAACATCAATGTTAAAAGCATCATTAAATATTGGAGCAGAATATTCATTCTTGAATAATGCAATATCTTTAGGAGTATTGTCGCATACTCGTTTCGGAAAGGAGACCTATGCTGAGGGAATGTTGGCTGTGAATTTCAGAACCAAAAAGATATTTATGATGTCTGTTAATGGTACTATATCAAATATGGGAGGTTCTTTTGGAGCATTATTTAATGTGGGATTAAGAGGATTTGATTTATTTGCAGGAATTGATTGCTATCCCGGATTAAAAGTAACACCTGACTATTATGCTCCTATTAACAAATTCCATGTAAATGCCTCAATGGGTATTAGCTTTAATTTTGGAAATAGAGTATTGCATAATGATATTTAGAGCTGATTCTAAAATATAAAAGAAGAGGGTTTACTAATGAATTTGAAGTGAACCCTCTTCTTCTTTATTTATCCCTTCTTTTTTAAGGGAAAAGCAAATAAAATATGAGTTTTATTCTGTGAAAATATTTTATCTGATTATTTACGTCTTCTATTAAGTTGTATCTTATCGCCAACGTTCGGTATCCAATTGTTGTATTTGCGATTTAATGCATAAATGTTTGATAATTTCATGCCATATTTTTGAGCAATAGAGTGTAGCGATTCTCCCTCTTTAACTATATGGTATTTGTATCCTTTTTTAGAGTATTTGTTCTTCTCTTGTAGATATATAATCTCTCCTTCTTTGAATGTGTGATCTTTAAGGAGTTCGTTATATTTCGCAAGTTTTCTTCGTTTAATACCAAATTCATTGCTTATACTCTCAAAAGTATCACCCTCTTTGGCTTCAATATAAAGTAGGCCCCATGATATATAGGGAGTATGAGGGTTAATGTCTTCTTGATTTTTCTTACCCTTTTTTAATGCCTGTAGGTCGTATCTGTTAAGATTATATAGCTCTATAATACCTATCAACTTACTTGCATATGCTTTATCGGTAGCATAGCCACACTTTTTAAGACCAACAGCCCAACCCCTATAGTCGGTAATTTTAAGATTAAAGAGTTCGGCGTATCTTGGACGAGAAGTTAAAAAAAGCGAATGGTCCTCGTACGACTGCATTGGGTCATCATATTTTCTAAAACATTCACCCTTTTCGTCATCATCGTAATATACCTTTTCCCCTTGCCATACACCATGGCATTTAATTCCAAAGTGGTTGTTTGATTTTCTCGCCAACTCACCATTACCTGCACCGGATTCTAAAAGCCCTTGAGCTAAAGTGATACTTGCAGGTATCTTGTATCTCTTTTGTTGGCGCATAGCCTCATCTTTGAACTTATCAATATAAATCAAATAAGTTTTATTCTGCGATTGAGCATCAATATCTTCAGGTATAGATGCAGTAATAACAATGATTGCAAAAAATAGTATATAATATGATATCTGTTTAAAAATTGAAATAAAATTCATTATCTTAGCAAAATAAAAATTAGTGTCATGCGTGAAATAACTGAAGTTGCAAAGATAACAATTTACGCTTATTCTCAACTATCGGAAGAGGATAAAAAACTCATAGACTTATCAATAGAGGCTGTACAAGGGGCGTATGCGCCATATTCAAACTTTGGAGTAGGTGCGGCAGTATTATTATCAAATGGTAAAATAGTTATTGGTAATAATCAAGAGAACGAAGCTTTCCCCTCAGGAATGTGTGCCGAAAGGGTTGCCTTATATTCCGCATCGGCACAAAACCCCAAAGAACGGATATGTACAATAGCAATATCTGCATACGATAAAAACCGAGATTGTGTTGCATTATCATTCCCTTGTGGGGCATGTAGACAGGTTATGATGGAGTATGAAAAACGTCAAAATTCTCCCATACGCATATTAATATCAGCAGGAGAAGAGGTCTATGTTGCCGAGTCGGTAAAGAGCTTTATGCCTTTCTCGTTTTCAATGTAGAAAATTGGAGTAAATATGTTGTGCAATTGCTAAAAAAATAGTAACTTCGCGAATAGCAAAAAGATAAAAGGAGTGGAAAATTATATAGTATCGGCACGAAAATATCGTCCTACAACATTTATGTCTGTTGTAGGTCAAAAGTCGTTGACTCATACTTTAAAAAATGCCATTCAATCAAATAGGCTTGCGCATGCCTATCTTTTTTGTGGTCCCCGTGGTGTCGGAAAAACAACCTGTGCAAGAATATTTGCAAAATCAATAAACTGCAGTAATCCAACACCCGAAGGAGAGGCATGTAATTGTTGCGAATCGTGTCAATCGTTTAATGAGGGACGTTCGTACAATATACATGAATTAGATGCCGCTTCAAATAATTCAGTGGAGGATATACGTTCTCTTATTGACCAAGTTCGCATACCTCCTCAATTGGGTAAATACAAAGTATTTATCATAGATGAGGTTCATATGTTGTCTCAGGCAGCATTCAATGCCTTTCTTAAAACTCTTGAGGAGCCACCGCAACATGCTCTTTTTATTCTTGCAACTACAGAAAAGCATAAAATATTACCTACTATCTTATCACGATGTCAAATATATGATTTTCAACGAATATCAATATCTGATATAGTAGATCATTTGAAGTATGTAGCACAGAGTGAGGGTATAGCATTTGAGGAAGAGGCACTATCCGTTATAGCGCAAAAGAGTGATGGAGGAATGAGAGATGCACTCTCTGTTTTTGATCAGATGGCATCTTATTCGGGAGGCAATGTAACTTATAAGAGTGTAATTGCCAACCTAAATCTACTCGATTACGACTACTATTTCAAACTTGTAGATGCATTCTTGGAGGGAAAAGTACCGGAAGCTCTTCTTATTTTTGATGAGGTCTTAAAGGGCGGATTTGAAGCGCAATATTTTGTGACAGGTTTAAGCAATCACCTGCGCGACCTATTAGTTTGTAAAGATCCTTCAACAATATCTTTATTACAAGTAGGCGATGGGGTAGCTGCTAAATATAAAGAACAAGCCGCAAAATGTACGAATGAGTTCTTGTACAAAGCAATTGATATCTCCAACAGTTGCGATTTTAATTATAAGGCAAGTGGTAATAAACGACTTTTGGTTGAACTCTCACTCATAAAAATGAGTCAGTTCAATCAAAAAAAAAAATCTGACCAAATAGATGATGATTGGTGGGCAGAAGAGCCACTTCTCTCAATTGCTTCAGAAATTCCTTTCGCTACAACTTTAACGCAAGAGACAGCACCTCCTGTAAAAACAACTTTACCTATAGTTGAGGAGAGTAATAAAAAGGGTGTTTCAATAAGTTTGAATAAAACCGTATCAATTCGCCCTATTTCTGAATCTACTTTACCACTGAAAAAGGCAGGAACAATCTCAATTACGCATATAAAGAAAGGGAAGGCACAAAGTAGCGCAGCGGCAGATGCAATACAATATAGATCTGAACCTTTTACACAAAATCAATTACAAGAGGCGTGGAATGAATATATTAAACTCATTCCCACAGAGACAATTCTTGTAAATGCCATGAAAAGCTCTAAACCTCAGTTGCTTGACAATTTTAAGTTTAAAGTTGAGGTTACGAATGCTGATCAGCATCAGCGATTAAAAGAACATTGCGATTTACTTTTGCCATATTTAAGAAAGGTACTACTTAATGGTAAGGTTGATATTCTGATTGAGGAAAAAGAGATGGCAGAGAAGCAGGCAATATATTCTCCTCTTGATAAACTCAATTATATGGTAGCACAGAATCCGAACCTTGTTGCCCTATATAAAGAATTTGATTTGGAAATTTCATAAAACAAATAACCATCAAGCATGCTTGATGGTTATTTGTTTTACTCGGTTTAGAAATTTTATTACAAAGTTGCAATATAGCTGTTCATCTCCTCTTCATGCTCTTCAATGCTTCTTAAATGCTTAAATTGAGCGAGAGTACGTTGTTTGTTGTGTTCAGGATATTGTATCTTGTAATATGTATCGCCATTTAGGTAGTCAGTCAAGAATCTTACGGTTTGCATATAGGTTAGCAATTTTGCGCCATATGGAAGCATCTCTTTTTCAATAGGAGTTAAAAACTTTCCGGCGCTTTCAATGTAACCTTTTGCAAAGGCTTTAAATATCTCCATGTCAATACCTACGGCACTTAAATCGGTGTCATCTTCTTTCCCTTTATTACCGGCAGTGCGCATAAAATCTCCAAAGTCAGAAAGCACAAAACCTGGCATTGTGGTGTCCAAATCAATAACGCATAGTATTTTCCCCTCTTTGTCAAAAAGTATATTATTAACTTTGGTGTCGCAATGAGTTATACGTTTGGGAAATTTACCTTCGCGGAAGAGTTGTTGAACCTTACACATCTCTTCTCGTCTGTCATCAATCTCTTCAATAATTTCCATCATTGACTCAACTCGTCCAGCTTTATCTTCCTCTATAGCTTCGTCAAACTGCTCCAATCTGAACTCCATATTATGGAAATCAGGAATTGTTTCGCCAAGAGGTTCGGGAAGTTCTGATAGCATATATTGGAAATCACCAAAAGCCAATCCTGTTTGATATGCTAATTCCGGAGTAACGCTTTCAAATGTTACGGCATCAGGGATTAAAATAGTAACACGCCAATAGGTCTCTCCGTCAAAATAGTAGAGTTTGCCATCTTTTGTTGGTATAGTTCTTAGGGTTTTACGTTTTATGTCGCTTTCACCCTTCTCTATAAGTTTCTTTTCAATTTGCTTAGTTATAGCGTCAATGTTATTTTGCAACAATTCAACATCTTTGAAAATGTTATGATTTATACATTGCAAAACATAGTTGTCGCTTTCGCCTTCAGTTATAACTGCGTATGTCGTATTTATAAGTCCATTACCAAGAGGCTTTATTTCTGATACTTTCCCATCAATGGCAAAGTTTTCAATAATAGAGTTTATTTTTTCCATATCAATAAAAGAGTTTAAAATCATTGCAAGTTACCTATTATAATTGACATAATCAAGAAAAAGTTTATACGTTTTACAAAAACTTATAAACTTCTAAAAAAAAAAGAGGGTGCCTATTAATAGACACCCTCAAAAACTATTTAATTATTAAATAATTATTCTGCGATGATTCCAGTGATATCGTAGTTTGCAAACTCAATATCAGTTGCAGCAGCAGCTTTCAAACTTTCGTCAATGCTTACTGCTTGGCGAAGGTTTTTAGAAAGGTTGCTTTCGTTATTTGTGCGAGCACCGATAACAGCTTTTAGATAGAAAGTCATAGCGTCAGGATTTGCAACAGCGTCAAGAGTGCTTTGAGCTTTTGCATAGTCTTTAACCAATATTTGAGCTAAAGCAGCATTGTTTGTTTTAGACTCACCAAATGCTTTAACAGCTTTTTGGTAGTCGCCTTTCTCTAAGTAAAGAACACCTGTAGCCTCTTTTGTCTCCTCTAATGCAGCAGCATTACCGAAGCATTGAGCAGCTTTATCTTGGTTACCCTCTTTAAGAGCGATAAGACCTTGGTTCATTTGTACTTGAGCTGAGTTAGCAGAAATTTTTGCAGCTTTCTCAAACCATGCATTAGCATCAGAGAAGTTACCCATTTCAAAGCAAACCATACCTGCATTGTTGAATGCGCGATAGTCGTTGGGGAAGTACTCTGCTGCTTTAGCGTAGATGTAAAGTTGTTGATCTTTGTCGCTTGTTAGAGTTCCAGCGTAAAGAATCTCCTCCAATGACAACTCTTTAGGATCAGTTGCTACAAGAGCCATAATCTCTTCGTCTGATTTACCAATTAGGTCGATGCTTGCTGTAATTCTTGAATAACGCAATTGAGGAAGAATCTCTTCAGCAAGAACTTTGAAAGTGCTTGACATGTTTTTGATCTCTTTCTCGCGTTGAGCAGGATCGTTATACATTGAAAGAACACGAAGGATAAGTTCTTTGTCTTGGATATTTGATTTCTCAACTAAAGTTTTGAAACCGTCCCAATCTTGAGCAGTAAACTTACCTGTTACCTCAGTAGCGATAGTGTCTTTTTTAAGTTGTTTGTTAAGGTATGACATTGTGTTGTCTTCACGTTTCTCAGCAAGTTTGTAGTTAAGTTCGTAACCACCGTCAGGAGAAGCGTATGAAGAAATTTCGATACCTTTCAACTCTTTTCTATCGTCAGATTTAGTCTCGTTTACTTTAGCTTTCAAAGCCTCCATCTCCTCGCTCTTAAGTTGTTTTGAGCGGATATTAGCTTGTTGGATAAGGAACATGATGTCAGCATTGCAAGTTTCGTTGATGATGCGTTGGAAAGCGTCAGCTGCAATAGCAGGTTTTACTTTGTTTACATCAGCAAGTTCTGCAGTAGCAATGATTCCGTCAGCAACTTTGATTCTCTCAAGAGAGTAAGTTTTTGTACCTTTTTTGTTAGTTACTTCAAAACCTAACCACAACTCAGATTTTTTCATTGCGGGAACATAATCAAATGATACGGGCATTGTGATTGTTCCACCCAATTTGTAAGAAATCTCTTGGTTGTTACCAACGATTTTTTCTCCTTGGTAAACAAAAGGAGTTCCTGCAGTCTCTCCCTCAGCATATACCAAGTAAGGAGTAACAGTTACAGTAACTTTTTTCTTGAAGTATTTTTCAGGGAAAACACCGGTGATTGTCGCGTCAACCTTTCCGCCTACTACTTCAAGGGGATTAGGGTTAACAGAGAAGTTCTCTGATGAGATATCCCCCATTTTACATCCTGCGATTGCTATTACGATAGCAAACAATAAGGGTAAATAAAATTTTTTGTTCATAGTTAATTTACTTTTGGTTTGTTAATATTTAATTAAAAATTCTCTTAATTGTCTGAAATAAAGTATAATATGTTGCATTTTTTAGTTTAAAATACAAATAATACTTTAAAAAAGTTGATATTAATGCACAAATATACTTCAATTTTGGCAAATAACATCATATTGATTTCATTTTTTTGAATTTATAACAATAATAATTTTATATTATGCTTTATTACAATTAAGAAAAGTTCTCCTTATCGCATTAAAAGTAGTTGTTACAACAAATATTTAACTCTTATTGTTTCTTGGGTGGTGTGATAGTATCTCCTGTTTTAAAAAAGCTCTGTCAAGATGAATGTAAATTTCGGTAGTAGATATGCTTTCGTGTCCCAACATCTGCTGAATGGCTCTAAGATTGGCTCCTCCCTCAAGTAGATGTGTGGCAAATGTATGTCTTAGAGTATGAGGGCTTATGTTTTTTTTGATATTACACTCTTCGCAAACTTTTTTTATGATATAAAAAACCATAACTCGCGATAATTGTCCGCCCCTTCTGTTTAGAAATATAAAATCTTCACACCCCTTTTTGATATTAAGGTTTTTGCGAATATTTAAGTATAGTTTTATCTCTTTAATGGCAATGTCCGATATGGGAACAATTCTCTGTTTTCGCCCTTTGCCTTCAACTATTATATAGCCTTCGTTGGGATAAATTGATGATAATTTAAGATTTACAAGTTCTGAAACTCTTAATCCGCACCCGTACATTACCTCTATTATTGCCCTGTTTCTGTGGCTTTCGGGTAGCGACATGTCAAAACTCTTAGAAATCATATCTATCTCCTCAATAGTCAATACTTCCGGGAGATGCCGTCCGAGTTTTGGAGATTCTATATTTAATAGGGGATTAATCTTTATATACTCATCGATGATTAAAAATTTATAAAACGATTTTATTCCTGATAAAATTCTTGCTTGAGAGCGTGCGCAAATACCCATGTCGTTTAGCGTACATAAAAATTGCAAAATATCAGCCTCTTCAAATGTTTTTGCGCTATATTCGGTGGTGTTTAAAAAGTCCAATAGCTTATTCAAATCGTTTATATATCCGCTGATACTATTCTCGGATAACCCCTTCTCCAATCTTAAATAAGATTTGTATTTTTTTATCAGATTAATCTCTTTATTAGGCATAAATCGTTGTAATAACCTAAATATTTATTACTTTTGTCTGTTTGAATATTATAGACATTATATTGAACAAATATACAAAAAAATAATAGAATATGAAGATACTCATCATAAATGGCCCAAATCTTAATCTTTTAGGGCGTAGAGAGGAGAGCATATACGGTAAAAAAGATTTTGAAACATATCTTTCAGAACTCAAAGATAAATACATTGAAGATGATATAACATATTATCAGTCAAACCACGAAGGAGAAATAATAGATATGCTTCATAATGTGGGTTTTGGCGAAGTAGATGCAATAGTTTTGAATGCAGGAGCCTATACACATACCTCAATTGCAATATCTGATGCAATACGAGCCATAAAAGCACCTGTTATAGAGGTTCATATATCAAACGTGAATGCTCGCGAAGATTATCGTAAAGTGTCGTATATTGCGGCATCATGCGTAGGCACAATAGCAGGTTTTGGGTTAGACTCTTATCGCCTTGCCATAGAGGCTGTAAAAACAAAAAAATAATATGTTTACAGAGGAGGAGTTATACATACAGGCACACATTGACCCTGAGGGGGAGTTGCTTAGTCGTTTAAATCGAGATACCAATGTGAAATTGGTACGTTCACGAATGCTTTCGGGGCATGTGCAAGGACGAATGTTGAAAATGCTTTGTAGAATGATAAACCCCAAACGAGTATTGGAATCGGGAACTTTTACAGGCTATTCGGCTCAATGTTTTGCCGAGGCATTACCAGAAGACGGACTTATTTACACCATAGAGGAGAACGATGAGTTAGAAGACTTTATAAATGAGTATCTTGAGCAATCTCCCAATAAAGATAAGATACGTCTGATAATGGGCGATGCAAAGCGTATAATACCAACACTTGACGAAGAGTTTGATATGGTCTTTATTGATGCTGACAAACGAGAGTATTGTGAATATTATGATTTAGTATATCCCAAACTCCGAAAGGGTGGGTTTATGCTTGCCGACAATACCCTTTGGTCAGGCAAGATAATAGATGAAACTCAACACGATCCTCAAACAGTGGGGCTGCGCAAATTTAACGATATGGTTGCGGCAGATGATAGGGTTGAGAAAGTATTTGTACCGTCGCGAGACGGATTAACCATTATTTATAAAAAGTAGTTTGATTATGGAAACAACACGACAAAGTAAAATAAATCGTCTTTTACAAAAGGAGTTAGGCGAGATTTTTTTGGCAGAGACAAAAAAAATGCAGGGAACGTTAGTATCGGTAAGTATCGTTAGAGTAAGTCCCGATTTAAGCGTTGCAAAAATATATTTAAGTATTTTCCCTTCAGAAAAATCAGAAACAATATTGGCATCAATAAAGGAGAGTGCAAAGAGTATTCGTTACGAACTTGCAGGAAGAGTACGTTTTCAATTGCGCAAAGTTCCTGAATTGATATTTTTTGTTGATGATTCACTTGACTATATTGAGAACATTGATTCTCTTTTAAACAAGTAATCTAATGTCTCTTTCACTGAAAATAGCATTACGTTATCTGTTTTCCCCAAAGTCGCATAGTGCGATAAATGCGGTGTCAATAGTGTCGGTGTGTGGAGTTGCTGTAGCTACAATGGCAATGATATGCACCCTCTCTGTATATAATGGCTTTGAGGAGATAATATCATCGCTATATTCAGAGATAGACCCTCATATTGAGGTTCGGGCAGCAACAGGGAAGACACTTCAGACAACAGCACCTGAAGTAGAACAACTCTATAAAATAGAGGGGGTGGAGGCTGTAACGCCTGTAATAGAGGATAATGCACTTGCACTTTTTGGCGACAGACAACAACCTGTAATAATAAAAGGAGTACCTTCGTCATACTCATCAGTATCAGATATAGACAAATCTCTTGTTGATGGAGTAACGGCATTTGCCGATACAATACCCAAAGCGGTTATTGGAGTAGGGGTTTCAAATACTCTTATGGTAGCACCCTATTTTGTATCTCCCATAAAAATATATTCGCCCAAACGAATGTCAAAGGTAAATATGCTTAATCCGTTGGCATCGTTTAATTGTGCCGATGTATATTGCACAGGAGTATTCTCTATAAGCCAGCCTGAGTATGACGATCAAGTAATATATGTGCCAATTTCTATAGCAAAAGAGTTATTCAGTTATACAACCGAAGCAACTCAATTAGAGATAAAAGTATCAGAAGGATATGATGTAGAGAATGTTAAAAAAGAGGTAATGCAGACTTTGGGCGATAACTATATTGTCAAAAACAGAATGGAGCAGAAGAGCGAAGCATTCTCAATGATGAAGATTGAGAAATGGATAACATTCCTAATGCTTGCATTTGTATTGATAATAGCAGCCTTTAACATAATAGGATCTGTATCAATGTTGATAATTGATAAGAAAAACAATATAAAGACACTCTCAGATATAGGAGCATCGCAAAAGTTCATCACTCAGATATTTTTTAACGAAGGAGTGCTTATTTCGGCAATAGGAGCAGTTGTGGGACTTATCATAGGACTAATTTTGTCGCTATTGCAACAACATGTAGGGTTGTTGAGAATGGGTAGCAACTTTATAGTGGAGTTCTATCCTGTAAAAGTTATATTCAGTGATGTTGTTATGGTATTACTTACAGTAACCCTTGTAAGCGTACTTACAGCGTGGTACCCAATAAAATATTTAAATTCAAAGATATTAAGTAAAACAAAATAGACGATTATGAAATTTAATATTAAGAAATTATTACCTTACATCATATCATTGTGTGTAATAGTAGCTATATCAGTGATATATTTCTCTCCCGATGTATTTGAAGGACGAGTTCTCTTTCAAGGAGATACCCAGCAAGGCATTGCCATAGGACAAGAGGGTAAGGCATTTAAAGAGGCAACGGGCGAAACAACACGTTGGACAAACTCTCTCTTTGGCGGAATGCCAAATTTTCAGATATCACCATCGTATGGTAATAATGTAATATTGAAGGGGATTGAGAAGATATACTCTCTCGGTTTGCCCATACCCATATCGTATATATATATAATGATGTTAGGCTTCTTTATATTAATGATTGTGCTTGGAGTAAAGTGGTATCTCTCATTGATAGGAGCAATAGCATATGCCTTCTCCTCATACTTTTTTATAATAATAGCAGCAGGGCACATCTGGAAATTCATAACACTTGCATATATCCCCCCCACAATAGCCGGAATAATATTGGCATATCGTGGAAAATATATAAAAGGAGCGCTATTGACGGCATTTTTTGGAATGTTGCAAATACACGCCAATCATATACAAATGAGCTATTATTCAGCTCTCTTTATAATTCCGTTGGTAATAGGTTTTGCGGTATGTGCTCATAAAAAAAGAGAATGGGCTAAGTTTGGTAAAGCAACGGCACTACTTATTGTTGCAGCATTGCTTGCAATAACAGCAAACTTGCCGAGCATATACAATACATATGAATACTCAAAAGAGACCATGCGAGGTCAATCAGAGTTAGTCTCAGAGTCCAATGCTAAAAATAGCGGAGGAGGTTTGAGTCTTGAATATATAACACAATGGAGTTACGGAATAGGAGAGAGTTGGACACTGCTTATCCCTAATACCAAAGGAGGAGCAACAGGTTATATATCTTCAGATAAAGAGGCTCTGAAAGAGGCAAATCCCTCGTTGCGTCAATATGTGGGACAAATGAACCACTATTGGGGAGATCAACCCTTTACATCTGGTCCTGTATATGCAGGAGCAGTTATAATGTTTTTGTTTGTATTAGGGTGTATGATTGTAAAGGGTCCAATAAAATGGGCATGTATAGTAGCATCAATAATATCTCTTCTTTTATCGTGGGGACACAACTTTATGCCACTAACAGAGTGGTTTGTAAACAATGTTCCTCTATATGATAAGTTCCGTACAGTATCAAGTATATTGGTGGTGGCAGAGTTTGCCATACCACTTTTAGCTATACTTGCTCTCAAAGAGTTATTTGACAAACCTCAAATTATAAAAGAGAACAAGAAGAATTTATACATACCATTAGCCTTTACCGCAGGAGTAGCATTCTTGTTTGCAATAATGCCTTCGCTATTTTTTGACTTTATCTCAAAACAAGAGATGACGGCATTTGCATCGCAACCCGAGTTCTCTGATGTTTTTGACGAACTCGCACGAGTACGAGAATCAATATTTGTATCAGATGCATGGCGTACTTTTGGCTTTATAATAGTTGCCGCAGGAGTAATGTTGTTATTTGCATACGGAAAAATTAAGAGAGGAGTTGCCGCAGCCCTCTTTGCAGCTCTTGTGATATTTGATATGTATCCAATTAACAAACGTTATTTGAATAGCAATAACTTTGTACCCGAGCGACGTGTCCAGAATCCTTTCCCAATGAGTGAGGCAGACAGGGCTATATTGCAAGACAAAGATCCCAATTATAGGGTATTGAATATGACAGTTGATACATATAACGACCCCACAACGTCATATTATCATAAGTCGGTGGGCGGTTATAGTGCCGCAAAACTTCGCCGATACGACGACCTAATAAAACATCAACTCTCAAAAGGTAATATGGCGGTGGTTAATATGCTTAATACCAAATATGTAATATCGCAAGGAGAAGATGGTGTCCCACAAGCCTTCCGCAACCCCGATGCTATGGGTAATGCGTGGTTTGTAGATGAGATCAAGTGGGTAGATGATGCCAAAGCCGAGATGGAGGCATTATCAGAATTTGAAGTGTCAAAAACAGCTGTAGCAGATAAATATTTTAAAACAGTAGTTTCAGAACCAATACCTGCAAGAGCCGAAGGAGATACCATATATTTGACACACTATCAGCCGAACAAACTCAACTACAAATCTGTTTCACAAAACGGAGGCTTTGCAGTATTCTCAGAGATATATTTCCCATGGGGTTGGCAAATATCAATAGATGGCAAACAGGTTGAGATGGCAAGAGTAAATTATGTATTAAGAGGTATGAATATTCCGGCAGGAACACATGATATAGAGTTTAAATTTGAGCCAACCTCATTAAAGGTAACAACCGGAATAGCATACACCTCAATAGCGGTAGTGCTTATTGCAGGAGCATTTATGCTTCTACGCTCTTTTAGGACAAAGCAAAATAATGAATAAAGGTTCAATTATAAATCTTATAATATCATTACTCCTTTTAGCAGGGTGTAGTTCACAAACAACAGATAAAAAGCCTATTGTGGCAGTAACCATACAGCCACAAAAATATATTGTTGATAGGATTGTTGGCGATTTAATAGATGTTGTATGTGCTATCCCCTCGGGAGCCAATCCCGAAGAGTTTGATGCAACACCGCATCAGATAAGAGAGATAACATCTTCGGATATATATTTTGAGGTGGGAGGCTTGGGCTTTGAAGAGAGTCTGTTGCCTTCAATATTAAAGAACGCACCCAATATAAAGTTGGTAAAAACAGCGGAGGGGCTTGAGCCTTTATCTACACTATGCCATCATGGCGGAGAGCATCATTTACATTATGACCCACACTATTGGAGTTCTCCAAAGTGCGTAAAGGTTATGACTGAGAATATATATAATCAAATTGTTGAATTAGACGCTGAAAACTCTGAATATTACACGTATAATTATAATCTTTTTATATCAGAAATTGACTCGATTGATTACGTTTTAACTGAAAAGTTGAAAGACGTACCCAATAGGCAATTTGCTATATTTCACCCTTCGTTATCATACTTTGCGCGTGATTACGGATTGCGTCAGCTCTCATTAGAACAGATAGGAAAAGAGATGACACCCCTGACCATGCAACGGGCAATAGAGGAGGCAGTGGTAAATGGAGTAACTACAGTATTTATCCAAAATGAATTTAATCCCAGACAAGTAGAGACTTTTGCAAAAGAGATAGATGCACAAATAGTGGTGATAAATCCGTTGGCATATAACTTTGCTGAGGAGATAATAAAAGTAGCAGATGCAATTACAAGATAGTTATATAAGAGTTAAAGAGGTAACACTCGCATACGAAAATCGCGTAATACTCAACAATGTAAATCTGACCTTGAATAAGGGAGATTTTATGTTGATAACCGGAGCTAATGGAGGAGGCAAAACCTCTTTGTTGCGTCTTATGCTTGGGCTGGTAAAACCAACAAAAGGAGTAGTAATTTACGGTGGAGATAAAACCCGAACAGATATAGGATACTTACCACAGAAGAGCAGTTTGGATATGAAATTTCCCATCTCCGTTCGCGAAGTGATTGAGAGTGGATTGATGAATAAGAGAGTGTCAACATCAGAAATTAGAGAAAAAACCGATAAAATTATCTCTATGTTGCAACTTGGCGATGTTCAGCATAATAGAATAGGAGATGTGTCGGGAGGACAATTTCAGAGAGCACTTTTCGGAAGAGCAATAATATCATCACCCTCAATACTTGTTTTAGATGAGCCAACATCATATTTAGATGAGCAATCGATTAAAAAAATTTATGATATTATCAACGAGTTACGTAAAACCACAACCATAGTTATGGTAATACATAATATTGACGGAATAAGCCATATTGCAAATCACATAATAAGAGTTGAGGAGGGGAGAGTGGTTTAGGCTCAAATAAATTTCTTGTATCTGTTGCCGGGGTACGATTTTATAATACCCTTAAATTCAAGACCCATAAGCGAAGATAACAGAGATGAGGTAGCAATGCCCGATTGTAGAGAAAGAGTATTTATATCAGTCTCTCCTAATATCTCCAAAATATCTAAAATTTTTTGCTCCGTATCATCTATATCGGGGAAGAGAGTCTCCTGAACTCTTTTTGATCTCATTAGAAATTCCCACCCCATAATATCAGCCATATCTTTAGCCGAAGTTATCAGTTGAGCCTTGTTATCCCTTATAAGATTGTTGCACCCTTTTGAGCTCTCTTTGTTAACATCTCCCGGTAGAGCAAAAACGTCTCTGTAATAACCTGCGGCAAGTGCAGCTGTAATTAATGAGCCACCTTTCTCTTTTGATTCTACAATAACCGTTGCATCGCTCATGCCGGCAACAATTCTGTTGCGTGCTACAAAATTAACCTTTAGGGTAGGAGCCTGCGAAGAGTATTCACTAATAAGAGCACCATTGTTTAAAATCCGTTTGGCAGAATCTCTATGCGTAGCAGGGTAGATAGAGTCTAACGAGTTGCCTAAAACGGCAATGGTTTTTACTCCACTTTCCATTGCTGCACGGTGGGCGCAAATATCAATGCCATAAGCCAATCCGCTTACAATAACCACATCAGGAAACATCTCGGCAAGTTCTCCAACAAACTTTTCGCACCACTCTCTACCATAGGTCGTTGCGTGTCTTGTGCCAACAATACTTACATATTTGCCGGAGTTGAAATCGGTATCACCGAGAGTATATAAAAGAATGGGAGCATCGTTACACCCCAACAGACGTTGGGGGTATTGGGGAGAACAAAATTCAATAGGAGTAATATTATTTCTCTCAATAAATTCAATTTCGCGGTCGGCGTAATCAAGAAGGCTCTCTTTTGACGATTTTGTAAAAAGCTCTATCAATTGTTCATTTCCTTCAAAGTCGGGGAGAGATAATGAGTCGGACGAGAAAACAGCTTCAGCCGAGCCATACTTCTCAATCAATGCTTTGGCTGTTTCAAAGTTTATCCCTTTGATAGCCGATAAAGCAATAAAATATCTCCTCTCACTCAAAATCATATTGTATTACTCTGTAATATATCCATTTAGCATATCGGCAAGTTCATCGCCTTTAATTAATTTGCCGTTTTGAGTACAAACAGTAGTAACCTTTCCTGTTGCGCACAAAGCCCCGTCTGACACTCTGAAAATATCTTGATAAAAAACAAATTTTATACCTTCACGTTTAAGGTAAAGTTTGCATACAAAAAGGTCGCCACCACGAAGAGAGTTTTTATAGTTAATCTCAATGCGGGCAACAACAGGCTCAATCCCTGCTTGACGCATTTTGCCAAAAGAGCAACCTGCAGCTTCCAAAAATTCATGTCGGGCATGCTCAAAATAGTGTTGGTAATTTGCGTTATTTACAATACCTTGTGCATCACATTCATAGTCGCGCACCTTTATCTCAATTTCAAAAGAGTAGTTCATTGTAGCAACCATAATAAATTAGGCTTAGTTTAATGCAAATGTAAATAAATTTTCTCAAAAAACTATTTTGTTGCTAACTTTGCAATCACTAATAAAAATAAAACATACCAATTATGAATAGAGATAAAATAGTAAAAGCCCTATTTGTCATTTTATTTGTAGCATCATTTTTTCTGCCCCCTGCAGTAGCTCTCTTTATAGGAATAATATTGTCGCTTACAGTAGGAGTGCCATACTCTAAGTTTGCAAAGAAAACCTCAAAATATATGTTGCAGGCATCAGTTGTGGGTTTGGGTTTCAGTATGAATTTATACCAATCCTTGCAGTCGGGTAAAGAGGGAATGTTATTTACCATTATCTCTGTTGTTGGAGTAATGGTTTTAGGCGTAGTGTTGGGTAAATTATTAAAGATAAATAAGAAAAACAGCTATTTGGTAGCATCGGGTACGGCAATATGCGGAGGTAGTGCTATTGCGGCAGTTGCACCAGTTATTGATGCAGATGAAAACGATACCTCACTTGCCTTAGCAACAATCTTTGTGTTAAATGCGGTCGCGCTATTTATATTTCCCGTTATAGGGCAAATGCTTGAGTTGAGTCAAGAGCAGTTTGGGACATGGGCTGCAATAGCCATTCACGATACAAGTTCGGTTGTGGGAGCAGGAGCTGCATACGGAGATGAAGCCTTAAAAGTTGCGACCACCATAAAACTGACACGTGCGCTATGGATAATACCATTGGCATTTGTTTCGGCGTTTATATTTAAGACCAAAGGAGGCAAAGCATCAATCCCATGGTTTATAGTATTGTTTGTAATTGCAATGATAATAAATACTTATCTTCCTTTGCCTCAGATTATAACCCAAAATATAGTATTAGTGGCAAAAAGAGTAATGGCAGCAACCCTCTTTTTGATAGGCTGTGGTTTAACCATTGGAGTAATAAAAAAGGTAGGAGTAAAACCTCTGCTACTGGGAGTTGTTCTTTGGGTAATAATCTCTGTTATTACTTTGATGGTTGTTATCTCGTAAAGAACATTGTCTTTAAAATTTAAATCAGTTACTTGGGTTTCTAAGTAACTGATTTTTTTTTTTGAACATATCTATAATATATTATTATGTGTTAAATAGTATTAAAATAATCTCTAATCTGTAACAAATAGACACAAAATAAGTTAATTTTTTTTTTTTTTTGTTATCTAATGTAAATCTGTATATATTTGTCAACGTAAATATATTTCTTCTAAAAATATAAAAAAAATAAAACAGAATAGAGGATACCGAAAATCTTAAGAGTAGGTTAATTTAACACAATTTATTATGAAATTTATTACGAAAGTTTTTACATTGATGCTACTTGCCATAGCATTTTCAACTGCAGTTACAAATGCTCAATTATCAACAGTAGAGCCTTCTGCCAAAAAATTTAAAGGAGGCAATAGAGCAGAGGCCGGAGATTTTGGTTTGTATATGGGCTTAACGTCTGATATGTTTAAAGGTTGGTTTGATGGAGGATTGAAAGTAACAGCATTACCTTTGCTGAACTTTAAATATATGGCAACAGACAATTGGGAGGTAAGATTAGGTTTTGAATTTTATAAGCAAAGAACAAAATATAAAGGAGATGCTATTGTTGATTCTGAAACAGTTCGCTCGGATCTATCTTCACAAGTTGAATCACGAAACTATTTCTATCCAGGATTTGCATATCATTTTACGCCTAAAAATCTTTTAGACGTATATGTTGGGGCAGAGCTACCATTTGGTTGGAGTAAAAATTCTAATAATAATGAGATGGGGAAATATAGTTATTCAATAAAGAAAACATCTTTTGATATAGGACTGGGTGCATTTATAGGATTACAAGCATATATAGCAGATCTTCCATTTGCAATAGGTGTTGAGTATGGAATTTCAAGCCTTTTTCAAACAGGTTTGAAATATAAGAATGAGTCTGTTGATGAAGAAGGGAATAAAAAAGTTTTTTATACTAAAGATCCTGAAATATTCGGAGAGTCTTCTGAAAAATATGAGAATCTAAAAGCAAAAAAAGGAGAAATAGGTCAACAATTCAGAATAACTTTTACATATTACTTTAAAAAATAAGTTTTGCTAAGAAGTAATATTTGTATGAAGTAATTGGTAATAAAAGCACGAATTTATGAAAAGTAAAATAAAATTATATATTTTGTTTGTATTGACAATATTTTTATTGTCATCTTGCGGAACATTAACTAAGAGCAAAACGTATGCCCCCGGTCAAGTTCAACTTAACATAGATATGGCTGATCTTGAATATTTAGGGGAAACAAAAATAGACGTTACTTATCGTACATACTTAGGTTTTATACGAGTTATAGATAGTGTTAACGGTGAAGTGTATGATCAAACAAATATACAAGAGGCTAAGTTGTGTTCTCAAATAGGCTCTTCATTATTGACAGGTCCAATTAATAAGGCTACAGCTAAACTTATAAATAAATATCCTGATGCAACATATTTTCAACCGATATCACAAACTAAAATAAAGGAGCGTCTGTTCCTTGGTAGTCAAGTAACGGTTAAAGCTCTTGTTAAAGCATATAAATTTAATGCACAGGATTTTAATGACAAGTAATAGATCTATATAAATTAGATTTTTATAATTGTTAATTATACAAATTAGGGTGTGCCAAAAATAAGATTTTGACTCACCCTTTTGTAATACAATATTATAATACACTACCTTAATTTATAAGAATTATGTTAGAAAAAACAATTAGAAAATATATATATTTGATTTCTTCTTTATTGTTATTTATATCGTGTGAGAGTGAGGAAGATGTCTCTGATGTCGGAATATTTGTAAAAGCAGATATACCTGAAACTCTTGTGGCTGAAACGTATTTAGAACTTGATATAACTGCATATACTTCCAATGAATATATCAAGGAAATAACAATTTCCAACTTTGATGCCGATAAGGGAGAAGATATAGTATATTCAAAAAATCCTTGTACTAAAAAATATAGTGAGAAATATATATATAAGGTTCCGCAAGTATCAAAAGAGAATACTCAAGTAAAAATATATATAACGGCTGTTGATAATTTAGGCAATAAAGAACGTTATACGTTAAGCATTATGGTTGTAGGTTCTGATTTGCAGGAGCGTAGCGGAATAGAATTACACAATCCTCTTTCTGGTAAAAATGACGGATTAAATACTCAAACAAAATCTCCAATCAGAAAAGAAACGCTGGCTGCTACCGATGAAATATATTCATTTTGGCTTCGTCAATATACAGAAGAAGAGTTGTCTCTCCCTACTGAGCAAATGCCGATAGAATGGAATACCGCTATTATGAATGGCAAAATAACTTTTGCATTGAATAACTCTTTTAATTATGCTGAGGCAACAAGTGCTTCAATGAAATCAACATATAGTGCGTCAATTAAAAATAACTATATAAATAATCTCAAAATTGGAGATATAGTGTTGATAGGTGTAGAAGGAGAAGCATGGGGCGTAATAAAAATAATCTACATTATAGATGAGGAGGGAGTTATAAATGATAAAATGATAGTAAATCTTAAGACAATAGATTAAGAAGTATAACTTGCGTATATATTATTCTATTATTTAGGACCATAGCATATAATTTATCTCTGATTATATATGTTATGGTTTCTTATATTCCCTAAGTTCTCATTTTTGTTAAAAATCTATCCTAAATTATCAAGCAAGCGGTTGTCCTAAACTAATAACCTAATAAATCATCAAATTATCAAAATATATAAAAAAGTCCTTTCAAACTTCTTTTAACAAATTATTTTGGTTATCTTTGTTCAAATTTTGGAAGAAAGAAAATAAATTATGATTAATCCGATTAAGAAGACAATCGATTTAGGTGATGGACGAGTAATCACCATCGAGACCGGAAAGTTAGCAAAACAAGCTGACGGAGCGGTTGAGGTTCGCATGGGTAACACCATGTTGTTGGCAACAGTGTGTGCTGCCAAAGATGCAAATGAAGGTGTAGATTTTATGCCTTTGCAAGTAGAGTATAAAGAGAAATTTGCGTCGTTCGGACGCTTCCCCGGAGGTTTTACAAAACGCGAGGGACGTGCTTCGGACTATGAGATATTGACATCGCGTCTTGTTGACCGTGCATTACGCCCATTGTTCCCCGATGACTATCACGCAGAGGTATATGTAAATATCGTAATGTTCTCTGCCGATGGTAAAGATATTCCTGATGCACTTGCAGGATTGGCAGCTTCAGCAGCACTTGCAGTATCAGATATTCCATTTAACGGACCAATATCAGAGGTACGAGTGGCACGTATTGATGGTGAGTTTAAAATCAACCCCACATTTGACGAGTTGGCAAAAGCCGATATGGACTTGATGGTAGGAGCTACCATGGAGAACATAATGATGGTTGAGGGAGAGATGGACGAGGTTTCAGAGTTAGACCTTTTGAATGCCTTGAAATTTGCTCACGATGCAATCAAAGTACAATGCCAAGCACAATTAGAGTTGTCTGAGATGTGCGGAACAACCGTTAAGCGTACATATTGCCACGAAGTAAACGACGAAGAACTTCGTAAAGACGTAAAAGAGAAATGTTACGATAAAGCATATGCAATAGCAGCATCAGGCAACGCAAACAAACACGCACGTGGCGAAGCATTTGAGGCTGTATTGAACGAGTACTTGGAGGCAATGCCCGAAGAGGAGCGTGCAGAAAAAGAGTCGTTGGTAAAACGTTACTACCACGATGTAGAGAAAGAGGCAATGCGTCGTTGTATCCTTGACGAAGGAAAACGTCTTGACGGACGTGAAACAACACAAATCCGTCCTATCTGGTGCGAGGTTGACTACCTTCCCGGACCTCACGGATCGGCTGTATTTACACGCGGTGAGACACAATCATTAACAACCGTTACACTCGGAACAAAACTTGATGAGAAGATAGTTGACGATGTACTTGACCAATCACACCAACGCTTCTTGTTGCACTATAACTTCCCCCCATTCTCAACAGGCGAGGCAAAAGCATCACGCGGAGTAGGACGTCGCGAGGTGGGACACGGAAACTTGGCATGTCGTGCATTAAAAGGTATGATACCTGCCGACTATCCATATACAGTACGTGTAGTATCAGATATTCTTGAGTCAAACGGTTCGTCATCAATGGCAACAGTTTGTGCAGGAACACTTGCCCTAATGGACGCAGGTGTTAAAATCAAAAAACCGGTATCAGGAATTGCAATGGGATTGATTACTGACAATCAAAAATATGCAGTTCTTTCAGATATACTTGGAGACGAGGACCACTTGGGCGATATGGACTTCAAGGTAACAGGAACAAAAGATGGTATCACTGCAACACAAATGGATATCAAAGTTGACGGACTACCATACGAAATTCTTGAAAAAGCATTGATGCAAGCACACGAAGGACGTATGCATATACTTGGCAAAATCCTTGATACAATACCCGAACCACGCGAGGACTTCAAACCTCACGCACCACGTATTGAGACTATGCTTATCCCCAAAGATATGATTGGAGCAGTAATAGGCCCCGGTGGTAAGATAATACAAGGAATACAAGAGGAGTCGGGAGCAGTTGTAACAATAGAGGAGACAGAAGAGGGAGGACTTGTTGAGATAGCAGCATCAAATCGCGATGCTATCGATGCAGCACTATCTCGCATTAAAGGAATAGTAGCAATACCCGAAGAGGGCGAAACATATACAGGAAAAGTAAAATCAATACTTGCCTTTGGAGCATTTGTTGAGTTTATGCCTGGTAAAGACGGATTATTGCACATCTCTGAAATTGCTTACAAACGTTTGGAGACAATGGAAGAGTCAGGCATCAAAGAGGGCGACGAAGTAACCGTAAAACTTGTTGAGATTGACAAGAAAACAGGTAAATTCCGCTTATCAATGAGAGCACTTCAACCCAAACCCGAAGGTTGGGAAGATCGTCCGGCAAGAGCACCTCGTGCACCACGCGGACCTCGCAAAGATGAGAAATAAAAAAGTTGTTAGTTTTTAGTTGTACGGTGCTACGCACCTTAGTATTTAGAAACTAATATTAATAGATAGCAAAGGTTGCAATTAAAGTTGCAACCTTTGTTGTGTTTTGGGTATAAAAACGGAGTTGCGCTTCACAAAATGCAACTCCGTTTATCTTATATGCCTAATTGGTATAATTAGCCCAATAATACTAATAACTGAAAGCTAAAAACTAACAACTACCCGTAGGGCGGCTTTAGCCGACAACTAACAACTGATAACTACTCCTCCCAATCCTCTTCGTAGTAGAAACCGTCAATCTCCTCTTCGTCATCATCTGAGGTAAATTGGTCAAGTTCCAAATCATAATCGTCCTCTTCGTTACGTTTACGATTAACATCGAGGTTGCGGTGTGTAATGGTTGTTATGCGGTTCTCTTCGCTATTAAGAATATCCCACAAAATATTTTTAAGTTCATTTATGTTCTGCCCTGTAACGGACGAAATCATAACTGAAGGAATATCTTTCGGAAGTTCTGCTTTAATTGCTTCGGTAAGCTCTTCGTCAAGCATATCGCATTTGGTAACTGCAATAACTCGCCCTTTATCCAAAAGTTCGGGGTTAAAGGTCTCTAACTCTTTAAGCAAAATTTCATACTCCTTGGCAATGTCTTTTGCGTCGGCAGGTATCATAAAGAGTAGGAGAGAGTTACGCTCAATGTGTCGCAAAAATCTCAATCCCAATCCTTTGCCTTCGCCTGCGCCCTCAATAATACCGGGAATGTCTGCCATTATAAACGAACGGCTGTCGCTGCACGAAACAATACCTAAGTTTGGCTCAAGAGTTGTAAAAGGATAGTCGGCAATTTTAGGTTTTGCTGCCGATACGGCACTCAACAGAGTCGATTTTCCTGCATTTGGGAAACCAACCAGACCTACATCGGCAAGAAGTTTTAACTCAAGAATGATGGTTAGCTCTTGAGCATCTTCTCCCGGTTGTGCAAAGCGTGGGGTTTGGTTTGTAGCAGTTCTAAAGTGCCAGTTGCCCAATCCTCCGCGACCACCTTTAAGAAGTATCTTCTCCTCTCCATCGTCGGTAACTTCGCAAATATATTTGCCTGTATCTGCATCAAACACTACTGTTCCACAAGGCACTTCAATAACCTTGTCCTCTCCGTCCTTACCAAAACTGCGAGCTTTGCTTCCGCTCTCTCCGTTGCCTGCAAAAACGTGGCGAGAGTATTTAAGGTGAAGCAGTGTCCAATAGTTCCGGTTTGCACGTAAAATTATATGACCGCCACGTCCGCCGTCGCCTCCGTCGGGTCCACCTTTTGCAACAAACTTCTCGCGACGAAGATGAGCCGAACCTGCACCTCCCCGTCCCGAGCGACAATATATCTTAACGTAATCTACGAAATTCGATTCCGCCATAAATTCAGATTATCTTAGTTGGTTAGTCTAATAGGGCAATAGCCTTTTTGATGTCGGCAAATATGCCGTCAATTGTTCCTTCTCCCTTAATTCCTGCGTATAGTTTCTCTTTGATATAAAACTCTTTCAAGGGGTTTGTCTGGTTATTGTAAACTACCAAACGGCTCTTTATGGTATCAATGTTATCATCGCTACGTCCACTTGCCTGTCCGCGTTTTAGAAGACGGTCAATTAGCTCCTCTTCTGCAACTTCCAATCCTATAACAATTGATATCTCCATGCCTCTCTCTGCCAACATCTTTTTAAGGGCTTCGGCTTGAGGAATGGTACGTGGGAACCCGTCAAATATAACACCTTTGGTCTTCTCTTTTTTATCAAGAGTATCGGCAAGAATGTCAATTATCAGTTCGTCGGGAAGTAACTGTCCTTTTGAAATGAAACTGTCGGCAACTTTTCCGAGTTCAGTACCGGCTTTAATTTCAGCTCTTAAAACATCACCGGTTGAGATATGTGCAAGACCATATTTCTCTATTAAATTCTCGCTTTGAGTTCCTTTGCCTGAACCGGGTGCGCCAAAGATAACGATGTTAAGCATTTTTTCCATTTTCTTTTGTGTTTTATGTTGTTTTTCAAATTTTATATATTGCTATAATCAATAGGTAAATGCCATATTGTTACTCAATAAAACAAACTATGGCAATTTACTCTGCGAAGATAATCTAATGAAACGATACCTCCAAAAAAATGTTGAGTGTTTTTAATTATGAATAAAATCTTAAAAATAGAAACAACTTTATAAATGTAATTTCAAGAAGAAAGTGCAAAGGTAGTTATCATTGACAATACAAAAAAAGGAGACCAAAGTCTCCCTAAGATTAATTACTTTTGTATTGCTCATGTATAAACAATTAACCTCGGAGCAAAGATACGGAATATATTTG
>JAGBHI010000091.1 GCA_017935575.1 Bacteroidales bacterium | reverse complement strand
TAAGCATATAACTCAATTTAAACCTCTTGAGAATCTTATATTCTGTAAATTCTTGGAAAATCGGGGTTTTATGGAATATCAAAATCTAGCAGCATAAAAAAGAAGCTGTGTCTTTTTTATTTGTATTTTGACACAGCCTCTTAACGTTTATAGTTGTTTAAGTTGTTACTTATTCAACGGCTGCTTGCGCCGCAGCTACACGTGCGATAGGCACACGGAATGGGCTACAACTTACGTAGTTCATACCAAGTGAAGCACAGAATTTAACTGATGAAGGCTCACCTCCGTGCTCTCCACAGATACCAACTTTCAAGTGGCTCTTAGTTGAACGTCCTTTTTCAGTACCCATCTTAACGAGTTGTCCAACACCTTCTTGATCAAGGATTTGGAATGGATCGTTTTTCAAGATACCTTTCTCTTGGTAAACTTTCAAGAATTTTCCTGCGTCGTCGCGAGAGAATCCGAATGTCATTTGAGTAAGGTCGTTTGTTCCGAATGAGAAGAAGTCTGCTACCTCTGCAATCTTATCAGCTGTAAGTGCTGCACGAGGAACCTCAATCATTGTACCAATCTTATAGTCAACTTTTGCTCCGCGCTCTGCAAATACTTTTTCTGCAGTTGTTGTAATAACTTCAGCTTGCATTTTCAACTCGTTCAATGATCCTACAAGAGGAACCATAATCTCAGGAGTTACTTTAGCACCCTCTGCTTGAGCGTCCATTGCTGCCTCGATGATAGCACGAGCTTGCATCTCTGTAATCTCAGGATATGTACATCCAAGACGGCAACCACGGTGTCCTAACATTGGGTTGAACTCTGCAAGTGAATCAACAGCGTTCTTAACCTCTTCAATTGTTAAGCCCATCTCTTCAGCAAGCTCTTTTTGAGTTGCTAATTGATGAGGTACGAATTCGTGTAGAGGAGGATCAAGTAGGCGGATAGTAACGCCAAATCCGTCCATTGCTTTGAAGATTCCGTAGAAGTCTTGACGTTGCATTGGAAGAAGTTTCTTAAGAGCTTCACGACGTCCATCTTCGTCTTTTGAAAGAATCATCTCACGCATTGCTTTGATACGGTCGCCCTCAAAGAACATATGCTCTGTACGGCAAAGACCAATACCTTTTGCACCAAAACGGCGAGCTGTTTCAGCATCGCGAGGAGTATCAGCATTTGTGCGAACGTCCATTTGAGTGAATTTTTCAGCGATATCCATGATAGCACCGAAGTCACCACTTAGGTCAGCCTCAACAGTTCTTACTTGACCGTCGTAAACCTCTCCTGTTGATCCGTTCAATGAAATCCAATCACCCTCTTTATATACTTTACCGCTCATCTCAATTGTACGAGCTTTGTAGTCAACGATGATTTCTCCTGCTCCTGATACACAACATTTACCCATACCACGAGCAACAACTGCTGCGTGTGATGTCATACCACCACGTGCTGTAAGGATACCTTGTGCAACGTTCATACCGCGAAGGTCTTCGGGTGAAGTCTCGATACGAACAAGAATAACTTTTTTACGTTTCTCAGCCCATGCCTCAGCGTCGTCAGCAAAGAATACGATTTGACCTGATGCAGCACCGGGAGATGCGGGAAGACCTTTTGCCATTACGCGTGCCTCTTTAAGAGCTACTTTGTCAAAGATTGGGTGTAGCAACTCATCAAGTTTTTGTGGCTCCATACGTTTCAATACAGTCTTCTCGTCAATTTGTCCGTCGCGAAGCATATCCATAGCAATTTTTACCATGGCAGCACCTGTACGTTTTCCGTTACGAGTTTGCAATAACCACAATTTACCATCTTGGATAGTAAACTCAAGGTCTTGCATATCTGTAAAGTAGTCTTCCAATTTTTGTTGAGTTTCGATAAGGTCTTTTGCACACTCAGGCATAGCCTCTTCAAGTGAAGGATATTTTGAAGCACGCTCCTCTTCGCTAATTCCTTGAAGTTTTGCCCAACGACGTGAACCCTCAATTGTGATTTGTTGAGGTGTGCGGATACCTGCTACAACGTCCTCACCTTGTGCGTTGATTAGGTACTCACCGTTGAAGATATCCTCTCCTGTTGCAGCGTCACGAGTAAATGCTACACCTGTTGCAGATGTGTTACCCATGTTACCAAATACCATTGCTTGTACGTTTACTGCAGTTCCCCATTCTTCGGGAATTTGGTTCATACGGCGGTAGTAGATAGCGCGCTCGTTCATCCAGCTGTCAAATACAGCACAGATAGCACCCCAAAGTTGCTCCCAAGGATTGTCGGGGAAATCTTTACCTGTTCTCTCTTTAACTGCGCTCTTGAAAAGTTTTACCAACTCTTTAAGATCTTCAACGTCAAGTTCAGTATCTAATTTTACACCTTTAGCCTCTTTTACTTTGTCCATAACCTCCTCAAAGGGGTCAATGTCTGTTTTGCTTTTGGGTTTCATACCAAGAACAACGTCTCCGTACATTTGAACGAAACGTCTGTATGAGTCCCATGCGAAGCGAGGGTTACCTGATTTTTCTGCAATACCTTCTGCTACCTCTTCTGTGATACCAAGGTTAAGAACTGTATCCATCATACCGGGCATAGAAACACGTGCTCCTGAGCGAACCGATACCAATAGAGGATTTTTAGCATCACCGAATTTTGTACCCATTAGATTTTCAACGTGAGCAATTGCTTTCTCAACGTCTTCTTTTATCATTGCAACAACTGCATCTTTACCCTCTTTAGTGTAGGTAGTACAAACTTCTGTTGTGATGGTAAAGCCCGGAGGAACAGGAACACCGATAAGGTTCATTTCAGCAAGGTTAGCACCTTTACCTCCGAGAAGATTTTTCATATCGGCACGGCCTTCTGCTTGTCCGTTACCGAAGGTATAAACTCTCTTCATTCTTTAAATGTGTTAGTTAATATAATGATTAATAAATTGTTTTTTTTCGTTCTTTTTGTCCGAACCAATTACAAAAGTAATAATATAACTCTGATTTTGCAAGTGGGAGAGGGGCGAATTGATAAAAAAATTAAAAAAAATATTTTATAGTTCTAATTCCGTCAATTATATGTAACTTTGAAAGAATTTTTTGATATTATCTGCTTTATTGAGTAGATGAAACAAGTTTGAGAAATTGAATAATAATTTAGAATAAATATATAATAAAATTGGCACGTAAAAAGAGAGAATTACCCCTTATTGAAGATGTTGAGATAAAGGGCGTTGCTGCTGAAGGTAAAGCAGTGGCAAGGGTTAATGATTTAGTGGTGTTTGTTCCATTTGCATCTCCCGGTGATGTTGCGGATATTCAGCTTACCCGTAAGAAAAACAGTTATGCCGAAGGCTCTATAAAAAATATAAAAAGTTATTCGCCTTTCAGGGTTGAACCTAAATGTCGTCATTTTGGCGTTTGTGGCGGTTGTAAGTGGCAACACCTTGATTATGCCAAACAAATAGAGTACAAACAACAACAAGTAGTTGATAATCTTGTGCGTATTGGAAAGGTTGAACTTCCTGAAGTCTCTACTATAATGGGTTCTGAGAAGCAGTACTATTATAGAAATAAATTAGAGTTTACATTCTCAAATCGCTCGTGGCTTACTAAAGAGGAACTTGATTCACAACAGGAGTTTACTTCGCGCGATGCTCTCGGATTTCATATACCCGGAATGTTTGATAAAGTGCTCGATATAAAGGAGTGTCATCTTCAAAATGATATTTCAAATGCCATACGCCTATCAATAAGGAAATTTGCTATTGATAACGCCTACTCATTCTACGATCTGAGAGCACAAGTGGGTGATATGCGCGGTATAATAATCAGAACTGCATCAACAGGCGAAATAATGCTTATTGTTATTTTTGCAACTGACGATAGAGATAAGATATCGTCAATGATGCAACATATATCAGCCGAGTTTCCACAAATTACTTCGTTATTGTATGTTATAAATCAAAAGTGTAACGATACCATAAACGACCTACCTATACATGTATGGAGCGGAAAAGACCACATCATTGAGCAGATGGAGGATTTGAAGTTTAAGGTTGGTCCTAAATCATTTTATCAAACAAACTCAGAGCAGGCTTATCGTCTTTATAGTGTTGTTAGGGATTTTGCAGGGCTTACAGGTAATGAATTTGTGTATGATTTATATACAGGAACGGGAACTATTGCAAACTTTGTGGCAAAAAGAGCCTCAAAGGTTATAGGAATTGAGTATGTTCCTGAGGCTATTGAAGATGCAAAGGTAAATTCTGAGATAAATTCAATATCTAACACATATTTTATTGCAGGGGATATGAAAGATATTCTAACAAATGATTTTGTTGAAAAGAATGGTCGTCCCGATGTGATAATTACTGACCCTCCACGTGCCGGAATGCACGAAGATGTCATAAACGTTATTCTTGCTGCAGCACCTGAAAAAATTGTTTATGTTAGTTGTAATCCTGCTACGCAGGCAAGAGATGCTGCAATGTTGAATGAGGCATATAAAATAGTTAAGGTTCAACCTGTAGATATGTTCCCTCATACTCATCATGTTGAGAATGTAATGTTGTTTGAGAAAAGATAAATAATAACTTTAATAAAATTTATTTAATATGCATAAAATAAGCGACTCAGCATCTGTGAGATGGACTGTAATGATACTTGTATCGTTTACAATGATGTGTGGTTATATTCTTACTGATGTTATGGCTCCGTTAAAGGGCGTTTTAGAGAGTGAATTGGGTTGGAATAGTTCAGATTATGGAATATTTTCGGGAGCGTATGGCTATTTGAATGTATTCTTGTTGATGATAATTTTTGGTGGGTTAATTCTTGATAAATTTGGTATTCGTTTTACAGGATTGACATCAGCATTGTTAATGATTATAGGTACTGCAATAAAATATCTTGCAATAGAGGGAATATTACCTACCGAAGGCGCAATTTTTGGTATTAAAATGCAGGTAGTATTGGCATCATTAGGCTTCGCTGTTTTTGGTGTTGGTTGCGAGATAATGAATATTACTGTTACCAAAATTATTGTAAAGTGGTTTAAAGGTAAAGAGATTGCTTTAGCTTTGGGTTTGCAGGTGGCTATTGCTCGTATAGGCACTATAATAGCACTTATGTTTGCTATGCCCATTGCAGAGTATTTTGGAGTTATGGAGAATGGCAGATTGGTTGATTATAATCAATCAATGCCAATATTAATGTGCCTTTTGTTCTTATGTATAGGTTTTATAGGTTTTGTAGGTTATACCTTTTATGATAAGAAACTCGATGCTCAAGCAGGCTCTGATAATGGAGCAGATGATGAAGAGCAATTTAAGGTATCAGACGTTTCAAAGGTTGTAAAGAACAGAGGATTCTGGCTTATTGCTATTATTTGCGTATTCTTCTATTCGGCTGTTTTCCCATTCTTGAAGTATGCTACCGATTTGATGATTAACAAATACAATGTAGAGCCATCTCTTGCAGGTATTATACCCTCTATATTACCATTTGGAACAATGGTGCTTACTCCTTTTTTTGGAATGATGTACGATCGTAAAGGTTACGGAGCTTCAATTATGATTTTTGGCTCATTGTTACTTGTTCTTGTTCATCTATTCTTTGCATTGCCCGTTCTTAACTATTGGTGGTTTGCAACAATACTTATGTTTATTTTGGGTGCAGCATTCTCTCTTGTACCATCGGCAATGTGGCCCTCAGTTCCCAAAATTATTGATGATAAACAATTGGGAACAGCATATGCACTTATATTTTGGGTACAAAATTGGGGATTGATGGGATTTCCTCTTTTAATAGGTTGGGTACTTGATAAATATTGTATAACATCGGTTACAGAAGAGAGCGTAAGATATAACTATACATTGCCAATGGTAGTGTTTGCTGTTCTTGGTGTGGTAGCTATGTTATTTGCCGTTATATTGAAAAGAATTGATAAGAAGAATGGCTATGGTTTGGAAGAACCAAATATTAAAAGCTGATAAGATATTCCTATATTTGAATGTTTGAACAATTCTTAGAAATAGCAGGCGTTGTTACAGGTCTTATATATCTTTGGCTTGAGTATAAGGCAAGTATATATTTATGGATTGTAAGTATAATAATGCCTGCAATATATTTGTTCATATTTTACGACGCAGGTTTGTATGCCGATTTTGGTATAAATATTTACTATCTGGTTATAGCGTTGTATGGTTGGCTGTCGTGGCAATATGGCTTTAAACTTATAGGTAAGAAAGAGACTGTAATAAAGGAGTTGCCAATAACTCGTATGCCTAAAATAAATTGGTTTGGAGTTGTAATTGTCTATTTGATTTTACAGCTATTTATTAGTTGGCTTTTAATAGAATATACAAATAGCACGGTGCCATGGATTGACTCTTTTACTACTGCATTAAGCATTGTTGCAATGTGGATGCTTGCTCGTAAATATGTTGAGCAGTGGTTGGTATGGATAGTTGTGGATATTGTAAGTGCAGGATTATATATCTATAAGGAGTTGTATTTTACTGCCGGACTATATCTCTTATATGCCATTATAGCAATATTCGGCTATTATAAATGGCACAAAATGATGTTCTGTGAAAACAATTAATATAATAAAACCCGAAAAATTTGATGCAGTAATATTGGCCAACGGCGAGTTCCCGTCGCACCAATATCCATTATCAATATTACACGATGCAGAGTATGTTGTATGTTGTGATGGTGGAGCTGATACCTATATAGCAAAGGGTTTTATCCCAAATGTTATAATTGGAGATGGCGATTCTTTAAGTACCGAAAACAGAATAAAATTTGCAGATATAATAAGTGTTGATTCAGATCAAGAGACAAACGATCAAACTAAAGCTGTAAATTATCTTGTTAAGCGAGGTTGTAAGAGTATTGCAATTGTTGGAGCAACAGGTAAACGCGAAGACCATACAATGGGCAATATAGCATTGCTGATTGATTATATGCGTATGGGGGTTGAAGTTAAATGTTTCACTGATTATGGTGTATTTATTCCTTGTAATGGCGATAACTCTTTTTTGTCTTATAGGGGAGAGCGTGTATCAATCTTCAATTTTAATGCTACTCATTTTGAGTCAATAGGGTTGAAATATCCTATTTATGATTTTACATCATTGTGGCAGGGAACACTTAATTGTTGTGAGGGAGATACGTTTGAGATAAAGGCTTGTGGCGATTATCTTGTTTTTATATCGTACGAATAAACTATCTTATCTCTTTTTCTTGTTTTTTATATTGTATTGGTACGTTAGGGCAACGAGTATTGATTGGTTAGATGATACTGAGAAATAATCATCACTCTTATTATTGAATATATCAGCTAAGCCAAAATAGTATCTTCCTTCAATCTGTATTGAGTGCCTGTTTTTAATCCTTATCTCGCAACCTAATCCTCCTGTTAAACCATAATCAAAAGGTTTGTCAATGCTCTTGTTTAAATGAGTTGTTTCTCTCGGTATGCTGAATAGAGGTAGTTTCTCAATATCAAAATTAGATTTTGTTTTTTCTCCTATACATACTCCTATTTGAGGACCGAGGTTTACAAAAAATCTGAAACTTTTTTTACCAAAATATACGTGTGCTAAAAAAGGAAGTTCAATATAATTTAATGTTCTTGAATATTTATATTGAGGATCGCTATCTTCAAAATCCTCTTTCCAGCCTTTTTGAGCATAATTTAGTTCAAGTATGACTCCAAAAAAACGCTCTTCAATGTAACGCATGGTTGCTCCGCCCAATACACCCATCTCCATAGATTGGTTTATATTTGGGGCTGTAGATAGATTTGAGAAAGTTATGCCCCCTTTAGCTCCAAACCAAAGTTCTCTATCTATTTTTTTTTGGCTATTAGCATAGCTATAGCATATAAAAAGTGTAATTATTATGGTTAATATGCGCTTCATTACTTAATTTTTTCTTTAGCCACCTTATATTCAGGGGTGAATGTTACAAAATATAGGTTTTTGTTTACAAATCCGCTTACATCTGAAAATCTCTCGAATGAAAAATCTGTTTGTAAACTTTGAGAAGATATGGTCTCTAAATATTGTTCAAAATTTGAGCCATGGCGAAGCATTCCACCAATTAAATATATTCCGGTATCAAAGCCTAAAATATGAGGGGCGGGTATCATTGAACTCTTTTCGTCTCCAAACCAGTAATTAAAATCTCTATTAAAGTTTTTCCAATTTGTTTTTACGGGTTCGATATAAAATCTTGTAAAAATAGTTGTGTTTAGTGAGTGGAATGTATCCAGATAATCTTTAATATATGTTTGCCATTCGGGATAACCGAATAGAGATACAGCGATGTTTGGCTTGCTCTCTTTAATACGCGAAGCAATGGCAGCCGATTTTGCAACTCCGCTACGGCTTGATGATGAGGCAATGAAGATAATGTCTTTATCTTCAGTAAGAGCTTCTAATAGAATTTCAAAATCAGCAACTTCATTAAATGAGAACTTTTTATATTCTCTTCCGCTTAATTTAATTCCTGTTGCAACAGCATCAACAAACTCTTGTTTGTCATTTGGCTCGTTATTGTCAATTAAAAATACAACCTCTTTGTCAATTGTTAAATTTATAAGGTTATTGCTTGCTGCCGAGAAGAATAATGAACTTGGTATGTGCCCTTGGATTATATATTTATTATTCTCAAATTCTCTGTTTTTTACCGAAAAAGAGTTTACCAAATAAGTTTTGTTTTGTTTTGCAAAATTGCCTAATATAGATATCTCTTCGTTTTTGTCCGAGCCAAAGATTATATCTATATTCTTCATCTCGGGGCGTTCTAAGATATTTTTAAGAGTCTCAATCTCTCCATTTGTATCAAATGTATATACATTTGCGTTTAAACCTTCGTTTTTAAGACTATCCAATGATAGTAATATGCCTTTGTAGTAATCAGAGTATATTATTGACTGATTATTTGGACTTTTAATTTTAAAAGGTAATATTACAGCAATGTTAATGTTACTTTTTGTGTTTGTCGTAAGTTCTACCGAAGAACCATTATTATCGTTTAGTATAACCTGTTTGTTCTCTGCGCTGTACTCATCAACAATATCTAAAACTTCCTTAGTCATGGGAATTCTTAATATATCGTCTTTTGATAGGCTTTTTATACCGGGGTTACATGCAAGGATAGCATCAACAGTAGTATTGAATTTTTGAGAAATACTATATAGAGTCTCTTTCCTTTTTACAATATATTTCTCGGTGTTATATGTTACGCCGTCTATTATAACTTTATTATTGTCAATAATAGTATCTTCTTTAGGTTCAGTCGCATTATTGTCAGCAACAATAATGTTGTTTGCTGCCTCTTCTTTTGCTACCTCTTTAGAACCTACAATTAGAGATTGTCCTATTCCTATTGAGTTGGTATTTAACGAATTTAACTCTTTGATATCGTTTACGGTAGTGTTATATAATTTTGAGATAGAGAATAGGCTTTCTCCTTTTTTTACAACATGAATTAATGGCTGATTTGTTTTGTTGTTCTCAGTTTTATTGGTGCCTGAAGCATTTTGTCCTTTAATAGGAATAAATAATTTTTGACCTCTGTTTAATCCTTTATTGGCAGAAGGGTTAAATTTTACAACTTCATCGCGTGTTACGCCAAATTTTTTTCCGATGCTGTAAAATCCTTCACCTTGAATAACATAGTATATATAACATTCAGTTCCGTTAATTACAGTTTTCTTATAATCTTGAGCTGTAATTACTGATATATTTGCAATACTTATGAATATGATTGCTATGATTAAAGCAAATAGTTTTTTTGATAATTTCATATGAAAATAATTTCACAATTTACAATCTGCGAAGTTATGAAAAAAACCTTATTGTTGCAACTCGTAATAATTTATTCGTTAATACGTTTAATATAAAGATAAAACTCTTATAATAATTTTAACTTTAAAGAGAGATAAAATAGAGAATATTGCTATAAAAATTGTATCTTTGAAAATTAATATTTTGTGTAAAATGAAGAAGTTTATAATCTCACTTATAATATTGTTGTTTGCTGTAAATTCTTTCTCGCAGTCAGATATGCCAGAGTTGTTGGTAAATGGCGGAAAATCATATAAATACGTACCAAACTTTTCGTCTGGCTTAAATTTAGGCTGTTATGTTGTTCAGCGCGATATACCTGTCTCTTTCAGGTTTGTTTCAAATAGTACCGAACCTATGAATTTATATAGCTTTTCAACATCAGGGGTATTTCAAAAAGAGCTAATAACAACAGCAGTACAACAAGGAGGGGTTTTAACCTTTACGGGAGGCAAAAAAGATTGTGGTTATGTAATTGAACAAGATGGTGTAAGCTATAATTTTTGGGTTTCAGGATACATTCAGACAACAAATCTTGAAATAGATTATTCCTACACAAATATGTGTAACTCTGCCAGACTAACAGGTGATGGAATAACAATACCATATTATAATATTTATGGTGCAATGGAAGCATTCCCTCGTAACGTAAAATATAATACTTGGGTATGGAATGATGAAGATGAAACACTTGAAACCTCAGTAGAGGTATCGCAAGAAAATATAAAACCATCAATAGATGATAAATTGGTTATTGACTCTCCATATGAGAAAACATATATTACTCTTGTTGATGATATTCCAACCTATTGGGGCGAAACAGTAAAGGAGATAACCACAACAGAGGAGTTTGTTCCGCAAGCAATATTTTTAAAAGGGGTGGTTACCCAATTGGAGAGAGAGGCTGAGAATGAGATTGAGGTTGATACTGAAGATGGCTCATATGGGGGATCAGCTCCTGTGAATATGGTTTTTGAGGCATATGTTAATGAGGATAACTATTTCTGTTGGCAATTTTTTAAAAGCGACAAAGGTCCTGACGATGAAGATCCTGTTGTTTATGCAACATATTTGGACCAAACTTTGAATTATACTTTTAAAGAAGCAGGTACAGTATATGTTCGTTTGCATGCCGAGAATGCAACATGTCGCGAAAAAATTACATATACAATATCAGTAAGTGAATCATTTATTGATGTTCCTAATGCTTTTTCTCCGGGTACATCGCCGGGTATTAACGATGAGTGGCGAGTTGCTTATAAATCAATAGTTGAGTTCAAATGCTCTATCTTTGACCGTTGGGGAATAAAAATGTATAGCTTTGAAGATCCTTCTGCAGGTTGGGACGGAAATTATAAAGGGAAACTCGTACCTCCGGGTGTCTATTTTTATGTAATTCAGGCTAAAGGTTCTGACGGACAAGAGTATGAATTAAAAGGTCATATAAATATATTAAGAGCTAAGTAATAAAATAATAATGAGATATTATATAATAACTATTCTAATAACTTTATTCATAAGCAGTTATTCATATTCGCAAAATAGGAGTGAGTATCAGTCTGTTGTATCATCAGCACCATTAATTCCGTATTCGTTAGAGTGGGGAGGAGAAAAGGTGTCGTTTGATAGATTTGATATGCGTGAGCGATTGGATAGAGAGATAATATCGTTCTGTTATGGACATACAAATACGCTTTTAGTTATCAAAAGGGCAAACAGATATTTTCCTATAATCAAACCAATAATTGAGGAGATGGGTTTGCCTGGGGATTTTGTCTATTTGGCAGTTATTGAAAGCTCTTTAAATGTGAGAGCTTTTTCTCCGTCTAAAGCGGCAGGATTGTGGCAACTTTTGTCATCAACAGCAAAAGAATTGGGATTGGAGGTTAATGATAATGTTGATGAGAGATATAATATTATAAAATCAACAAGAGCAGCATGCAAATATCTAAAATCGGCCTATGAGAAATACGGAAGTTGGATAACAGCTGCTGCATCATATAATGCCGGTTGTAATAGAATTTCTAAAGAACTTTTACAACAAAATCAAAACCATGCCTTTGATTTGTGGCTAAACGAGGAGACATCGCGATACATATTCAGGTTGTTGGCAATAAAAACAATAATGGAAAACCCTATCAAATATGGTTTTGCCATACGTTCATCGCAACTATATCCCCAAATAAAATTTAAGGAGGTAGAGGTCTCTAAAGATATTCTTGATTTATCAAAATTTGCACAAAGCCACGGAATAACATATTCTCAATTAAAGGAGTTTAATATGTGGTTGAAATCATCAAAACTTCATGTACGAGAGGGAAATTCATATATATTGTTAGTTCCTGTTGTTGATGATTTGTATTATAGTTCAAACGGGCTATGTGTGTTTGATAAAAGGTGGGTTATAGATTAATTTGTAATTATGGCTAAAGGTAATATAGAGGTAATAGGGGCGAGGGCTAATAATTTAAAAAATATTGATGTAGTAATACCTCGCAATAGTTTAACTGTTATTACAGGTTTAAGTGGTAGCGGCAAGTCGTCGCTGGCATTTGATACTATATTTGCTGAAGGACAAAGACGATATATCGAAACATTCTCTTCATATGCCCGAAATTTTTTAGGAACTTTAGAGCGCCCCGATGTTGATAAAATAACAGGTTTATCACCGGTTATAGCCATAGAACAAAAGACTACCAATAAAAATCCTCGTTCAACAGTAGGAACAACAACTGAGGTATATGATTTTTTACGCCTTTTATATGCAAGGGCAGGCGAGGCATACTCTTACCTGTCAGGAGAAAAAATGGTAAAGTATGGCGAAGAGCAGATACTTTCACTTGTTATTGAAAAATATGAGGGTAAAAAAATAAACATATTGGCTCCTTTGGTCAGAAACCGTAAAGGTCATTACAAGGAGCTATTTGAACAAGTTCGTAAAAAGGGATACTTATATGTAAGAGTTGATGGGGAGATTAGAGAAATTCTTCCCGGAATGAAACTTGACAGATATAAAAATCATAGTGTTGAGTTGGTAGTTGACAAACTTAAAGTATCATCAAATGATGAACGTCGTCTTAAAGATAGTTTGCGAAATGCTATGAGAAGAGGCGAGGGATTGGTTATGATTTTGGATATGGAGAGTAACGAAGTCAGACACTACAGCCGAATGTTGATGGACCCAAAGACAGGTTTGTCATACTCTGAGCCGGCACCTCATAATTTTTCTTTTAATTCGCCCAATGGGGTATGTCCTCGCTGTAAAGGATTAGGATATATAAATATAATAGATAAAGACAAGATTATACCTGACAATACATTGTCAATATATCAAGGCGGAATTCTTCCTTTGGGGAAATATAAAAACACCCTTGTGTTTTGGCAAATTGAGGCTATATGTGATAAATACGGAGTAACAATTAAAACTCCTATAAAAGATGTCCCCGAAGAGGCATTAGACGAAATACTGAATGGAACTAACGAGAGGTTGACAATAAAAGATCATGTGTTAGGCTCATCATCAAACTTTTTTATGCCGTATGAAGGGTTGATAAAGTATATTGAGATGCAAAACTCATCTGATGCATCATCTCAATCTCAAAAGTGGGCAGGACAATTTGTCTCTGTTGTTCAATGTGATGAGTGTCATGGAATGAGGCTTAACAAAGAGTCGTTACATTATCGCATAGATGGTAAAAACATAGCGGAATTAGCCTCTATGGATATAAAAACGCTATATGAGTGGTTTGCCGATAGTGATAATTTCCTTTCAGAAAAACAAAAGGCTATAGCTCAAGAGATTATAAAAGAGATTAAAACCCGTTTGAAGTTTTTGATTGATGTTGGTTTGGAGTATTTGAGCCTTAACAGAACATCAGTTTCACTATCGGGAGGAGAGAATCAGCGAATAAGATTGGCAACCCAAATAGGAACACGCCTTGTAAATGTACTATATATATTAGACGAACCAAGTATAGGTTTGCATCAAAGAGATAACGTTAAGTTGATAAACTCCTTAAAGCGTCTTAGGGATATTGGCAATACGGTAATAGTTGTTGAGCATGATAAAGAGATGATGCTTGCTGCCGATTATATTATAGATTTGGGACCCGGAGCAGGACGAAAGGGTGGAGATGTGGTATTTGCAGGAACACCCCAAGAGATGTTACAATCAAAAACCGTTACATCTGAATTTTTGAATGGGACACGTTTGATTGAGACACCCAAAGATTATCGCAAGGGTAATGGAAAAAGCATAATAGTAAAAGGTGCTTGCGGTAACAACCTGAAAAACGTTGATTTGGAGTTGCCCTTAGGTAAATTTATATGTGTAACAGGAGTATCGGGAAGCGGTAAATCGTCATTGATAAATGGTACATTGCAACCTATAATAAGTTCAATGTTTTATCGCTCATTAAAAAAACCGTTGCCATATTCATCAATTGAAGGTTTGGAGAATATTGATAAGCTTGTAACGGTTGACCAATCTCCATTAGGACGTTCGCCGCGCTCAAATCCGGCAACATATACAGGAGTATTCTCAGATATAAGAAATTTGTTTACCGAGTTACCCGAGTCTAAAATTAGAGGATATAAATCTGGGCGTTTCTCTTTTAATATATCAGGTGGAAGATGCGAAGCATGTGGCGGTAATGGCTATAAAAATATTGAAATGAACTTCTTGCCTGATGTGATGGTCCCTTGCGATGTTTGTCATGGTAAAAGGTATAATAGAGAAACATTAGAGGTAAGATATAAAGGTAAATCTATCGCAGATGTATTGGATATGACAATTAACAGAGCGGTGGAGTTTTTTGAAAATGTACCTGTAATTTTAAATAAAATAAAAGTACTACAAGACGTAGGCTTAGGATATATAAAATTGGGACAACCGTCAACAACACTTTCGGGAGGTGAAAGCCAGCGTGTTAAGTTAGCTTTTGAATTGGCAAAAAGAGATACAGGAAACACTCTCTATCTTCTTGACGAACCAACAACAGGTTTACACTTTGAAGATATCAGGGTTCTGTTAAATGTATTGAATAAATTGGCAGATAAAGGAAATACAATACTTGTAATAGAACACAATCTTGATATTATAAAATCGGCAGATTATATTATAGATATGGGTCCCGAAGGAGGAGTGGGGGGAGGAAATATTCTCTGTTGCGGAACACCAAAAGATTTATGTAAAGAATATACAACACATACAACAACGTATTTGAAAGAAGAGTTATAATTCAACTTTCAAATACTTGTGTATTGTTATATTTAAATGAAATGGTTAAACTTATTCATTTGATATAAATTCAATAGCTTCATTTAAGCCCTCTTTGAATTTTGTAAAATCTTCTTTGTATAAGAAGAGCTTATGCTTTTCGTATCGGGGAACTTCTTCTTCCTTAGATGATACTCGTTTACTCTCGGTAATTGTTATATACATATCATCTTTTCTACTCTTTTTAACGTCTATATAATAGACTCTACTCCCTGCTTTAATGTTTTTGGAAAATATAATTTCCTTTTCAAAGCCAATCTCTTCTGAGCTAATGTTACTATTCATGGCGTTTTACTTAATGATTGTTATAATGCAAATATAATAAAGAATATTTTTTAATTATATACAAAAGTTATATTTAATTTTATTAATTAACATTTATTAATAATTGAGTTGGGTGTATACCATATAAATGGTAGTGGTAGTATAAATAAAGAGCAATTTATAATAGGAATAGTGGCAATAACAACATAATAAGTTATGTATTTACTAAAAAATAGTTATCTTTGCATGCCCTTTGGAGAAAGGAGTATAAAATTTATATGATTTAATATGACAAATCGAGTTCTAATACGAAACAAAATACTTCAAATAGTATTTTCAGCCTTTATTGATAGAGATAAATCTATTACTCAATCAGAGATGGAGTATTCTCACAGTATGCAAAAAACATATGATTTGTATATTTTGCTTTTGCAATTGATTGTAAAATTAACACAAGAGCAACAAGAGAGAATTGATAGATTGCGTAACAGATATATAAATCCCGTAGCAGATAAGGATATAAATTGGAAGTTGGCAAACAACAGATTGGCTCAACAACTTTCTGAAAATATTCAATTAAATGAATATCTTCACAAGAATCCTGATGTAAATGCTGTTTTGACACCGCGTTTGATAAAATCAATGCTTGATTCAATTCTTGAAGGAGAAGCATATGCTGAATATTTAGAGCAGGAAGATTCTTATGAGGCAGATAAGACGTTCTGGAAAAGAATGGTCAAGGAGTGGGCTGATAATCAAGATATAGATGAGGCATTAGAGGGAGAGTCTCTTTATTGGAATAACGATATTGATATAATAGCAACATTCGTATTAAAGACAATAAAAACATTTACTCAGGAGAGCGATGAGAATATGCCTTTGATTGACTCTTTTGATGCAGGAGAAGATTCAGATTTTCCCGGTAAATTATTAAGTCATACAATCCTTGATTTTGATGCAAATGTCAAGTACATATCAGCAGCAGCAAAGAATTGGGAGGCAGACCGTATTGCAAATATGGATTTTGTAATAATGTGTATGGCTATAACAGAGGCACGCATGTTCCCTACAATACCAATAAATGTAACATTAAGCGAGTATATTGAACTTGCAAAATCATATGCGTCAGAAAAAAGTGCAACGTTTATTAACGGAGTATTAGACGCAATTATAAAAAAAATGAAAAAAGAGGGTAAAATTAGTAAGGATTGATAAACTTTTATTACCTTAGAACCTTATAATAGTAACTTAAAAAAATAAATGATATGAACACTATTTTAACAATTTTATTACAAGAAGCTCAAGCAGGAGCAGGTTGGTCAAACATCATATTTATAGTAGCATTAGTAGCTATTTTCTATTTCTTTATGATAAGACCTCAAACAAAACGTCAAAAAGAGATTCAAAAATTCCGTCAAGGATTAAAATCGGGCGATAAAGTAATTACAGCCGGAGGAATTCACGGAAAAATTAAAAACGTAAAAGAGAATACTGTTGTTTTGGAGATTGCTGATGGTTTGCAAATAACAATTGAGAAATCATCAATATATGCAACAGCCCCCGATGCGTCAGAGCAACCACAAAAATAGTATTGTAACTTTACGATAAAAAAGGAGGTTTTCGAAAATGTTGAGGTAATACTTTAATTTTTTCGGAGACCTTTTTGTTTATATATATAGTTTTATAGAAACTAAAAAGAGATATAGTAATGAGAAAGTTTTGGAATACAATATGTGCTCTATTCTCTCTGCTCAAAACCATATTGACACCATTTAAGAGCGAGGGAAACAAGCAATTTTTAATATTTCTTCTTTTTCTGCTAATTTCAACCATGTTTTGGTTCTTGCAGTCTTTAAATAATAAAGACAATGTAAATGTATCAATACCTGTTGAATATGTAAACATACCCAAAGATATTATCTTTACAAAAGAGCCACCATCAACAATTGATGTAGTATTACGAGATAAGGGAATAAACCTTATAAATTATTCATTAGGGCGAGTAAAGCCTATCGAAGTCAATTTCTCTGAACTCACTAAAAACAGGGGACGTATAGTTATCCCTCACGATAAACTATTGTCCATTGTTGACGGAGAAATAAATTCATCATCTGAGTTGATAGAAGTATATTGCGATTCGTTGGTGTTGTTGTATGGCGATAAAAAAGGAGTACATTTGCCAATTTCCTTAAATTCTGACATAACAATATCATCAAATTGTATAAGAAATGGAGCGATACAGGTAACACCATCAGAGGTAGAACTATATGCAGATTCTGCAATTTCGTCAAATATAAAGAGTGTTGAAACAGAATTGCTATCGCTACACAATATAGCCGATACAGTAGTTGCAAATCTAAATATAAAGCCCATTGAAGGAGCTAAGATTGTCCCAGAACAGGTTAAGGTAATAATACCTGTTGAAGAGTTGATATCAAAAAAGATAACCCTATCAATTCAAAGTGCTAATTTCCCCAAAGATGTATCGGTAATGACATTTCCGGCAACTGCCGATGTGGAATTTTTAGTTCCATTAACGCTCTTCCCTGAGGCAAATGCCTCATTGTTTGGTGTAGTTGTTGATTACAGACAATTTAAAAAGAATATAAGTAAATTACCCTTACGCCTTTTAAAATATCCCGACTATATAAAAAATCCAATTATTATGCCGGATAGCGTTGAGTATATTATAGATAAAAAAATTGTCAATATAGAGCAATCAGGAATTTTATCGGAATAGATGAAAATTATAGCAATAACAGGCGGTATAGGCAGTGGAAAGAGTGTTGTCTGTAAAATTCTGAAAGCATCAGGTTTTGCAGTTTACGACAGTGACGAGAGGGCAAAATATATTACAGCAATATCATCAGAGGTAAAATATAAGTTGCAATCTATTTTAGGAGAGAATATATATATAAATGGCTCCTTAAATAAAAAGATGTTATCCGATTTCTTGTTTGCATCAGCCGAGAACACCAAAATTATAAACTCAATAATACACCCTGCAGTCAAAGATGACTTTAAGGAGTGGTGTTTACAACAAAATTCAGAATTTGTTTTTATAGAGTCGGCAATATTGTTTGAATCGGGGTTTGACAAATTGGTTGATGAGATATGGTGCGTAACTGCATCGGAAAATGTAAGAGTTGCCCGAGTTATGGCACGAAATGGAATGAGTGCCGAAGAGGTCCGTTCGCGCATAAAATCGCAGATGAGCGATAGCGAGAGAGAAAGCCGTTCCGATTATATAATAGATAATGACGGTAAAAGCTCGGTATTAAAACAATTGGAAAAAATATTGGGATATATATAGATATATAGTATATATTTTCGTATATTCGCCATACAATACAAGAATAAACAAGAAGTAATAATAAAATAAATAAATCTAACAACTATGTTAAAGAACGTTTTATCAATTTCAGGAAAGCCGGGATTATATAAATTAATCTCTCAAGCAAAAGGAATGTTAGTAGTAGAGTCGCTTGTAACAGGTAAACGAGTACCAGCATACTCACACGATAAAATAATATCATTAGGCGATATATCAATATATACCGAGGGAGAAGATCGCCCATTATCTGAAGTATTTGAAACAATCAAAGAGAAAGAGGGAGGCAAAGAGATTGTAATAGGCAAGAGTGCCGATGACTACAAAAAATATGTAGAGACCGTAATCCCCGATTATGACAGAGAAAGAGTATATCCCAACGATATAAAACGAATAGTAGATTGGTATAATATTGTTATAAAAGCAGGAATAACAGAGTTTGTTGAAAAATAGGCTTCTGTGTTCAGCTATCAGCCAAGAGGCTGTGTCAAAATGTTTTTTTGGGCACAGCCTCTTAAGGTTTGAAATTTTCTAAGTTGCTTACACTCAGCATAGTTTGTATAAATACTACTCTGCTTTCGCTTACTCGCAACTTTGTAAGAATTGATAAAATACAAGGTGTTGAGATTTAGGGCGAAAGAAGTGTACATAGGTACATGATTGAGCCCTAATATTGAAAACAACACAGTAGTTTGTCAATTATGACACACCGCCATTAAGATGTTGATAATCAGATAAGTTTAGGCGCAAAATCCTGGAACCAAGCAAGTAGGGAGACACGATCGTGTGTCCGTCAAAAAAATGCTCTGTCCGCAGTCGTTAGTTTAAACGGAGTTGCACTCTTAAAGTGCAACTCTGTTTCTCTTATACAACTAATTGGTCCAATTGGGCTAATAATACTAATAACTGAAAGCTAACAACTACCCGTAGGGCGGTTGAGTTTACGAAACCGACAACTAACAACTACTTATTTTCACTTATAATATCTTTGACGGCAAGCTGAATTTGATTTCTTACAACAGGGGGAGTTGTTGTATAACCTTTTGGGTTGTTATACTTCATCTCTTCAATGGTGTAGCAAATATCAAAAGGCTTGTTTGCCTTTATGTGTTCAAAATGCTCTTTTTGGTCAAATGCAATACCATTGAGAATATTTGCAGAGCTGTCATCAATCATCTCTAATTTAATGTGTTTGCCATCTTTGCCAACCAACTTGCTATCTTGATAATCTTTTACATCTCGAGTAAAAAATACAGGTTTTGTATTGCCCGGTCCAAATGGAGCCAAATCCATTATCTGTTTGTGCAAATCGGGGGTTATCTCTTTAAATGATAACTCAACATCTATATCAATTTGAGGAACGGTTTGACACTTCTCTATATTCTCTTTGACGTATGCTTCAAAACGCTCAACAAACTCAGGTATTCTCTCTTCTTTAAGAGATAGTCCGGCTGCGTATGTGTGTCCTCCGAAACTCTCCAATAAATCGCGACAAGACTCAATGGCTTTATATATATCAAAACCTTGAACCGAGCGGGCAGAGCCTGTAACAATACCATTTGAGTATGCAAGAACCACTGCAGGTTTATAGTGTAGCTCTGTTAGCCTTGATGCTACAATACCTATAATGCCTCGTTTCCACGATCTGTTATATATTACAATAGATTTGAATTTATCTAAATCTTCCATTTTTGAGAGAATTTCATTTGCCTCTTCTGTAATGGTTTTGTCAAGGGCTTTTCTCTCTTCGTTATATTGGTTAATATTTCGGCTACGCTCTTTGGCTCCCTCAAAATCGCTTGATAGGAGTAAGTCAACAGCCTCTTTGCCTTGTTCCATGCGTCCCGACGCATTAATGCGTGGTCCTATTTTAAATACAATGTCAGAGGTGCTTATCTGCTTGTTTTGTAAACCACAGATGTTTATTATTCCCTTTAATCCGTGGCTTGGCTTCTCGTTTAACCTTTTTAATCCGTGATAAGCCAAAATACGATTTTCGCCTGTTATGGGAACAATATCCGATGCAATACTTAAGGCTACAAAATCGAGCAATGGGTATAGCGATGAATCGTCTATGCCATTGTCTTTTGCAAAACCTTGCATAAACTTAAATCCTACGCCACAACCTGACAATTCAGAGTATGGATAGTTTGAATTTTCCAGCTTTGGATTAAGTATTGCTGCCGCTTTGGGCAATTCGTTGTCGGGAACGTGATGGTCGCATATTATAAAGTCTATGCCTTTGCTCTTTGCATAGGCAACTTTATCAATAGCTTTAATTCCACAATCAAGAGCAATAATTAATTTAACTCCGTTTTCATAAGCATAGTCAATGCTTTTACGAGATATACCATATCCCTCCTCATAACGGTCCGGTATATAGTATTCAATGTTGAAACAGTATGGTTTTAGGTATTTATATACCAAAGCTACTGCTGTTGTCCCATCAACGTCGTAATCTCCGTAAACTAATATTCTCTCTTTCTGTCCAATGGCATAATTAAGTCTTTCTACCGCTTCTTTCATTCCGTCCATAAGGAATGGATCATGAAGGTCAGATAGTTGTGGCGAAAAGAACTTTTGAGCCTCTTCCGCATTTTTTACCCCCCGGAGAGCCAATAATTCGCAGATAACGGGAGATATGCCAAGCTCTTCTGCCAGGCTCTCCTTTATTTGCTGTTGTTGTTCTGTAAGAGGTAAGTAGTTCCATTTACTTATCATTTATATATGTTTTTATTTATTTTTTTTCTCTCCGGGTAAGCAAGTTATTCGTAAAATATAAAAATCAATAACGTGAACTTTTAACTTGCTTAAAATGCAATATTTGCATTAATGATATATAAGTACTTATATATCAATGTTATAGTATTTTATAATCGGAACACCTTCCGATAAATTATTGTATATAATTTGCAATTTGTAAAGATATAAAAACTTACTCTAAAAATTACCTTTTCAACCATAAAAAATAATAAATAATTTTTTTCTTCAATTAAAATGGCTATTTTAGCACCTGTTATGAAGAGAATATATCTATTAATATTAGTTTTTGTCTTTCAAAATACGGTTTCGTATTCGCAAGATTATAACAATCTTGTTGAAAAATCGTTTGAATGTATCAATAACGAAGATTGGGCATGTGCCGAAGAGTCAATGATTAAGGCTCTGGAGTTAGAGCCGGCTAATGCTCAAAATGCACTCTTATTATCAAATTTAGGAACTGTACAGCGTTATATGGGTAAAACCGATAAAGCACTGAAATCTTATACAAATGCCTTGATGATAATGCCCCGTTCTGTAACATTATTAAAAAACAGAGCCTCTTTATATGCTTCAATTGATAGTTTAGATAAGGCTATAACAGATTATTCTACAGCTATATCGCTTGATGGTGATGAGGAAGATATACTTTATGAACGAGGAATTATTTATCTGCAGAAGCGAGATACTCTTTCTGCAAGATATGATTTTGAACATATATTAAAAACTAATCCCAATAGTAGGAGTGCCTATATGGGTTTTGCTACATTAATGAAGTATAGAAACTACTATTCTGAGGCGGTAGATTTATATACAAAGGTATTGAAGCAGAATGATAAAGATGCAGAAGCCTATTTTGGTAGGGCAGAGGCATATTTTTACATAGGAAAAATGTTAAAGGCTCGTGAGGATTTGAAAAAAGCTATGGAGATAGATGCTAATGACCCTCTGTTTTATGTTTTAAGGGCAAAAATAGAGTGGAGCCAATTTGAAAAAGAGAGGGCAATGGCTGATTTTGATAAGGCTGTTACTTTAGGAGCATCTAAAGAAAAGGTTGATGAAATTATAGCCGATTTGCAAGGAGAATCAAAAAAGAGAGCTAAAAGATAAGGGGGGATTAGAAATTTTCATATAATACACAAAAAAAGTTCTGAGAATTCTCAGAACTTTTTTTGAGGTTCCTAGCAGATTCGAACTGCTGTAAACGGTTTTGCAGACCGGTGCCTAACCGCTCGGCCAAGGAACCAAACATTCCTTTTTTCAAAGGCAGTGCAAAGATAGTGAAAATTTACTTTTTTACAAATAATCTTTGCATATAATTTGCTATATTTTTATCGCGCTTGATGTAATATGGTGAATATAAGATATATAAATCTATCTACCTCTATTTACATAATCTTTTACTTCCTTCATTATGTCTGAGGCAAAGACAAATTCGTTAAATGCCTCGTCGGTCGAAGAGAAGATATCCTCTTTTGTGCCCTCCCAACTTAAATGACCTCTGTTCAAGAAAATAATATTTTCTCCAATACCCATAACCGAGTTCATATCGTGGGTATTTATAATGGTAGTAATGTTATATTCATGTGTAATGTCATGAATAAGTTTGTCAATTACCAATGATGTTTTTGGGTCTATTCCCGAGTTTGGCTCGTCGCAAAACAGATATTTGGGGTTTAAGGCTATGGCTCTTGCAATGGCAGCACGTTTTTGCATTCCTCCACTCAACTCTGCAGGCAAAAGTTTGTCAGCACCTTTCAGATTAACCCTCTCCAAACAAAATTCGGCACGTTTTTTACGCTCGGCATAAGATTGTTTGGTAAACATTAGTAATGGGAACATAACATTCTCCAATACTGTCATTGAGTCAAACAATGCTGAACCTTGAAATAACATTCCAATTTCAGTTCTTAAATCTTTTATGTCTGATGAGTTATATTTTAGAAAATCTCTGCCATCATATAAAATCTCGCCACTATCGGGGCGTAATAAGCCAACCAACGATTTCATAAGAACGGTTTTACCTGAACCGCTCTGTCCTATAATTAGATTAGTTTTTCCTGCATAAAATTTTGCAGATATATTGTGAAGAATAACTTTTCCTTCAAACGATTTTATAATATTTTTAGCCTCAATCATTACAATAAAATTTTTGTTAGAAGAACATCTAATAATAAGATAGTAACACTACTTACTACAACAGCATCGGTACTGGCTTTACCAACTTCTGTCGCTCCACCTTTAACGGTATAGCCATAAAACGAAGCAACTGTTGATATTACAAAAGCAAAGAATAACGATTTTATAATTGAGTACCAAACATAAAATTCTTGAAAATATGATTGCAAACCATATATATATTTAGAAGAGGGGAACATGTCGGTAAACTCTCCAACAAAAAATCCTCCCAACAATCCCATAACCATACTAATGGTAACCAAAACGGGGATAAATGTAACCAATGCAGTTATTTTAGGTAATATTAAGAAGTTTGCCGAATTAACTCCCATAATCTCCAAAGCATCAATTTGTTCTGTAACCCTCATTGTGCCTATTTCAGAAGAGATACTTGATCCTACTTTACCTGCTAATATAAGTGCCATAATGGTTGATGAGAATTCCAATAATATGGTCTCTCTGGTTAACATTCCAATTGTATATGAAGGAATAAAAGGAGATGTAATGTTTTTTTGAGTTTGAATAGCAATAACAGCGCCTATAAATATAGATATGGTGAATACTATCGCAATTGAATCAAAACCAAGTTTATAAACTTCATCTATATATCTTTTAAAAAAAACACTCCATTTGTCAGGGCGTGTAAACACTTTCCCCAACAACATGATATATCTGCCAAATTTAGCGAGATTATCAAAAATAAAAGTTTTAATAAGTTTCATTATGCTATTATATATGCAATAATATTGTAAATATTAAGATTCTTTTGTTAGAATAGCTACAGCAAAATTAGTAAAAATATTGAAACTTCTAAATCATAAAGGATAAAAGCAGGCTTTTGTTCGTATTTTGGAGACTCTTTTTTAAATAAATCTATTAATTCTGTTTCGTATAATTCATATTTTGTTTAATTTCGCAAAAGATAAAATAAATAATATGTCTCAAACAGATAGTAATATACAACAAACAGCGCCTCAAGAAGAGATGATGGTGCTACGAACTGAAGGTTTAGTAAAAAAATACGGACAACGTATAGTTGCCAATCATGTTTCAATAAATGTAAAACAAGGAGAAATTGTAGGATTGTTAGGTCCCAATGGAGCAGGGAAAACAACTACCTTTTATATGACTACAGGCTTGGTAACACCAAATGAAGGAAAAATTTTCTTGAACGACCTTGAAATAACAAAGTTCCCTGTTTATAAACGAGCTCAACATGGAATAGGCTATTTAGCACAAGAAGCATCTGTTTTCCGTAAGATGAGTGTTGAAGATAATATCTATTCTATATTGCAGATTGCTGAGCCGGATAAAGCAAAACAACATCAAAAGTTGGAGGAATTGATTGCAGAATTTCGTCTTGAGAAGGTTCGTAAAAATTTGGGAGACCAATTATCCGGAGGAGAAAGACGCAGAACCGAAATTGCTCGCTGTTTGGCTATAGGCCCTAAATTTATAATGTTAGATGAACCCTTTGCCGGTGTTGACCCTATAGCTGTTGAGGATATACAGTATATAGTATATAAACTAAAGGAGAAAAATATTGGTATTCTTATAACTGACCACAATGCTCCTGAAACTTTAAGTATTACAGATAGGGCATATCTGCTATTTGAAGGAAAGATTTTGTTTCAAGGAACATCTGAGGAGTTAGCAGCAGACCCTATCGTAAGAGAAAAATATTTGGGACGCAACTTTATCTTTCATCGTAAGCAATTTACATAATGAAATTTAATACCTAAAATGTAATTAATTTATAAATATAATTTATTTAAAATAAATATTAAGTATAGATAATATATAAACAAACAAAAATAATCTGAAGCGTATCGGCTTTTCTTCGGCAACTGAAAATTGGACACTTTCACGCAAAAGAAGGAAAAAAGTTGGTACTCGTGTTGTATGTATAAACGCGAGCGTTCTTTTTTCTTCTTTTGTAGGTCGTCCAATACCTCGGTTGCAGAAAATAAGAGCCGTTCGCGTTTAATCTGTAATATGGAACATATAGGTAATGCAATAAAAAACGAGTTAAAGAAAAAACAAAGATCTGTGTCGTGGTTAGCTCGTAATTTGTATTGCGATAGAACAAATATTTATGATATATTCAAGCGTAAAAGTATTGATACAGAATTGTTGTATAGAATATCAATAATCCTTAATCATAATTTCTTTTCATATTTATATTCTGAAACAGATAAAGAACTCAACGATATTGATTGCAATGTAGAATAATATTATACACTTATATTGTATTTTATCCTACAAACGATTCTAATATTATAAATTCCCAGAATATATCTTTGCACTTGTAATTTATTAATAACTTAACAAAAATTATTATGAAACAATTTTTTAAACTATTACTTGTAACAATGGGGTTGATTCTGATTACTGCCACTTTTACATCGTGTAAAGACGATAAGGAAGAAGAGATAACTTCAAGTATTATTGGGACTTGGGTCGGAGGTTGGAGTGATGAAAAATATAATGTTACAGATATTTATACTTTTAACTCTAATGGAGCATTTTCAAACGAGTCATATGTATATAAATATGGGGAATTAGATCAGCATTTTATTGCTCCTGGAACTTATGTTATAAAAGGCAATAGTTTAATAATAACAGTTTATGAAGATGGTGAATATGATTCATATGAATACGAATATTCAGTATCAGGAAATATTTTAACATTAGGTAAGGATAAATATACGCGTAAATAGAGATAAAATATATTTATCAATAAGGCAGGTAAAACTTATGTTTTATCTGCCTTATTTCTTTAAATATAAAGTGTTTAATCTATTTGTTTATAATCAGATTGTCATTAATCATTCTTTCAATATACTCTTGAATAATAGCTTTGCATCTATTGAGCATATTGTCTTGTTCCGATATTTCGTTCAGCACGTTCTCCTTTAATAGATTATCGCTATTGTAGTTGTATAGTGCAAAAGGCTTTTCTCCATCAAATTGAAGAAGATAATCTCCTTCAAAGTATTGATAAAATCCATTATTGTAATTTATAACCCAATTGTTATTTGGGTTGCTGTCTAATAAATTCTTTCCAAAAGCTATATAAGGAGTAGGGTAGTTTAAATAGTTGAGAATTGTAGGCATTATATCAATCTGTTGAGCCACTTTACTGCTACATTCATTATATTCGTTATTTGGGAATAGGAAGATTATTGGAACTCTGAAAATTCCGGTATCAGTCATATACTCTTGATGAGATGATGCATTTGTGTGATCGGCTGTAATAACAAATAGTGTATTCTTAAACCACTCCTCTTTTTGTGCTTTTTCAAAGAATTTTTTTAATGCATTATCAGTGTATCTGATACATTTGTGTATAGGGTCTCCCTCTTCGGTATAAATGGCTTCATACTCTTTAGGTATTTTATATGGGTGATGCGAAGATGCTGTAAATATTGAAGCTACAAAAGGTTCTTTGAAAGTTGATAATTTATCGGCAAAGAATTGCATAAAAGGTTCGTCCCATATTGCCCACATACCATCAAAATCTGCGCTATTTGCATATTCGTCCATTCCGTAATACTCTTTCCACCCGGTAGCTTTGGCAAATGCCAGAAATCCCATGCTGCCATTAGGCGCTCCATGAAAAAATGCGGAGTGATATCCTTGCTTGTTCAGCTCGTTGGCAATACTTGATATATTATTGTTTGCGTAGTGTGTTGTAAAATATGGCTCAATAAACATTGGTATGCTACTAAGAACTGAGGGCATTCCGTCAATTGATTTCCTTCCATTGCTGAAAGCATTTTTAAAATATAGTCCTTTTTCTTGTAATGATGTTAGAAATGGAGCATATCCATATTCAACGTATTCTTGCCCGAAACTTTCAAGAATTATAACTACAACATTTAGTTTGTTGAAATTTTTATCTGTTGAAGAGTGTATGGGTGTATATATTTTATTCAACTCTTCCTTGTTAAAATAATTAGGATTTTCATACACTTTCTTTCCTATGGTTCTTATTATAGAAAAAGGTGTGTTTAATACAATAGCTGTTTCAATAGGTCTGTTTACATATTGATTGGCATTGCCTATTGTTATTGGGCGTGTTGAATGAGCAAACCCTCCTCTTATTCCTGCTATACACAAAGGAATTGTTAGTACAAAAATAAGTAACGATGAAGTGTAATATGCAATAATATATTTTACTGAATGTTTCTTCTTTTTGTTGCTCTTCTCTCTAATAGGGTTTAGATATAATTTATATATTGTATATATTAATGCTATAGCAATAATAACTAATAACCAGTTTTGAACTATCTCTGTACCAAAAACTTTTAATAGATTATCTTCTCCTTTAAATTCCGAAAATACAGAAGCAGTACTCCTGCGATTTGTATATTGGAAATATACGGTATCAATAAAATTTACAATTATCACAATTGAGTTTGTAACAACAAAAATCCATTTGCAAATATTTTGCCATTTAAGAGTTTCTCTCCAGGGTAAAGGTATTAGCATTAATGCTATATATAAGATGTTTACATATATAATACCTGCAGTGTCAAAAACTAATCCGCCTTTTAATATTTGAAGAACTTCTTGAAACCCAATATTGGGAAAGTATTCAATATTGGATAAATAAAATACCAAACGACATATTCCAAATATAACATATGCCGTCAATATATTAACAATAACTGTTGTTAAGAATTTTATTGGAGAGTATATTTTTGCTATCCTTTTCATAATATGTTACCACCCGAATTTACTTATTTTTGATAATTTGTCTTCGTCTGTAATCTTTATATTTCTGCCGTTTACCTCAATTAAGTTCTCTTTTGCGAACCCTGAGAGTGTGCGTATGGCATTTGAAGTTGTCATGTTTGATAAATTTGCAAGATCTTCTCTTGAAAATTTAGCATCAATGTATCCTTCATCATTTATACCAAAAAAATCTTTTAATGTAAATAATGCTTCTGCCAATCTGCCCCTTATGTGTTTTTGAGTCAGAGATACAATCATATTATCGGAATATAGTAACTCGCTTGCTGTTTGTTTTACAAAGAAGTGCGATAACTTACTGTTCTTATACATGTATCTTTCAAGTATATCCATCGGAAGAAATGCAACAACAGACGATTCAAATGTTATTGCATTGCCTGTATGTGGAATATTTGCAAAATATGCGTGAAATCCAAAATATTGAAGAGGTCTTACTAATCTGATAATTTGGTATCTTCCACCAACGCCCTCTTTTGTGATTTTTATCTTTCCACGTATAAGACACATCAAATACTTTGATGTCTCTCCTTCGTTGTATATGGTGCTGTTTTTCTTAAACGATTTTACCTCAAAATGAGCAAGCATCTCTTCCTTCTCCTCTTGGGTAAAGAGGTTCCAGATTTCAGCCATTTCTCCTTTTATAACATTTTTAATTAGTGTCTGTCGCACCATAGTTACTATATATTAAAGATTGTTTTCGGTTATATATTTTTCGGCATCCATAGCAGCTTTACAACCACCTGCTGCAGCTACAATTGCCTGTCGGTAACGAGTGTCTGCTACATCGCCTGCGGCAAAGACTCCCGGTATGTTTGTTTCGCTTGTTCCGTTTTTTGTAATTATGTAACCTTCATTATTAGTCTCTAATGTAGGTTTAAATACATCGGTATTGGGTTTATGACCTATGCCAAGGAAAAATCCATCAATAGCAATGTCAAATCTGTTTTCATTCTCTTTTCCTCTGTTGCTTATTAGATGTGCCCCTTCAACAGCATCTGTGCCAAACAAGCCTTCTGTTTCTGTATTGAAAAGTATCTCTATTTTAGGATTATTCTTGACTCTCTCTTGCATAATAACAGATGCTCTTAGATAATCTTTGCGAACAATCATATAAACTTTACTTGCCAATTTAGATAGGTATGTAGCCTCTTCGCAAGCAGTATCTCCGCCACCAACAACTGCAACAACCTTTCTACGATAGAAGAATCCATCGCAAGTAGCGCAAGCTGAGACGCCTAAACCTTTATATTTAATCTCATCTGCAAGTCCAAGATATTTTGCAGATGCTCCTGTAGCAATAATTATGGTATCTGCTAAAATATCATTTTCGCCATCTATGGTAACTTTATAAGGAGTATTTGAGAAATCAGTGGCAGTAACAATTCCTGTTCTTATGTCAGCTCCAAATCTTTCAGCTTGTTTCCTCAAGTCGTCCATCATTTCGTTACCTGAGATGCCTTCGGGGTAACCCGGGAAGTTTTCGATATCGGTTGTTGTTGTAAGCTGACCTCCTGGTTGAATACCTTCAATAACTACAGGAGCAAGATTTGCTCTTCCTGCATATATGGCTGCAGTATATCCGGCAGGACCTGAGCCTATAATCAAACATTTAATTCTTTCCATAATATATTATCTTAAATCAATTATTTCAATATCTTTATACTTTCTTGCATCAAACACAAATTCATCTCCTTTGATATTTATTTGGCTATTATAATCTGAAATGGTTATTATAATTTGAGATTTGTCTTTATTGATAATTTCAATGCGAGATGGAAATAACATTGTACTATTAACAGATGCTTTTACGCTTTTGATATTATCGTTTGAGTTTTTAGGGGTAAGCAACAAAGTCTCCGATGTCCCTTTTTTGCCTTCATATGAACAGTTGAAGCGCTTGTTGTAATTTTTAAAAAGGAGATAGGGATTCATATTTATTATCTCCTCTTCATCGGGGTTTGAGAGATTTATCTCTTCGTTTGATTTTATATAACTCCATAGCGTTTCTCCATCATATCCACACTCCATAACATCAGTTGTGAAAGCGAACATCTTTCCCTTTAATAGAATATTGCCCGAAATAGATGTCTCATAACCATTTGTTATTGAATTAATAACAAATTTGGCAGATATTCCGTTTGATTTATCATATTCAGTTACAACTTTGTTCAAAATAGAGTTACATCTATCTTGAGCAAATGTAGGAGCTATTGTAATACTCCAAAATATGATTGTTATGAACAATAACGTATGTTTCATCTTAATTTAAATTGTCAAGCAAATTATCAAGAGCCATAAGGTCCATCATGAGAACATCGCGAGGTTTACTGCCTTTACTTGGACCTACAATACCTGCTGCTTCAAGCTGATCCATAATCCTACCGGCTCTATTATATCCCAATGAGAATTTTCTTTGAATTAGAGAGGTTGAACCTTGTTGTTCTGAAACAACAAGACGAGCTGCCTCTTCAAAAAGTTCATCTCTATCTTTAAGGTTTACATCATTTGTGCTACTATCAGAGCTATCTTCGTTGTATTCCGGTAGTTCATATGCTTCAGGATATCCTTGTTGATCTCCAATAAAACTACAAATATCCTCAACTTCAGGAGTATCAACAAAGGCGCATTGAACGCGAACCAATTCACTACCTTGAGAGAATAACATATCTCCTCTACCAATTAGTTGATTTGCACCAGGACAATCTAAAATTGTACGAGAGTCAACCATTGCCGATACCTTAAAGGCAATACGGGCAGGGAAGTTTGCTTTAATTACTCCTGTTATAATATTTGTTGATGGACGTTGGGTTGCTATAATCATGTGAATACCTACGGCACGAGCTAATTGAGCAATACGTGCAATGGGAAGTTCAACCTCTTTTCCTGCTGTCATAATCAAATCGCCAAACTCATCAACAATAACAACTATATAAGGCATATAGTAGTGTCCGTTCAGTGGAGATAATTGACGTGATATGAATTTTGCATTGTACTCTTTAATGTTGCGAGCATGAGCCTTTTGAAGAAGCGTATATCTGTTATCCATCTCTTTTGTAAGAGATTTTAGAGTATTTACAACTTTGGGAATATCGGTGATAATAGCATCTTCTGATTCGGGATTTTTAGCGAGAAAGTGTTTCTCAATATCAGAATATATATTGAACTCAACCTTTTTGGGGTCAATTAAAACCAACTTTAATTGAGATGGGTGTTTTTTATATAATAACGATGTAATTATAGCATTTAATCCAACTGATTTTCCTTGACCTGTTGCTCCCGCAACCAATACGTGTGGCATCTTTGCAAGGTCAATCATAAATACTTCGTTTGAGATTGTTTTTCCTAATGCAACAGGTAGCTCATATTTGCTCTCTTGAAATTTGCGTGAAGCAATTACAGAGTGCATAGATACAATCTTTGCATCTTTATTTGGCACTTCAATCCCAATAGTTCCTTTTCCGGGTATTGGGGCAATAATTCTTATACCTAATGCCGATAAACTTAATGCAATATCATCTTCAAGATTTCTTATTTTTGAAATTCTGACACCTGCTTCAGGAACAATCTCATATAAAGTAACAGTAGGCCCTACAGTTGCACTTATTGAAGATATCTTAATGCCATAGTTTCCAAGAGTTTCAATAATGCGTTGTTTATTGGCGTTTTGTTCTTCGTTATCAATTGGTAAATCTTTCTCATCTAATTTGTTAAGTAAATCAAATGAGGGCATTTTGTAGTGAGCTAAATCAAGTTTTGGGTCATATTCGCCTAAGTCAGCAATGTTCTTTTTGGTTAATTCTTCTTGTTTGCCAACATTTACAGTAAACTCAACATCGTCAATGTCGTTGTCAATAGTATCCTCTTCCGTAAGATTGTTATTCTCTTCATTAATATCAATATCTGTATCTATATTGTCAATAACACAATTATTGTCATTATTATTTTCATCTTCAGGTGACTTTTCGCCAAAAGTAAAACTACTCTCATTTGGCTCACTCTCACTTTTGGTTAATGGAGAGGGCTCATTACTCTCTTCAGGAGTAATTTTTTTCTTGAGAAATTCAAAACTGAAAAATTTTCTAATAATATCGGAAGTGGCACTGAATGCGCATACAAGGAGGATTAAAATAAGAGCTATAATCAAAAGTAGGGTACCGCTCCAACCTATATTTGTTTCTAATAAGTTAGATAGATAATATCCATGCATTCCTCCTAAGTATATCGAAGAATCTTTATATCCGTCAATAAATAAAAATCCTAAAGTTAAAGATATGACAATTGCACTACAACAAGTATATATGAATAGTTTTGTAAGATTAATATTAATTTTTTTATCACCCTTCCCAATACATTTTATTCCTGATAATAACAGCAGGGGACAAAATAGCAATACAGATATACCAATCCATCTGTTTATTAGAGTATCGGCTAATTTAACACCTAAAGAACCTCCTTCATTTTTTATGTTATCAATACTTGCATTTACAGAGTCTGTAACACTTTGGTCTATATGACCAGATATTAAAAATGATATAAGACTTATAAGTAGATATATTGAGAAGAATATTATAACTATACCCAATGATACTCTGATACTATCTTTGGCTATAAAATTCTTAATTCGATTTGAGAATGAGTTGCTTTCAGATAAATTTTTCTTTCTTGACATATAAATCAATCTAAAAAGAGAGATGTTTCTCTCATAACATTAAAACATATAATTGCAAAAATACGAATAAGCGAGCAAAATAATATCAAGTTTACTTGAATATTTTACAGCGAGCGCAAGTATTTTCGAGGTTTTACCTCAAAGATAAGAAAAAAGTGGGATACTTTTTTAAGAACTTCCTTTAAATTTTCAAAAAAAATAATGAGACTTAGGATCTGTTCTGAATTTTATTAAATCGTTTTGAGATAATACAATTACTATCTATAATTCAACGATTTTAGGTAGTCAAGTAAAGATAATAATTGAATTATTTTTTCCAGAAATATGGAGAGAAAAGTATTAGAACAGTGAAAATTTCTAACCTGCCAACTAACATATTAAAGAGTACCACCCATTTACCGGCTTGTGGTAAAATAGAGAATATAGCATCAGGATTCTCTCCCCCAACACCGAAACCACAATTACTTATACTTGAAATTGCCAATCCAATACTCTCTTCAACAGTTAATCCTAAAAGAGACAATGTGATACAACTTAATAATATAATTATGACATAAAATACCAAGAATGCTAATGCTTTTGAAACTATCTCATGAGAAATTGTATTATTGTTTACTCTTATTGGACGTATAGCATTAGGGTGTATTTGTCTGAAAAATTCATTAGCGGTATTTTTTAATAGGATAATTGAACGTATCATTTTTGCGCCACCAGAAGTTGAGCCTGCACACGCTCCCCAAAACATACATACACAAATGATAAAGAAGAAGAAAGAGCCCCAATCACAAAAATCAACAACTGAATATCCCGTAGTACTTAATCCTGATACAACGGTAAATAGAGCTGTCCTAAAACTCCATTCAATATCAAAGAAGTCAGACGAAGAGATAATTAAATATGTAGTAATTATTAGTGTACCTATTAGCGCTGAAATAATGTAATATTTAAGTTCTTCATTTTGAAACAGGTATTTGGGATTACGAAAAACCGACCTATATACCAATGCAAAATTTATACCCGAAAGGAGCATGAAAAATGTAACAACGTAGTCTATATATGCAGAATTCCAATATGCAATACTTGCTTGTTTGGTTGAAAAACCTCCTGCCGAATATGTTGACATTGCAGTACATACCGCATCAAAACAATCCATCGGACCTATGACAAGTAATATGAAAGATATAACAGTAAAGAGGAGGTATAACCCCCATAATCTTTTAGCTGTTTGGCTTATGCGCGGTCCTAATTTTTCATGTGTTACACCTGTCATTTCGGCACTAAACAGATATAGCCCTGTACCTGAATTAAGCATGGGCATAATTGCCAAAGAGAATAATATAATACCCATACCTCCAAGCCATTGGCTTAAACTTCTCCATAATAATATTCCATGACACGAAGAGTCAATATCTTCTAAGATACTCATTCCTGTAGTTGAGAAACCAGACATTGATTCAAAGAAAGCATCAGTAAAGTTGTTTACGTCTCCATTAAGAATAAAAGGTAGAGCACCCATTAAGGAGATTGAAATCCAACTTAAGGTTACTGACATAAATCCCTCTTTTTTACCGGATCTCTCGTTATTATTCCGTGAAAAAAGAAGTAACAGCCCACCTGTTATTGCCGTAATTAATGTGCTATATACAAAAGGAAAGGTATCTCGTTCACCATAATATACCGATGTAAACAGAGGAATAAGCATAAAAAGAGCTTCGATACACAATAGTATACCAATTACTCTTGTAATAGCTTTAAAATTAATTCCCCACATAACTTAATAACCTATCCGAATAATTTCTCTATTTTATTTAATATATCATTGACACATATAATCAAAACATGGTCATTTGCTTTTATTTCTGTGTCTCCATTTATAATGTAACCTACGCCATCTCTTACCATACCGCCTAAAGTTAATCCTTTTGGGATATCCAAATCCTTAACTTTGCCTTTCGTTATTTTAGCACCATCTTTAACTGTTACTTCTACAACTTCGGCATCAGATGTTGCAAGGCAACGAGCATCACTGATATCTGTATCAATAAGAATTTGATAAATTTTACTTGCTGCAATTATTTTTTTATTTATAATTGAACCTATGTCCAAACTCTCGGCAGTTGAGATAAATTGAATGTTTTCAACTTCGGCAATAGTCTTTGTCTTAACACCAAGTTTTTTTGCTGTAAGGCATGATAATATATTTGTCTCTGAATTGTCGCTCAAGGCAATAAATGCATCAATTCCTTTAATTCCTTCGTCAATTAAAAGTTCAGTCTCTCTTGCATCGCCATGAACTATAAATGCATCAGGTAACCTCTCGGCAAGTCTTAAACTCTTTTCGTAATCTTGCTCTATAATTTTCATAGAGATAGAGTCGGGGAGTATGCGCGCAAGTTGAATGGCAATTCTACTACCGCCTAAAACCATTATACTATCTACGGAAATATCGCGTTTGCCTGTAATATCTCTAATATCGGCAAGATGCTCGGCTGTGGTGGTAAAATATACGATATCATTAATCATTATCTCGTCATTTCCGCGAGGAATAATAATATCGTCTTTACGTTTAATCGCCGATACGTGATAAAAATTATGCTCTTTGGTTAAATCCCATAATTTGCGATTGGTAATTGTTGCGTTTTCTCTTATTTTGGTACTTACGAGTATCAATTGACCGTCGCAAAGGCTAAACCATTTTCGGGCCCATGTGATTTTTAGAGCATTTAAAATCTCTTCGGCTGCAAGCATTTCAGGATATATGAGCTCATCAACTCCCATATCTTTAAAAAATGCTCTATTGTCTGGTTGCATATATTCGTAGTTGTCAATGCGGGCAACAGTCTTTTGAGCTCCTAATTTTGAAGCTAACATACAAGCCGTTATATTTTTATCATCAGATGGGGTAACTGCAATAAATAAATCAGCCTTACCTGCATTTGCGCTTTTTAAGGCATCAAATGATGAGGGGTCTCCAACAACAGTCATTAAGTTGTAGTTTGCATCAATCCATTGAAGTTTTTCAACTTTGGTATCAAGCAATATAATATCTTGTTTCTCCTTTGACAACATTTTTGCCAAATGAGTACCAACCTCTCCGGCTCCCGCAATAACTATTTTCATAATACTCTATATTTACCATTCACCAGTTATGGCATTATATATGCCATCGCTGTCCATATTGCATATTTTGTATAATTCTGAAGGCTTTCCGTGTGTAATAAATTCATCGGGAATACCAATACGTTTAATCTTGCAATTAAATCCGTTTTCGGTCATATATTCGGTAACTGCACTACCTAAACCTCCGTTTATAGTGCCATCTTCAACTGTTATTATACGACTAAAGTTCTTTCCAACTTCATATAGGATATCTTTGTCAATTGGTTTCACAAATATCATATCATATAAAGTTGCTTCAATACCATTATCCTCTTTTGCTCTGTTTATAGCTTCAAGCGCTATATTGCCAATAGTTCCTATACTTAGTATAGCAATATCTTTTCCGTCAATTATTTTTCGTCCTTTTCCAATCTCAATAATTTGAGGTTTGCATCTCCAATCCGAAATATTGCCATTTCCTCTTGGATATCTTATTGCAAAAGGTCCGGTTGCATTTTGAGCTGTAAACATAAGATGTCTTAAATAGTGCTCGTTCATAGGAGCGGAGATAGTCATATTAGGAATACAACGTAAGTATGCCAAATCCAAACTTCCATGATGAGTCATTCCGTCTTCGCCAACGATGCCTGCACGGTCAAGACACAAAACAACGTGCAGATTTTGTATGGCAATATCATGAATTATCTCATCAAATGCTCTTTGCATGAAACTTGAATATATATTACAATAGGGAATTAATCCCTCTTTTGCAAGACCTCCTGAGAAAGTTACAGCATGTTCTTCGGCAATACCAACATCAAAACATCTATGAGGGAAGTGTTCTCCCATTATATTCATTGAACACCCCGATGGCATGGCAGGAGTTATGCCTACAATCTTATCATTTTGTTCTGCTAATTCAACTAAAGTTTCACCAAAGACATCTTGGAAACGAACTTTGTTATCTTTATTTGCTGAAATAATCCTTTCGCCGGTCTCCTTATTGAATTTACCGGGGGCATGCCATATTGTTACATCATTTTCAGCAGGCTTATAACCCTTTCCTTTAATGGTTTTAAGGTGCAAAAGTTTTGGGCCTTTTAAATCTTTTATATCATTAAGTATTCTTATAATACTTTTAGTGTCATGTCCATCAATAGGTCCAAAATATCTTATGTTTAAGCCTTCAAAAATATTTTGGTGTCGGCTTATAAGCGATTTTATACTATTTGTAAAACGGGTTATGGCACCTTTGTGATTATCTCCAATAATATTTCTTCTGCGCAAGAAAGAGTATATTCTGTATCTGATTCTATTGTATCGGGGAGATGTTGTAATCTTAACTAAATACTTGTTTAAAGCTCCAACATTACGGTCAATTGCCATATCGTTGTCGTTAAGTATTATAAGTAAGTCGTTAGGGCTTGAAGATGCGTTGTTTAAGCCTTCAAAAGCTAAACCTCCACCAATGGCAGCATCGCCAATAACAGCTATAACTTTTCTGTTCTCGTTATTTAAATTTGCCGCAACCGACATGCCTAATGCGGCCGAAATAGAGTTTGAAGCGTGACCAGCAGTAAATGTGTCGTATTCGCTTTCAGAAGGAGAGGGGAATCCGCATAATCCGCCTAAGTGCCTTAATGTTTCAAATTTTTCGCGTCTTTCGGTTAAGATTTTGTGAGCATATGCCTGATGACCTACGTCCCAAACAATCCTATCGTAAGGAGTATTAAATACATAATGAAGTGCAACGGTAAGTTCAACAGAACCCAAACTCGATGCTAAATGCCCGGGGTTTTTTGCTAAAACCTCCAACATAAACTCCCTAATCTCTTCGCATAATTGAGGAAGAGAATCAACACCCACATTTTTCAAATCTTTGGGCGAGTATATTGTAGATAAAATATTTCCCTTTTTATTGTTATTCATAATAAATTAAGAACAAACACAATAATGCATTTTGCAAAATTACCTTATTTTATCAAAAATAAAAATTTTTTGAGTCAAATAAAAGTGCTATTCTTCCTTTTTTCTAAACATTTTGTATATGGGAACAAAAACAATAATTCCCGATGCAATTATGGCAAATGCACTTTGTCCATTTATGCCTCCATGCCCTTTAACGACAAAAAAGCATAATATCAGCCATATAGTGGCAATACATATAACGTTAAAAGGGGTAAGTTTTCTTTTTCTCATAATAACTAATATAGCTCAACAACAGTAATACCCGCTCCTCCTAATTGTATATCTTCTTCTCTATAACTTTTTACAGCATCTATTTTGCGAAGATAATTTCTGATTAGTTGTTGAAGAATTCCGTTTCCTGTACCGTGTAAAATTCTCAAATTTGAATATCCTGATAAAACGGCTGTATCAATAAAAGCTGCAACACTCTCAATGGCTTCGTCGCCACGCATACCTCTTACGTCAAGCTCACTACTAAATGATAGTTGTTTTTTTCTAATATCGTCAGTTGTTGATGAACTTAAAAATACGGTTTTGGTATTTTGTTTTTTTATTAATGATTTGCTGGTACGTTCAAGTTTGTCAATCTTAACAGAACTTTTAATCATTCCAAATGCCACTAATGCATTTTTGCCGTTAATTTCAATAATTTCACCTACAACATTCCCATTCTCTTTTAGTTTAACAGCATCGCCAATAGCAAGAGGAGAATCAGTTGATATTTTATTTGTTGCAGTCTCTTTGTTATTCTTTTTCTGTCTCTTTTTATTCTTGTTGATTCTTTCAATCTTTTCTGATAATTTTTTATTCCTTTCCTCTTTATCGCCAATCTCCTCTTTAAATTTGAGCATCTCTTCTCTAAGGGCTTTGGTGCGTTCTTTTTCTGCTTGAGCCTCTTTTATACCCCTGATTGTATTCTCAATTTTTGCATTAGCTCCACTTAATATATTTTGAGCCTCATTTTTAGCATCTTTGATAATATCTTTGCGCTCTTTATCTAATTTCAAAACATCTTTTTCATAACGTATTATTGTCTCTTCAAGACGTTTTTCCATTAATCTTACATTCTGTCGTTTTTGCTCCCAATACCGTTTGTCTCGTACAATATCCTGAAGATATTTATCCATCGAAACATACTCCTTTCCGACAATTTCAGAAGCCTCTTCAATGACATCTTCCGGTAATCCTATTTTACGAGCAATCTCAATAGCAAAAGAGCTACCCGGATTGCCAATAGAGAGTTTAAATAAAGGTTGCATAAGGTGCCTGTCATATAGCATGGCACCATTTATAATGCCGTTATTGTCTTCGGCAAATTGTTTAAGATTTTGATAGTGGGTAGTAATTACACCAAATGCTTTTCTTTTATTAAAGCGATCAAGTAGAGCTTCGGCTATAGCTCCGCCAATACGTGGTTCGGTTCCACCTCCAAACTCATCAATTAAAAGAAGTGATTTTTCTCCGCAGTTCTTTACAAAATGCTTCATGTTCATTAAGTGAGAACTATATGTACTCAAATCATCTTCAATTGATTGCTCATCGCCAATATCAATAAAAATATCTTCAAAAATACCAACTCGAGAATTATCATTCATCGGCACAAGAAGTCCGCATTGCAACATATATTGTAAAAGACCTACACTCTTTAAACAAACAGATTTTCCTCCTGCATTAGGACCTGAAATAATTAATATTCTATTTGTTTTGTCTAAGCATATTTCCAAAGGAACAACCTTTTTGTTTTGTCGTTTTAAAGACAAATATAATAATGGGTGAACTGCACCATACCAATCAATTTGACAATAGTTGTCAATCTTAGGCATTCTGGCCTCAATACTTCTCGCAAAAACAGCTTTAGCTCTTATTAAATCAATCTCGCCCATAAACAAATATGAGTAAACCATATCGTCAATATGCGGACGAATAATATCAGAAAACTCTGTTAATATTTTAATAATTTCACGTCTCTCTTCTCCCTCTAATTCTCTAATTCTGTTATTTGCTTCAACAACTTCCGCCGGTTCAATAAATACAGTTTTACCGCTTGCCGATTCGTCGTGGACAATACCCTTTATCTTTCGTTTATGGGCAGGCATTACAGGTATTACCAAACGACCATCTCTCATGGTCGGGGTAACATCTTTTTCAACAATACCTTCCTCGCGAGCCTTTTTAAGAATTGATGATAAACTGCGAGATATAGAGTTTACTTTACTACTCATTTCGCGTCTTATATCGTATAAGGCTGGCGAAGCATTATCTTTTACCTGTCCAAATTTGTCAATTATTAAATCAGCTTTCTTAAGTATATCCGGGAATGTAGCAATATTTTCAGTAAGAGCTTTTAGTCGAGGATATATAACTTTTTCTTCCTCTTCGCCACTTCGTAAAAAAGCAATAATATTTATGATTGAAGCAAGAGAACGTCTTAAATCAAAAAGTTCATTGGTATCAATATATGTACCTTCAACTTTCAGACGTTTGAGGGCAGTACGAACATCATAAAAATGGTCGCACGGAAAATCCTTTTCGCTCTCTATTATAAATAAAAATTCATTACATTCTTCAACTTTTCTGACTATTGTTTTGTAATGAGTAGAAAATTCAATTTTATCGGTAGCCTCTTTTCCTAATACAGAAAGACAGCAATCTTTAATTTTATTTCTTATCTTATCAAAGCCTATTTTTTGCTCAAAATTATTTGGATATATCATTATAATAAAATGATTATGAATATAATTGCTTAATTCTCAGAATATAAGTCGGCTACTAATAACCCTTATAATAAGATGCGAAGATAATTAATTTATTCTTATCATAAAATTGCTTTAGCTTAATTATTGAAATAACAGCTTGTAATTAAAGTAAAAGAAAAAATCAATAATATATTTTATATATAAAATCACTCTATTTGCGAAAAAATATCTAATTTTGCAGTTTAAGAATAAAATTTGATATGACAACAAATATTGAACCCATAGAGGAGGAAAAAGCAAAGAGCTTGAATTTTATAGAGCAAGCCGTGTCTGAAGATTTGGCTGCAGGTAAAAACGGAGGACGATTAAATACCCGTTTCCCGCCCGAACCTAATGGCTATCTACATATAGGACATGCCAAAGCTATATGCATGGATTTTGGTATTGCAGAGAAATTTGGAGGAACATGTAACCTTCGTTTTGACGATACCAACCCGGCAAAAGAGGGAACAGAATATGTTGATGCGATAAAAGAGGATATAAAATGGTTAGGTTTTGATTGGGGAGACCGTTTATATTATGCGTCTGACTATTTCCAAAAATTGTGGGATTTAGCCATACGTCTAATAAAAGAGGGATATGCTTATGTTGATGAGCAAACATCAGAGCAGATAGCAGCTCAAAAAGGAACACCAACTCAACCGGGAACACCTTCGCCATACCGTGATCGGCCAATAGAGGAGACACTTGATTTGTTTGAAAGAATGAACAAAGGCGAGTTTGAGGAGGGTAGCATGGTATTGAGAGCCAAAATAGATATGGCATCGCCAAACATGCACTTCCGTGACCCTATAATGTATCGTATAATAAAATATCCTCATCACAGAACAGGAACAACATGGAATGTATATCCCATGTACGATTATGCACACGGACAATCTGACTTTTTTGAAGGAGTAACGCATTCAATATGTACATTAGAGTTTGAGGTGCATCGTCCATTATATAATTGGTTTATTGATCTTATAGCTGACGAAACATACCGTCCTCGTCAAATGGAGTTTAACCGTTTAAATCTTACCTATACCGTAATGAGTAAACGTAAACTTTTACAATTGGTACAAGAGGGATTAGTATGTGGTTGGGACGATCCTCGAATGCCAACAATTTGCGGATTACGTCGTCGTGGATACACTCCTGAATCAATACGTGCATTTGTTGATAAGATTGGTTATACAAAATATGACGGACTTATAAGTGTCGGACTTCTTGAGCATAGTATTCGTGAGGACCTTAATAAAAACGCAACACGCGTTTCAGCTGTTATAAATCCTGTAAAACTAATTATTACCAACTATCCTGAGGGAGAAGTTGAGTATGTTGATATGGATAACAATCCTGAACAAGAGAATGCAGGAACACATAAAATGCCATTTACGCGCGAGCTATATATTGAGCGTGAGGACTTTATGGAAGATGCTCCTAAAAAATTCTTCCGTATGACTCCCGGTAAAGAGGTTCGTTTAAAAGGAGCATATATCGTAAAATGTACAGGTTGTAAATACGATTCAGAAGGAAAACTTGAAGAGGTATATTGTGAATACGATCCACTTACAAGAAGTGGAATGCCCGAGAGTGCACGTAAAGTAAAAGGAACACTTCATTGGGTTTCGGCACAATATAATCAAGAGATAGAGGTTAGACTATATGACCGTTTATTCATGGTCGAGAACCCTGCTGAAGAGAAAGAAAAAGATTTTAGAGAACTATTAAATCCCGATTCTTTAATAACAGTAAAAGGTTATGCCGAGCAATACCTTGCCGAAACAGCAAAAGTAGGAAACCGCTATCAATTCCAACGTATAGGATATTTCTGTGTTGATAAAGATTCTTGTCCCGGTAAATTAGTATTCAACCGTACAGTATCATTAAAAGACGGATATAAAGCACAATAATATAGTCTAAATTAACTGCTATACAGCAATAATATATGAGCAACAAATCAGACTTATTATTAAGGTATGAAAAAATGTTGCGCGGTGAGGGCAGCAGTTGGTTTGACGCAGATGAGTTTGACGACATCGCATTAGAATATGAGATGTCGTCAAAACTTGAAGATGCACTTTATGCCATAGAGAGAGGATTGAAGTATCACCCCTCATCTCAAGAACTTAAAACGCGTAAGGCATATTACCTGTTGGTACAGGGCAAAGTTGAAGAGGCTCGTGATGTAATGTCGGAGGTAACCACTCTTGACGATGATGCACAATGTATTAGAGTAGAATTGTTACTGATAGATGGTAATATTGATACTGCGGTAGATATAGTAAAGCGTCTATTGAAGGCTCCCAATATAACATCAGATTTTATTCTCAATATAATTGATTTATGTGCCGATTATAAGTTATTCTCTGATCTGTTTTTATCAATAACTTCTGCAATAAACAATATAGAATCTCAACAGCAATTACCCATATTGCGTGAATTTATATCTATATTGGAAGAGCTTTCTGAAACAGAGATGCAGGCTCAAATAATAGAAAAGATACTTGATAAAGAGCCATATTCCCTGCCTGATTGGATGAAAGCAATAGAGATATACATATTATTGTCAGATCTCCCTAAAGCATTAGATGCAATAGAGTATGCATTGGTTATAGATGCCACAAATTCAGAAGTACTCTTTTATAAAGCATATTGTATTGCAAATCAGGGAAATGAAAAAGAGGCAATTTCAATACTTGAAGATAATAATGTAAAAAAGGACGAAAATATATATATGCTTTTGGCTACCTGTTATGCAAATATGAATAGATACGCTAAAAGCATAGATATTTTGGACGATATGCTAAAAACATATTCGCATAATTCACGTTCGTTATATCTGATGGCGCATAATATCTATAATTTATATCATGATAATAATAATGTTATAGATTTATTGAAAAAATCGCTTGAAGAAGAGCCATATGATAGTGAAACAATATATTTTTTAGCAAAAGTATATTACGAAATTGAAGATTATTATAATGCCCTTGAAACCATAAAAAGTCTTGATTTGGAAGAGTCAAATTGGGATAATTTGAAAATGTTTACTCTATATGGAGATATCCTTATAAAGAGTGGAATGCAGGAAGAGGCAATATGGTATTATAAAAAGGTATGTGAAGTTGATAAATATGATTTAGAGATATATTTTAAAATCATATATGCATATTCCGAGATGCACGATGTGGAAAATATGCATAAAAACATTCGTAGTGCCGAAGAGATAATAGCATATTTAGATTATGAAAAAAAACTTACAAAAGAGGAAGAAGATAGAGTATCATATATTCGAGACACAATTAATAAAATAAAGGCAATATTACGTAACCATATTGACGATAAAATATAATGATGATATATTCTCGTAACATACTGAGCCTAATATTCCTCATTTTAATATCTTGTACAGCGACAAAGATGGGAAAAAAAGAGGAGGTCATATCACTTGAACAATCATATATGGCAAATTTTAAAGAAGAACCATTAAAAGATTGGGAGAGTGGTAAAATGTTTATATGTGTTACAGAAGAGTTACCGTCTTTATTAGAAGAGAATCTACAAAATATTTCAAATCCTGAAAACAGTGGGATAAAAGGTGAAATATTTAAGTATAAAGGTTTAAAAGAAGAGCAAACATGGAGTGGAGTACAAACATTTCTATTATATGAGTATGCAAATCAGGAATATAAATATAAAGTATCAAAACCTTTATCAGATATATTAAACTCTGAATTTAAACCTCTATTACCTGAATTGGTATCATTAGATTACATACAAAAAGCGGACTCTTTATTAAAGGGTAAAGAATTATATATAAAAACTCCAAATTGGTACAATAAAGATGGTGTTGAAACAAAGGGTCAAAAATATGTACTTATAACAATAGTTGAGGTTTCTGCAGGAAATAAAATATTTCCACTATCCATTAAATTTAAAACAATAGGAGGAGACGAATATTCTGTATATACCACAATGTACAAGCCATTGACAACATCGCAATACTCCACATTTGATAAAATATTTACATTCACCAATCCCAAAAACAAATATCCACAAATAAAAGATGAAATTTGGCAATATATAACACAATCAAAAGTAACATTGGGAATGACAAAAGATGAGTGTAAAATTTCAATAGGCTTACCCAATAAAGTAAATCAATTGCCTGAGTATTCAGGATTAAGAGAGAGATGGTATTACAACACAGGAACATATTTGGAGTTTAAAGACGGATTATTGGTAAATTTCAGACAAATGTAAAAATACAAAAATGATAAGAATAGAAGAGAACATATCATTAAAGCCATATCATACATTTGGTATGAATGTTAATACGAGATACTTTGCCGAATATGAAACGGTTGAAGATTTACGCTCGTTACTAATATCGCCATTAATAAAGAATAATAACAATCTTCATATAGGAGGAGGAAGCAATCTCTTGTTTACAAAAGATTATACAGGAATTATAATACATTCATGTATAAAAACATATACAAAAACAGAAGATTTGGATTTTGTATATTTAAAAGTTGGAGCAGGAGTAGTGTGGGACGATTTTGTTGCATATACAGTGCAAAATGGTTGGGGTGGAGCCGAAAATCTCTCATATATACCGGGAGAAGTAGGAGCCTCAGCAGTACAAAACGTAGGAGCATATGGTGTCGAGGCCAAAGATTTAATTGAGCGAGTATATACTATCTCTGTAGAGACAGGCGAAGAGAGAATATTTACAAACGAAGAGTGTAATTACGGATACAGAACAAGCATATTCAAAAAGGAACTTCGTGGACAATACATAGTTACTCATGTTGAGTTCAAACTTCATAAAAATCCGATATTTAAACTTACATATGGTAATTTACAGGCAGTAGTAGGAGAACCAACACTAATGTCTGTTCGTAATGCGGTAATATCAGTTCGTAAACAAAAATTACCTGAGCCTTCAGAAAAAGGAAGTGCGGGAAGTTTCTTTATAAATCCTGTTGTTGAAACAGAAAAATATCAAGATTTAAAAAAACAATATCCCGAAATGCCTTCATATCCTGCATCAGACGGAAAGGTTAAGCTCTCGGCAGCATGGCTTATTGATAAAGCCGGTTGGCATGGAAAGAGAGTAGGGGGGGCTGCTGTTTATCCCAAACAATGTTTGGTATTGGTAAATGATAATAACGCAACGCCACAAGATGTAATAGAGTTGGCATCACAAATAAAAAACTCTGTTTATGAGAAATATGGAGTAATCATAACACCTGAAGTAAATTACATATAAGTATTATAGAAAGTAGATAAAATGGAGATACTTTTTTTAGGAACGGGAACATCAACAGGCATACCCCAAATAGGGTGTGAATGTGAAGTATGTCATTCAACCGATTCTCGTGATAAACGTCTCCGTTCGTCAATATTGATTACTCATAACAATAAAAATATATTAATAGATTGTGGACCTGACTTCAGACAACAGATGTTGCGCTCCAATATAAAGCAATTAGATGCGGTGTTGCTCACCCATCACCATTACGACCATATAGCTGGTTTAGATGAGTTGCGCTCTTTCTGTTACACAAAAGATATGCCTTTATATCTTGAACCATCGGTTGAAAAAACAGTTCGCAGAATGTTGCCATATTGTTTTTCTCCCAACAGATATCCGGGAGTAGCATCATTTGATTTGAAAATAATTGAAAATGTACCCTTTGAAATAGCATCGGATATAGAGGTTACACCAATAAGGGCAATGCACTACAATTTGCCTGTATTTGGATATAAAATAGCAAATATGGCATATATTACTGATATGCTTACTATAGAAGAAGAGGAGTGTGAGAAACTAAAAAATCTTGATTTGCTTATAGTCAATGCATTGCGTCATACTCCGCACATATCACATCAAACACTGTCAGATGCATTAGCGTTAATAAAAAAGGTATCTCCAAAGCAAGCATATCTAATACATATGAGCCATCAAATGGGCTTGCATCAAGAAGAGTCAAAACATTTACCTGAAAATGTATATTTCTCGTATGACCAATTAAAATTGACCATATAACAAAAGATTTATACGAACAAAACTACATATATAATTGTATAATTAAGAAAAAAATATTACTTTTGCAAAGTAAAACAGAATAAGATATAACCTGTCTTTACATACAGCACATACGTAAAATCAACGTAAAAAATCCAACAACATTAATCAAAGAAATAAAATGTTCATTTAATATTGAACATGAGCATTTCTTGAAAACACAATAAAATTTCATGTATAACATTTCAGAATTGACTGACAAATCAATAGAGGATTTGCAGGCTATTGCCAAAACTATGGGCATAAACAAAGTTGCGTCGTTTGCAAAAGATGAGTTGGTGTATAAAATATTAGACCATCAAGCCGAAACAGCAGCAACAGAGAAACCTAATCGTAAAGTAAAAACAGATAAAGATAAGTCTGATAAAAAAGTAGCGGAAACCGTAATAGAGGAGAAAAAACCGACTTTACATGCACAACCCAAAAGAATGGTAAGTCGCAAATCAAAAATAAAAAAAGAAGAAACGACAGAAAAGCTTGAAACAGTACCTCTACAACCGGTTGTTGAGGCGGTTGAGGCATCCAAAACTATAAAAATAACTCACCCAGCTATACAAGGAGAAGTTGAAATGCCTGTTGCAGAACCAAAACAACCAGCGAAACGAGGAAAAAAATCACAACCAAAAGAGTCTAAACCGCAAAATTCGGAAATTTCACAAGAACCTGTATCAGTAAATCAGGAAGTTGCAAAAGAGGCGGAAACTCCTACCGAATCAAGCAATCTTCAATCATTTTTCCCTCATAGCGAACGCCAACGTTTTGTACCACGCAATAAACAGACACAACAAGCATCAGCTCCTATAAAACGCAGAGTGGTGGAGCAGGTTGAAACTTCAGAGCAAGCTACTACTCAACAACCTATTGAGCAACCTAAACAACAAGAAAAACAATACGAATTTGATAATATAATCGTAGGTTCAGGAGTATTGGAGATAATGCCTGATGGTTACGGTTTTTTACGCTCATCAGATTATAACTATCTTTCATCTCCCGACGATATATATGTATCACAATCGCAGATAAAACTTTTTGGATTAAAGACAGGAGATGTAGTTGAAGGACCTATACGCCCACCCAAAGAGGGAGAAAAATACTTTCCATTGGTAAAGGTAGATATGATAAACGGACGTACACCCGAATATGTACGCGATCGTATCTCATTTGATCATTTGACACCCCTTTTCCCTGATGAAAAGTTCAACCTTACTCAGAATAACGGAAATGATCTATCTGTACGAGTAGTAGATATGTTCTCTCCCATAGGAAAAGGACAACGCGGATTAATTGTAGCTCAGCCTAAGACAGGTAAAACTATGCTATTAAAAGATATAGCAAATGCAATATCAGCCAATCACCCCGAAGTATATATGATAATACTACTTATTGATGAGCGTCCCGAGGAGGTTACCGATATGGCGCGAAGCGTTAAAGCCGAAGTAGTATCATCAACCTTCGACGAGCCGGCAGAACGTCACGTGAAAGTTGCCAGCATAGTGTTGGAAAAAGCAAAACGTATGGTTGAGTGCGGACACGATGTTGTAATTCTTCTTGACTCAATAACCCGTTTGGCGCGTGCATACAATACCGTATCTCCTGCATCAGGTAAAGTATTATCAGGAGGAGTAGATGCTAACGCACTACACAAACCAAAACGTTTCTTCGGAGCAGCACGTAACATTGAGAATGGCGGAAGTCTTACAATAATAGCAACAGCTTTGACCGAGACAGGCTCAAAGATGGACGATGTAATCTTTGAGGAGTTCAAAGGAACAGGAAATATGGAGCTTCAACTTGATCGTAAGCTTTCAAATAAACGTATCTTCCCGGCAGTTGATATTATTGCATCATCAACTCGTAGAGATGATTTATTGTTAGACGATGAAACATTACGTAGAATGTGGGTACTTCGCAACTATCTCTCAGATATGAACTCGGTAGAAGCAATGGAGTTTATAAAAGATCGTATGCAAAAAACCTATTCAAATGAAGAGTTGCTAATATCAATGAACGATTAAGTTTGTTTTACTAAATATATTAGTGGAGAGTGCATTTAAAATTCAAATTTTGATGCACTCTCTTGTTTTATGGCAAAAAATAATAGTAACAACTTTTTCGCTTACATATTTTATCTTTTATATATTTTATCTATCTTTGTAAATTAGCAATTATGTTGTTGATTATTTTCAAAGATAATGGAATATAAAGAATTTTTAGAACTTCTTCAGAAGAGGGTGGGTCGGGACAAAAAGAGTACCGAGCGCTTCTCGTCTTATGTAGTAAAGACCTTGAAGGAGCAGTGTGCAGATATGAATACTGTATCAATAAAAGGTTTTGGTAATTTTGAACCCAAAAAGAAATTAGAGAGGGAGATATACAATCCTGCAACAGGTAGCAAGATGCTTGTGCCTCCTAAAATTGTTTTAACATTCAAACCATCAACATCAGTTAAGAACCAATTAAAAGGAATAAAGCCAAATGAATAGTAAACTAACAATATTGGATATAGTTGATTCTGTTGCTGAGAAGAGCGGATTGACTAAGAAAGAGACCGAGCAATTTGTTAAGGAGTTTTTCTTATTGGCTTCGGAAGTTATCTCTAAGGGAGAGACTTTAACTATAAAGGGAGTTGGAACATTTGCTCCCGTTTGGGTTGATGCACGTACAAGTGTTGATGTTAATACAAAGGAGAGTATTGAGATACCTGGACACTATAAATTGTCGTTTACACCCGACAAATCAATGAAAGATGCAGTAAATGCTCCTTTTGCAGCCTTTACTACTGAAATTGTTGATGTTGAGCAAGAGATAGAGGTTAAAGCGATAGCTGAAGAAGAAGTTTCAGAACCCGTATCTGATGTTTCAGTTACAGAGATTATTGAGACAGAACAACAATCAGAAAAAGAAGAGCCTATTGAAGAGGAAGATGTTGTTGAACAAACTATTCAGCCTGTTGAACAGCCTAAACAAGAAGAAGATGTTATTGCTGTTACAAAACCTCAAACTCCACAATATAGTGAATGGGAACTTGAAGAGGAGTATCGTCGCAGAACACGTAATGGTTATATAGGAGGCTTTATCACTGCTATAGTTATATTCTTGTTGTTGCTGTTGTTCTTGTGGTGGCTATTTAATAGAAGAGGTTCTGATTTCTCAATATCGTTTGCATCATTTAAACTTGTTGCAGGCAATGAGCAAGTTATTATGGGAGAAGATGGACAACAAGTTGTAGATAGTGTTGAGAACAAAGTTGATAGTTTGGTTGTTTCTGTTGAAGAGTCAAAAGCTCCAATACATATAAAAGAGCCTGTAACAACAACTATACGACGTGGCAGATTTTTAACAACCATTGCAAATGAGTATTATGGTAATAAGATATTCTGGGTATATATATATCGCGAAAATCAGAGTCGTATATGGAACCCCAGAGATTTACCTGCCGGATTTAAAGTTGTTGTGCCAGATGCATCAAAATATGATATAGATGCCTCAGATCCTGAGTCAATAAAACGAGCTAAGGAACTTGAACGACAAATATTATATGAAATAGAGTAAATATAACATTTAATAATTGCGATTTGTTATTTTTAACAGTCGCAATTGTTAAAATTAAGCATATAGTCCTAACTTTGTAACAATTTTGAAAAATTAATTATAAAATAGATATAAGATATGAATCAAATGGTTGATATTCGTGAACTTAACGAACTTATAGCAAGTAAAAGTTCTTTTGTGAATACAATTACTATGGGAATGGACAAGGTTATTGTAGGACAAAAACACCTTGTTGATTCGTTATTGATAGGTTTGTTGTCAAATGGACATATCCTTTTGGAAGGAGTTCCGGGATTGGCAAAAACATTAGCTATTAAATCGTTGGCATCGTTGATTGATGCTAAGTATAACCGAATTCAGTTTACACCCGACCTTTTGCCTGCCGATGTTGTAGGTACTATGATTTACAGCCCCTCAAAAGAGCAATTCTTGTCAAAGAAAGGTCCTATATTTGCAAACTTTGTATTGGCAGATGAGATTAACCGTGCTCCGGCAAAAGTTCAGAGTGCATTATTAGAGGCAATGCAAGAGCGTCAGGTAACCATTGGAGAAAACACATATAAACTTGATGATCCTTTCCTTGTAATGGCAACACAAAACCCCATTGAGCAAGAGGGTACCTATCCCTTACCAGAGGCGCAAGTTGACCGTTTTATGTTGAAAGTAATTATAGGTTATCCTAAAAAAGAGGAAGAGAAACAGATTATACGTCAAAACATATCAGGCGAATCGTTTGATTTGAAACCTGTAATTAAACCATCTGAGATTGTAGAGGCTCGTGATGTGGTTCGTAAAGTATATATTGATGAAAAAATAGAGAGATACATTGTTGATATTGTATTTGCAACTCGTTTCCCTCAAGATTATGAGTTGAACGATTTGAAAAATATGATATCATTTGGAGCATCGCCTCGTGCATCAATAAATTTAGCTCTTGCTGCCCGTTCATATGCATTCTTGAAACAACGCGGTTATGTTATTCCTGAGGATATACGAGCAGTTTGTCATGATGTTCTACGCCACCGTATAGGATTGAGCTATGAAGCCGAAGCAAACAATATTACCACAGAAGAGGTAATAAGCGAAATTCTAAATAAGGTTGAAGTTCCCTAATCAAAAACAGTTCATCAACAGATGGAGACTTCCGAATTGTTAAAAAAGGTCCGTAAGATTGAGATTAAGAGTCGCGGATTGTCTCGCAATATCTTTGCGGGACAATATCACTCTGCCTTTAAGGGAAGGGGAATGGCATTTTCTGAAGTGAGGGAGTATCAGTTCGGAGATGACGTTCGCGATATTGATTGGAATGTTACGGCACGACATAACAAGCCTTTTATAAAGGTGTTTGAGGAGGAGCGCGAACTTACGGTAATGTTGCTTATTGATGTATCGGCAAGTCGCAATTTTGGAGCAGTAGGAGACTCTAAAAAGGAGATGATGACACAGATTGCAGCAACTCTTGCCTTCTCAACAATTCAGAATAACGATAAAATAGGTGTCATATTCTTTTCTGACAAAATAGAAAAGTTTATACCTCCTAAAAAGGGACGACGCCATGTTTTATATATAATTAGAGAGTTAATAGAGTTTACCCCTCAGAATAATAAAACCGATATAGCACTCGCTTTGGAATATGTAACAAATGCTATTAAAAAGCGTTGTACCATATTTATGATGAGTGATTTTATTGATACCAAAAATTATCAGAAAGCACTCACTATTGCAAATAACCGCCATGACATGGTTGCTTTGCAGATATACGATAAGCGAGAAGCAGAATTGCCTGATGTGGGGTTGATAAAACTTAAAGATGCCGAGAGAGGCGGAGATGTGTGGGTTGATACCTCATCAAGGAAAGTTCGCGAACAATATAATAATTGGTGGAATGCACGACAAAATGCCATGCAAGATGCCGCTCGCAAAAGTGGAGTGGATATTACATCAATTGCTACCGATGAAGATTATGTTCGCTCATTGATGACTCTCTTTGAAAAGAGATAATGTTTATAAAGATAGATAACTATATGCATTTTAATATAAAAAGAGTTCTTTTTGCATTTGCGTTGATATTTACTACTTCAGCTATGGCTCAGAGTGTTGTGATATCAGCAAAAATGGACTCATCTGCGATATGGATGGGAGAGCAGACATCTATTAAGTTAGAGGTTGTTCAAGATAAAGATGCACAATTATTAATGCTTATACCTTCCGATACTCTCACTCAAGGAGTAGAGGTATTATCTGTAACTAAGGAAGATACTACCGATATAAAAAATAATAGGATACAGATAAACAGCGAGATAATTATAACATCTTTTGATTCGGGATTTTATTATATTCCACCCATAAAGTGCCTTTTAGATAAAGATACATTTGCAACAGACCCATTAAGTTTAAAGGTCGTTCCTGTTGAAGTGGATCAAACAAATCTTGATTTAAAAGATATAAAAGATGTATGGTCGCCTCGTTTTGTATTATTTGATTTTATCCCCGGATATGTGTGGATTATACTTTTAATCTTACTTTTAATAGTAGCAGCAGTATATGCATATCTAAGATTCTTTAAAAAAGAGGTATTGGCGAAGGCGCAAGAGGCTCCGCAAATCCCTCCATACGAAAAGGCAATGGATCAACTCTTAAAATTAAAAGAGGAGAAGTTGTGGCAAGCCGGACAAGACAAATTGTATTATACCCGCCTAATTGATATTTTGCGTGAATACCTCGATTTACGTTTTGGTATAAATGCAATGGAGATGACATCAACCCAAATACTCTCATCATTAAGAGCAAATAGTGAGACAAAGCTGGTTGAAAAAAATATGAAGAATATTTTGGAAGTTGCCGATTTTGTAAAATTTGCAAAGATGCGTCCTTTACCTGATGACAATGAGGCATCAATGCGTAATGCCATAAATTTTGTTGAAGAGACAAAACCACAACCAGTTGTAGAAGAAGAGGAGATACCAAACAGTAAAGAGTAATTATTATGATGATATTTGCAAATCCCGCCTACTTGTGGTTGCTATTGTTGATTATACCTCTTGTAGCGTGGTACATATTAAAACAGCATAAGAGCGATGCCTCAATTGAGGTGTCAACAACAATGCCTTTTGATAAAATGCCGCGAAGTTATAAATATTATCTTCGTCATGTGCGTTTTGCCTTAAGAGTATGTGCATTAACAGCTCTCATTATAGCTTTAGCACGCCCTCAATCAACAAATAGTTGGTCAAACCGTTCAACAGAGGGTATTGATATTGTGGTAGCACTTGATATTTCAACCTCAATGCTTGCTCGCGACTTTAAACCAAATCGTGTTGATGCGGCAAAAGATGTTGCAGCCCAATTTATTTCAGGCAGAACTTATGATAATATAGGACTTGTAATATTTGCAGGCGAAAGCTTTACAATGTGTCCTATGACAACAGACCACTCGGCGTTATTAAATCTTTTAAAAGATGTTGAATGTGGTATGATTGAAGACCGAACTGCAATAGGCGATGGTCTTGCAACTGCTATAAACAGAATTAAAGATGGTCCTGCAAAGTCAAAGACAATTATATTGCTTACTGATGGAACAAACAATGCAGGAGACATTGCACCTGTAACTGCTGCTGATATTGCCAAGACATTTGGTATTAGAGTATATACCATTGGAGTAGGTACTCAGGGAATGGCACCATACCCTGTGCAAACACCATACGGTATTCAATACCAGAATTATCCTGTAGAGATTGATGAAAATACTCTTAAAGAGATTGCAGCTAAAACAGATGGCGAATATTTTAGAGCAACAGATAAGAGTGCATTAAAAAATATATTCTCTGAGATAGATAAATTAGAAAAAACAAAACTATCTGTTACAGAGTATAGCAAACGCGAAGAGAGATTTATGCCATGGGCAATATTGGCAATGTTGCTTTTGTGTCTTGATATCTTATTGAAAAATACCATATTAAAAAATATTCCTTAATACTTGACAACTATGTTCAGATTTGCAAATCCGCAATATTTATATCTACTCTTCATTGTTGTAGTAATATGGGGAGTCTTTTTATATGGAGAGTACAAACACCGTAAAAATTTAAATAAGTTTGGACTCAGTTCGGTTATTGAACCACTTATGCCGGAGGTTTCAAAATATCGCCCCGGACTAAAATTCTTTTTACAACAACTTGCTTTAATCCTTCTTATTTTTGTAATAGCACGTCCGCAAATGGGCTCAAAATTAGAGACGGTAAAAAAAGAGGGAGTTGAAATAGAGATTGTACTTGACGTTTCAAACTCAATGATGGCAAAAGATATTACACCATCACGTTTGGATAGGGCTAAAATGATATTGTCAAAACTTGTTGATGAGTTGGATAATGACAAGATAGGACTTGTAGTATTTGCAGGAGATGCATATACACAGTTGCCAATTACATCTGATTTTGTTTCGGCAAAGATGTTTTTGTCAACCATAAATACCAATATGGTACCGACACAAGGAACCTCTATAGGTCGTGCAATTAATTTGGCGGCAAACTCATTTACTCAAGATGAGAGTGCCGATAAAGCTATAATTGTTATAACTGATGCCGAAAATCATGAAGATGATGCAGTAGGAGCAGCAACAGAAGCTGCCAAACGCGGAATCAGAGTAGATGTAGTTGGTGTTGGTTCAACAAAAGGTTCGCCCATTCCAATAGGAAACTCTTCAAATAATTTCATTAAAGATAGAGAGGGTAATGTTGTTATTACCAAATTGAATGAGGAACTCGGACAAGAGGTTGCTAAAGCAGGAAATGGAGTGTATGTTTCGGCAGATAACTCAAATAGTGCTTTAAGAACAATTGTTTCAGAAGTACGAAAAATGAAAGGTTCAGATATAGAGTCAAAAGTATATTCTGACTATGAAGAGCAATATCAAATTTTAGCAATATTGGCATTTATACTTCTATTAGTTGATTCATGGATACTTAACGGAAAGAGTAAATTAACTAAGAGAATAAACTTTTTTACTGATAAATAATGAAAACATTTATAATAACAACTCTTTTATTGGCAATACCCTGCGTCGCTTTTTCAGAAAACGACAATTCGTCTAACTCTGGAAATAAGAGTGAACGTACCTCTATTCGCAAAGGCAATAAAGAGTATGAATCTAAAAATTATGTATCAGCCGAGATTGATTATCGCAAAGCACTTGAGGCTGCCCCTTCATCTGTAACAGCTAACTATAATTTGGGCGATGCACTTTATAAACAAGGTAAATATGCCGATGCCGCTGAAGAGTTTAAAAAAGCAGCTATATCTGAAACTGACCCCAAAAAGGCGTCAGAGGCATGGTATAATCTTGGTAATTCTTATTTAATGGATAAAAAGGTGGCGGAAAGTATTGATGCGTATAAAAACGCATTGAGACAAAATCCTAAAGACGAAGATGCCCGATATAATTTAAGAATGGCTCAATTGATGTTGCAACAACAACAGCAACAACAACAAGAACAGAAAGAAGATAAAAAAGAAGAACAACAACAGCAACAACAACAGCAGCAACAAAATAATCCTCAAAACAAGGAGGATAAAAAAGATGAGCAACAGCAGCAACAACAAACAAATATGTCGCAAGAGAATGCTCAACAAATTCTTGATGCTATGCAACAGGACGAGCGTGATACCCAAGAGAAAGTGCGTAAAGCATTAATGGAACAGAGAGAACGCCGTAGAACTGATAAAGAGTGGTAAAATCTTAGATATAAATATAAGTCAGAAATGAAAAGATATATATCAATAGTAATTTTCTTATTATTTTCAACAATAACCCTGTATGCCCAAACAAAGTTTACAGCTGAAGGTCCGGCTCAGGTTATTGCAGGACAGAGATTTAGGATTGTATTTACCCTTACTAATGGTGATGGAGAGAATATAAATGTGCCGGAATTTACAGGATTAAATGTCTTGTATGGTCCTGCGCGTTCTCAAAGTTCGCAATTCTCCATTATAAATGGTAAAACCACATCAACAAAAGAGGAGAGTTATACATATACAGTAGTTGCTTCAAAAGAGGGAAAATACACTATACCGTCAGCAACAATAACATCTGATGGTAAGCAATACACATCAAACCAATTGACAATTACGGTTTTACCTCCTGATGAAAATGTATCATCTTCGTCGCAAGGTTCGTCATCACAAGTTCAACAAGTAGCGAGTAGTGATGATAAAACTTTTGCCAGATTAGTTTTATCTAAAACATCAGTGTATGAGCAAGAGCCTATTTTGGCAACAATAAAAATTTATACTAAAGCAGCTGCTATCAGTAGTTTAGATAATGCTGTATTCCCGTCGTTTGACGGTTTTGTAGTACAAGATATTCCAATCCAAAATCCTCAATTGGAGTTAGAACATTATAATGGAACAAACTATCAGGTAGTTGCCATAAAGAGAGCTTTATTATATCCTCAGAGGTCAGGAAAAATTGAGATTGCAAAGGGCGAATTTACTGTAACGGTTCAAGTAGTGCGTCCAATGAGAGGCTTCTTTGGAATGATGCAAGGTTATGAAGATGTTGAAAAATCGATAACAACACAATCGGTTAATGTAAATGTAAAACCATTACCATCGGGAAAACCTGCTTCATTTGCAAATGCTGTCGGAAGTTTTACAATTAAATCGTCTCTTAGCAACAAAACTCCCAAAGCAAATGAGGCTTTAACATATAAATTATTGATAAGTGGTAAGGGTAACCTTAAATATATTAAAGACCCTGAAATTTCATTCCCCGGAGATTTTGAGGTATATGACCCCAAAACCGATGTTGATATAAAAACAACAACATCAGGAGTAAGCGGAACTCGTACCATTGAATATACAGTTATTCCGCGTAGTGCAGGAGATTTTTCAATACCTGCAGCAAAATTTTCATATTTCGATTTATCAACAGGAACATATAAAACAATATCAACAGATAGTTATGATATAACCGTTGCAAAAGGCGAAGGAGGAGAGGGTGCTACTATTGCAAAATTTACCGATAAAGAAGATTTAAAAGTTTTAGGAACAGATATAAGATTTATTAAATCGGGTGATTTTGAGTTAAGTAAAGAGATAAAACCTATTTTCGGTTCAATAACATATTGGTTATATTATATAATCCCAACACTTATCTTTATTATATACATTATAATAAACATTAAGCAAGCAAAAGCAAATGCCAATATTGATCTTTCAAGAAACAGAAAGGCAAATAAAGTAGCTTCAAAACGTTTAAAATCTGCAGGTAAGTATTTGAAAGTACGCAATAAAGAGATGTTCTATGCTGAAGTATTAAAGGCGCTTTGGGGATATATAAGCGATAAATTGACAATTCCTGTATCTGAGTTATCGCGTGATAATGTATCGCAAGAATTGATGAAATTTGGAGCAGATAATACTTTGATTTCAAAATTTATAAATATTATTGATTCATGTGAGTTTGCACAGTATGCACCATCACAATCAGATGATGCAATGGATAAACTATATTCAGAGGCTGTTGAAGCAATAGGAGAGATGGAGTCGGTAGTAAAAAACAGATAATCATATTATGAAAAAGATATATATATTTATAATTGCATTGTTTACAATCTCTTTTGCATCGGCTCAGTCGTTGCAAGAGGCTGCAGATGCCTATACAAAGGAAGATTATAAAAAAGCGGCATTAATATATCAAACACTTGCTGATAGCGTAGGAGTATCGCCCGAACTATATTATAATTTAGGTAATTCATATTACAAGTTAAAAGATTATCCAAAAGCAATTCTAAACTATGAGCGAGCTTTGCTTATGTTGCCCGGAGATGAAGATATACGAACAAATTTAGAAATGGCACGAGCAAACATAACTGATAAAATTGATACTTTAGATAAATCTTTTATATCTGTGTGGTTTGAAAGTGTCATAAATATTGCATCATCTAACGCGTGGGCGCTATTTGCCATTATTACATTTTTGATATTTTTGATAGGTATTTTTACTTATATATTCACTAAAAATATAACTATTAGGAAAGTTGGTTTCTTTGGAGCGGTATTAATGTTGATTTTGTCACTATTTGCAAACATTGCAACATATAAACAAAGAGATAAAATTGAAAATAGAAACCATGCAATAATAATGGCTCCAAGTATTACTGTAAAAAGTTCTCCTGCTGATAGTGGTACAGATCTTTTTATTCTTCACGAAGGAACAAAAGTAAAAGTAACAGATAAAGTGGGCGATTGGAGTGAGATAAAGATAGATGATGGAAATAGTGGTTGGATACCATCATCAAAAATGGAAATAATATAAAAGCAAATACAAATGCTACAAACATTAATAGAATGGGACAAAGAGTTATTGCTTTTTTTTAACGGGTATCACTCTTTATATGCCGATCAAGTGATGTGGGTGGTAACCGGAAAGATAATATGGATACCACTTATCCTCTCTTTTGTCTATCTTTTTTTTAAACGAGGTTGGAGAGAAGGATTGCTTGCCGTAATTATGGTTGCCGTTGCAGTTGTGTTATGCGACCAAATATCATCAGGAATTTGTAAGCCTTTGTTTGAGAGATGGCGTCCAACGCAAGATCCGGAATTTTCGCAATATGTAAATGTTGTAAATGGTTACCGAGGAGGACGATACGGATTTATATCGGGGCATGCAGCCAATGCTTTTGGAATAGCACTATTTTCAATAATGTTATTCCGTAATAGATTTTTTAGTTTTTCAGTTATAGTATGGGCATTGTTATCGTGCTATTCGCGAATGTATTTAGGAGTTCACTATCCCGGAGACATTCTTTTTGGAGCAATAGCAGGAGCATTGAGTGGTTATATATGTTATGTTATATACGAAAAATTACACGCAAAAATATTTAAAGATATACCTATTCCATATAAAGGAGACAAAAATGTAAAAATATCAATGTATGTTTTATATATAACATATATTGCAATATTAATATTAGCACCTCTTATAAACTTTAAAATCAAATAGATAAAATATTAAATAATTAAAGAGAGATTATTTTTAAAAATAATCTCTTATTTTTTTGTAATTGAAAATATTATTATTTAATTTTATTGCATAAATCAACAATAGTTGGTTTTACGTTAACAAATAAAATTACTAACTAATAAATATTTGTAGCCATGACAAAGATGATAACATTTAATGAGTTGCGAAAAATTAAAAACAGTTTGCCTGAAGGTTCTTCTCACAGAATAGCAGATGAGTTGAATATTGATGTTCAGACAGTTCGTAACTATTTTGGGGGAAGCGATTACAAAACAGGAGAGAATTGCGGTTTGCATATTGAACCGGGTCCAGATGGAGGTATAGTAGTATTAGATGATACTCAAATACTTGATATGGCAATGGCTATATTACAAGAGGCAGGCGAAGAGAAATAATTTCAATTAAACATTTATAAATTAAGAGATTATAATATGACCTTTTGGCTATATTATAATCTCTTTTGTTTATTTTACTATAGTAAATTATTGTCGTTCCAGAAAATATTTGTACCTTTGCAAGAGTCTTCTAATGTGAAGATTCTCAAATTGTTTTAATGAAGAATAAGAAACAAGTTAATAACTAAAAAATTAAATTATGAAGAAATTTTTGTTTTCACTAAGTATGGTTGCTGCACTATCGCTTGCAGTTTTTACTACTTCATGTGGTGGTGATGATGATAATGGTAATATATTACCTCAAGTCCCAGAAGGAGGTACAGGAGGAGGTTCAGAAGATTCTACAGATCCTGAGACTCCAACAGATCCTGAGACTCCAACAGATCCTGAGACTCCAACAGATCCTGAGACTCCAACAGATCCTGAAACTCCAACAGATCCTGAAACTCCAGACGCACCTGTTATCCCAGAAAATCAAACAGCAGAATATGCAAGTTCGCTTAATGTATGGGCATGTGACCCAGAGGAAGTAGCGGCAGGTACTGGTGAGAATTTAGGAACCATAACTGAAGATGTACAAATAGTAATCAATACTAATACAATAGACTTAAGTATAAAAGGAATAAACTTAGGAGAACTTGCAAATATACCTCAAGGGTTACAAGCACCTTTTGATATTGAACTACAAGATGTTCCTTATACTAATGAGGGTAATGATGTTTATACAATAGCTTATACACCTAACTTTGATCCTGATGCTTGGATTGGAGATGTAGCTATTAATATTAATGGTAATAACGCATACCTTTTTTCTCTTGAAGGTTCAATAAATGCAAACAATTTGAAATTGAAAATTTTTGTATTAGGAGATGAAAATTTAGTAAATATTCCTGTAACTATTTTTGTAAACGGAGTTAAGGAATAATAAATCAATAAGAGTATATTTAACGGAGATTGAAAAAATCTCCGTTTTTTTTCTCTTAATTGTATTATAAATTTTGTTATTTAATAAATAAGTATTATCTTTGCAACGCAAAACAAAGGACGGGGCGTAGCGCAGTCCGGTAGCGCACCTGGTTTGGGACCAGGTGGTCGCAGGTTCGAATCCTGTCACCCCGACCACCATACGGCATAGCAGTTAATTGCTATGCCGTGTTTTTTTTATATGAATTTATTACTATGCTCTATTGATAAAACCCCTAAAATTTCATAACTTTGTAAATTGATAAATTTAAATTTATTTGTGTAATAATTGAATTCAATATAAAACAATGTTTAGAACAGATACTTGCGGTCAGTTGCGTATGACCGATGTTGATAGAGAAGTTGTATTATCGGGTTGGGTACAGAGAGTCAGAAAAATGGGTGGAATGACATTTATTGACCTTCGCGACCGTTACGGTATTACTCAGTTGGTATTTAATCAAGAGGTTGATGCTGCTCTTTGTGAAACAGCAAATCATATTGGTCGTGAGTATGTAATACAGGTTAAAGGTGTTGTAAAGGAGCGCTATAGTAAAAATGCTAATATACCTACCGGTGATATTGAAATTATAGTATCGGAACTAACTATTTTGAGTACATCTGATACACCTCCTTTTACTATTGAAGATGAGAGCGATGGTGGTGACGATTTGCGTATGCAATACCGTTTCCTGGATTTACGTCGCGATTGTGTGCGTAAAAATCTTGAATTACGTCATAAGTTGGCATTTGAGGTACGCCGTTTCTTAGATTCTGAAAACTTTTTGGAGATTGAAACTCCAATTCTTATAAAATCAACTCCTGAGGGAGCAAGAGACTTTGTTGTCCCTTCAAGAATGAATCCCGGAGAGTTTTATGCTCTTCCTCAATCACCACAAACATTTAAGCAATTGCTTATGGTTTCGGGATTTGACCGTTACTTCCAAATTGCAAAATGTTTCCGCGATGAGGATTTACGTGCTGACCGCCAGCCTGAGTTTACTCAAATTGACTGCGAAATGTCTTTTGTTGAGCAAGAAGATGTGCTTAACATATTTGAGAATATGACAAAACATGTATTTAAGGCAATTAAGGGTATTGAGTTTGAAGGAAACTTCCCTCGTATGACTTGGCATGATGCTATGAAATATTACGGAAGCGATAAACCTGATATCCGTTTTGAAATGAAGTTTGTTGAGCTTAAAGATTTGACTGAGGGCAAGAACTTTGTTGTATTTGATTCTGTTCCATACGTAGGAGGTATTTGCGCCAAAGGTTGTGCTGCTTATACTCGTAAGCAAATTGATGAATTGACTGAGTTCGTAAAACGTCCACAAGTGGGTGCAAAAGGTTTGGTTTATGTTAAGTGCGAAGAGGGAGGAACTTATAAATCATCAGTTGATAAGTTCTATTCGCAAGAAGACCTTAAACTTTGGGCAGAACGTTTTGATGCACAACCTGGAGATTTATTGTTAATATTGGCAGGCGAGACATCAAAAACTCGTAAGGCTCTTTGTGAGTTACGCCTTGAAATGGGTAATCGCCTTGGGTTGCGCGATAAAAATGTATTTGCTCCATTGTGGATAATTGACTTCCCGTTATTGGAGTGGGACGATGAAACACAACGCTATTATGCAATGCATCACCCATTTACTTCGCCCAAACCGGAGGATATTGCACTATTGGATAGTAACCCCGGTGCCGTTAGAGCAAATGCTTATGATATGGTATTTAATGGAGTTGAGTTAGGTGGTGGTTCAATACGTATTCACGATAGTGCTCTACAAGATAAAATGTTTGAGATATTGGGCTTTACACAAGAACAAGCACACTATCAATTTGGCTTCTTAATGGACGCCTTTAAGTATGGAGCTCCTCCTCATGGAGGTTTGGCTTTTGGTCTTGACCGTTTTGTCTCTCTTCTTGCAGGTCTTGATTCAATCAGAGATTGTATAGCATTCCCCAAAAATAATTCAGGACGCGATACGATGAGTGGTGCTCCCTCTATTATTGATGATGCTCAGTTAAAAGAGCTACAAATTAAACTTGATTTACAGGCATAAAAACCATATAATGAAAATATCAGAGATAATATCTGTAATTGAAGAGGTTGCACCATTACCATTGCAAGAGAGTTATGACAATGCCGGCTTGCAGGTGGGTAATAAAAACAATGAGGCTACAGGGGCTTTATTGTGTATTGATGTAACAGAAGATATTATTGATGAGGCAATAGAAAATGGTTTAAATCTTGTAATATCTCACCACCCATTGATATTTAAGAGTATCAAGAGCATTACAGGCAAAAATTATATTGAGCGTGCTATAATAAAGGCTATAAAGAATGATATTGCTATCTATTCAGCTCATACAAATCTTGATAATGCATTTGGTGGGGTAAACTTTAAAATTGCAGAAAAACTTGGATTGTCTGATGTTAAGGTATTATCGCCTATCTCCGGGCGTATGCTTAAACTAACAGTTTTTGTTCCCACAGAATCGGCAGATGAGGTTCGTAACTCTGTATTAAACTCCGGAGCAGGAGAGATAGGAAGCTACGATATGTGTAGTTATAATATGGAGGGCTACGGAACATTCCGAGCAAAAGAGGGGGCTAATCCTTATTGTGGTGAGATAGGCTCAATTCATAAGGAAAAAGAGGTGCGTATTGAAGTTATATTACCTGATTATAATAAAAATAAGGTATTGAAATCAATGTTGCAATCGCACCCCTACGAAGAACCTGCATACGATATAATACCTCTTGCAAATAGCAACAATTATGCAGGAAGTGGAGTAGTGGGAGAGTTGATAGCTCCTATGAATGAAGAAGATTTTCTTACTATGGTAAAGAATGTTTTTCATGTAGGGGCATTAAAATATTCGTCATTAACAGGTAAAAAAATTAAAAGAGTGGCTCTTTGTGGAGGTTCCGGTGCATTCCTTTTTGATGAAGCATTAAGGGTAAAAGCCGATGCTTTTATAACAGGAGAGGTTGGTTATCATAACTATTTTATGGCAGATGGACAGATTCTTATGGTAGAAGCAGGACATTATGAGACCGAACAGTACACAAAAGACATTTTTTGTGATATTATTACAAAAAAATTTCCTAATTTTGCAGTTCAATATACAAATGTGGAAACAAACCCGATAAATTATTTATAATTGATATATGGCTAAGGAGAAAGAGTACACAGTAGAAGAGCGTTTAAAAGCTCTATACGATTTGCAAACTTTACTTTCAGAGATTGATAGAATCAAAACTCTAAGAGGTGAGTTACCATTAGAGGTGAAAGACTTAGAAGATAGTATTATAGGTCTTGAAACTCGTTTGGAAAACTACAAAAATGATATTAAGGAGTTTAACACTTCAGTTGCATCGCACAAAGTTGGAATTCAAGAGGCTCAAGCCCTTATTGAAAAGTACAAAGAGCAACAAAATAATGTTCGTAACAACAAAGAGTTTGATCACCTTACTCATGAGATAGAATATCAAGGTTTGGAGATAGAGGTTTTAGAGAAAAAAGTTCGCGATTTAACAAAGTTGATTAACGACAGAAAATCAGAAATTGAAGAGTTGCAACAACTTCTTGCTGACCGTAAAGCAGATTTCCAAGAGAAACGTAATGAGTTAGATGAAATTATAGCTGAAACTCGTCAAGAAGAGGAGAAAGTTAGAGAACAAGTTAAAGTATTAGAGCAAGAGATAGAACCAAGATTATTGGCATCATTCAAGAGAATTCGTAAAAATGCTCGTAACGGTCTTGGTATTGTATATATCCAACGCGACGCATGTGGCGGTTGCTTTAATAAAATTCCACCACAAAGACAAATGGATATTAAACTTCGCAAGAAAATAATTGTTTGTGAGTATTGTGGAAGAATTATGATTGACCCTGAATTGGCAGGAGTAGAGTAGTATATATTTATGATTTAATATCAAATAATGGCTGTGCTTTTTAAAGTGCAGCCATTGTTGTGTTAATAGTTTAGTACTTTTGAGTGTTATTCTAATTGTTAATAATGGTGCTATACTCAGGAATATCTTTAAGGAATGTATAACTATTGTTGAGGTAATCTATTTTACAACAAAAATGTTGTAAACCATTACTTACAATTATATATTTTACCTTAAATACATAGTTGTAACGTGTTATTTGATTAAATACCTCTTGGGTAATTATAATATCCGGAGCCTTATATTCAATTATAGCGCAAGGATTTCCTAAATTATCAAATATTAGTGTATCGCATCTTCGTTTTGTCCCATTAAGCGACAAGGATATTTCATTTCCTATTCTGCCGGCAGGATATCCTTTTGCAGATATTAACATGGCAACAAAACGTTGCCTTACCTCCTCTTCGGGGGTAAGTTTTACAAAACGTTTTCTTATATTGTCAAGTATATATAATTTCCCATTTTCCTCTTTGATGGTAAAATTAAATGAGGGTAAATTTAACTCCATTATATATCTATCTTTATTGTTTGCGATACACAAATATATTGATTAATTTTACATCAAAATTAAGGCAAGTTCTATAAATTACAAAAAAATAGACAACTAAATAAAACAAAAATAGAGTTGGTTTAATTTACGGAATGACCTTAAATAAAAATAAGCAAAATCACAATCTTCTTTTGTATAAAATGGCAGCGGTACAAGATAAATATAGTCAGATACTTTCGTCTGTAACTAAAGGAATATTTAAGCCAATATATCTATTAATGGGCGATGAGCCATATTATATAGATGTTATTACAGATGCCATTGTTGCTAATGCTCTTGATGATTCTGAAAGAGATTTTAATCAGACAATACTGTATGGAATTGATGTTGAAGTTTCGTCTCTTATAAATGCAGCGAAACGATATCCGATGATGGCTCAGCGTCAACTCATTGTAGTAAAAGAGGCTCAAATGTTAGATGGGATTAAAGAGCTTATATATTATGCCGAAGAGGTTCAGCCTACAACCGTGTTTGTAATATGTTATAAAGGAGGTCTTCTTAAAAATAAAAAACTGATATCCGCTATTGAAAAGGTTGGAGAGGTATATGAATCGAAGAAATTATATGATAATCAATTACCTGTATTTATAACTAATTATGCAAGTGAACACTCTTTTGAGATAGAGCCTAAAGCAGTATCAATGTTGTCTGATTTTATAGGTAACGATCTTAATAGAATTACAGGAGAATTAAACAAACTCTTTATAGTATCTCAGGGTGAGAAAGAAATATCGGCATTACTTGTTGAAGAGCATATTGGAATAAGTAAGGATTATAATAATTTTGAACTACAGGCTGCTATAATAAACAAAGATTCATATAAAGCTAACAGGATAATAAATTATTTTGAAAGTAATCCTAAAAACAATTCAATAATTCCTACCATAAGTATTTTGTTTAATTTGTTCTCAAATTTGTTACTTGCATACTATGCAAAAGACAAGAGTGATATGGGTCTGATAAAAGATTTGAATTTAAGAAATCAATATCAGCTTAAGGATTATAAAAAGGCCATGACAAATTATAATGTATTTAAATGTGTTGATATAATTGCAATGCTAAGAGAATACGATGCTAAATCAAAAGGGGTAGGAGTTCCTACATCTATCACAGATGCAGCATTGCTTCGAGAACTTGTTTATAAAATTATGCATTAATGAAATTAGCATTAAAATAGAGATAAAATATCCTTAAATATATAGGGGAACTAATAAATATCGTAAGGAAATAAGCTCAAAATATCCGAAATAAGCAACTAATCATTTGATAATTAGTTGCTTGTTTGTTTTTATGCATTATCCTCCGTCCGTATAAAATAAAAATATCTCTTAAAATCTCGCTTTTGGGGTAAATAGATATGCTTTTTAATAGAGATATAATATAAAAATAGGGGAGAATTAACTATTAGAGTAAATAGTTAATGATTATTGTTATGAAAATAGATTGTTGTCATTTTTCTTACTTCATCTGCTTTTCGGAATATCTTGTCAAAAGTATCCACTTACAATCAGAATTAAAACTGAAATTTTCTTTCACATAAGTACTCTATATAAAATTACAATTATAAATTTACATTTGTATAAAATAGTGTAATTTACATCTGTAAATGTAACTTTATTGTAAAATAATATTACATATATAATTCTTAAGAAGGTATCTATTTATTATTTCAAATATATATGTAAATATGGTTATTTTGCTGTTTAGTTCATGCTGTTTGTAGTATATAAATAACAGAAAACCAGCAATATAATGCTATTTATATAAACTATAAGATAAGTATTATTATTAATAGTATTGTTTATATGTAAAATATATGTAATATAATTTGCGTAATATGCATATAATCAATAAAATAGTATATAATATATTGATTATTACTTTAATTGATTTGGGTGTATTTGTGTTGTTTTGATTTATTATATATGCTACAAATGTAAAAATTATACACAAATATATATGTAAATATTATTGACTTATATATGTATATTGTAAAATTATTATTACATTTGTAACAAATAAATATTTGTAAAAACATTATTCTATTTTGATATGAATAACAGAATTAAAGAGATAATTTCGGCAGAACATTTAAGTGATGGTGAATTTGCTGATTATGTGGGAATTAAGAGATCTACTCTCTCTCACTGTTTAAGCGGTAGAAACGATGTAAGTAAAGATATAATTACAAAAATACACAACGCATATCCTTATATATCAATCAATTGGCTTATGTTTGGCGAAGGAGAATCAGGAATAAATTCAAAATTTGATAATAAAGCAGATTTGTTCAATTCTTTGCCATATTCTAATACAGATACCGAAGATGTTCCTGAAAATCGCAAGGAAACAGGCTTAAATAATGGGGTAAATAGTACTGAAACTATTGATAATAAAATGTTTATCTCAGAAAATGAGCTAAAAAATATTCTTTTAGAATCAAAAAAAGAGAATATTTCAGAAAAACGTATTGAGAAAATAATGGTATTTTATACCGATAATACATTTGAAGTATTTGAGAAGTAATTATTATATAAGATTTGGTTCTCCCTACTCTATGATTGTCAATTTAGGGAATAATTATAATAAAAGAGTGATCAAAGACCACTCTTTTCTTTATTATTACATAATAATATTTATATTAGTTATTCTTAAGCCATTCAAGGCGGCGTTGGTCAGGAAGGTGTTTTATCTTAAATTCAGAGAATGTAGCTTTAAATCCTTTGCCATCAGGGCTTGCAGCCATCATGCCAACCATAACCGGAGTGTTCTCTTGTAGCCAACAGTTGCGCATCATTGTGTAGGTTTCGCCGTCAAATGAGTAGAATATCTCTACTGCGTCAACTCTTCTAACCGCTTTAATCCATATATATTCAACAGGTTCATCTAATGTTATAACACTCCAGTCGCTTGTATGGTGTGTTACCACTGTACTAAGGTTGTATTTACCATCAACAAACTCTATACCTGTTTTTATATAGTTCTCTTTATCAATACGTAACATTAGTCCGGCTTGGTCAAAACGCTCTTTGTACTCTCCTGAAATTTTAACTTTTACTTCAAATTCTCCCCCTCTAAGTGTGTAAAGATATGGAGCATCATCAACAGTAAATCCATAGTGCGATATACGCCAATAGTCGCTCTGAGGTGTTACGTCCATTGTTACGGATTTCTCTTTTATCTCCCAATTTTCAGGTTCGTTAAACCATTGCATGCGTTCAAGTGTCTGAGCTGTTGTAGCTGTCGTTATTACGCCTAAAATTAATGCTAACAAATAGTGCTTCATATAAAATAACCATTAAAATTTATACCTTTGCAAAAGTATAAACTTGATTTACACAATACAATAGTTAAAAATAACCATTATGAATAACGCACTGAATAAAAAGTTACTTTATCAGAATTTTACATATTGTGAGGAACTTAATGTTAATTCATATTGCGAGATTGCTGCAAGTTATGCTATTACAGAGAATGCCATTGCCGTTTTAAGTGATTTGAAGTTGCATTGCAGTTATGTTTTTCATGGAGGTTTCAGTGAAATTTTAGAATTGGCTAAGAGTGGTTCGTTTTTTATGATAGATTCTATTTGGGAGAATGATATTTTGAATAGAATTCCTGCAAGCGATTTGGCTCAAAAACAACTTGATGAGTTACAGTTCTTTGATTTTGTTAAGCGCAATGGAAAGCGTGATGGGTATTACATGGTTAATGTTGTTTCTATGTATGATGCTAAGGGGGAAAAGGTGAAGGTTCTCCATCGTATATTTTATTTTCACGAGGGTGGAGCTGTTAGGTATGCTTTATGTCTTTATACGCCTACTTGTGAAGAACGCCCTTCTGCTGTTATTGATTCGTTAAGTGGAAAAGTTACTTTGTTAACACAGATAGGAGTTGAACAAATTCTTTCGGAGCGAGAGAAGGAGATTCTTTTGATGATTGATGACGGTATGTTAAGTAAAGAGATTGCCTCTAAACTTAACATCAGTATTTATACTGTAAATCGTCATCGTCAAAATATTTTAGAGAAACTCCGTGCAAAGAATTCGTCGCATGCTTGCAAAATGGCAAAAGGTTTGCGAATAATATAACTTTGCCTTTATTGTATTGTTGTAAATATGTTATTTTACATGCTTAAATTGGAACTTAAAAATGGGCTTGAATAGGATTGAACGAGAAAAGATTGTGGTGGCTAAGATGATTGCTTTGTATTGCCGTCATAAGTTGGGGTTTAAAGAGATGCCCAAAGAGTATGTAGCTTTGGTTGATTATGCTCACAGACAGTTGGATAGATGCAAATTTGGTGATAGTAAAACAGTTTGTGAGAAATGTCCTATTCACTGCTACAAACCTGATATGCGAAATAAAATTCGTGAAGTAATGCGTTGGACAGGTCCTCGTATGATTATTTACGCACCATTTGCATTAATTAGGCATATCTTTAATTTGTAGAGTATTAGTTTTATTTCCCTTGTCATTATTAGGCTTTGAGCCAACTATGTTTTGCCACACTATAAATTGGAATTAAAGGAATTAGTAAGGGTGTACGTTTAATGTATGCCTTAAATTCGGGATTATTACCGTATGTTTCGTTTTGACGTATTTCAATGCGGCGAGCGCCACTAAACATTACATATACAATACCGGCATATCCTAATATGGCAATAATCCATTGCCACGCACTACACGAAGCGCCAAAACAGAATATAAAACAGCCTGTCCATACTAAAATTTCGCCAAAATAGTTAGGACAGCGTACAATTTTATATAGACCTGTATCAACAAAACGGTTGGCATTTAATCTCTTTGCTCTGTTCTTTTGTGCATCAGCAACCGATTCAATTAATACGCCTAATGTTGCAGTTGCAAAACCTATCCATGCCAATACTTCGTTTACTGCAATTCCGCTCTCGGCATTATAAAGATAGAACGTTACGGGGCTTACTTGTCCTACATATAGCAATGCACACGAAATCCATATCATAAACATGACAAAGAGAGGTTTCTTTGTGGTGTTTGCCGGTTGGTATAATATCTTTTTGTAAGACTCAGATTTTTTCTCTCTTATTAGCAAATATCCTGCTAATCTTATACCATATATGAACAAAATCCCACATAGTAGGAGTGAAGGTATTGTCAGGCTATCTTTAAATATAATGGTGGTTGCAATAGCTAATGCTGATATAGCAAGTCCATATCCTATACTGAAAAAATATATAAAATATATCCACCCTATGGCAGAAACAGCAAACGAAACGGCTAATATAATCCATATATAACTCATAATCCTGTTCTTTTTATCTCTTTTATGTAGCGAAGATAATAAAACTTACTAAACTTACTAAAAAAATTTATTCTATAGAATAATAATTGATTATATCATGTTTTGGTTTAATCAGTTTGCGCTTTATTATTAATTTTGCAGTTCAATTTTAACTATTATGAAAAATTCAAACATCAGTATATTTCAAAAACCTGCATGGGTGGTGTTGTTTGCATTAACAGCAGCCATTGCCTGGGGTTGGGCATATCCGCTTATTAAACTCGGTTTTGAGGAGTGGGGTATAACTCAGTCAATGACAGGCAGTAAAATGCTTTTTGCAGGCATTAGATTTGCTTTGTCGGGTTTTATAGTACTTGCAATAGCTTTTGGAGCTAAAAGAGATTTCAGGGTTTCTCGCTCAAAAGATTGGCTATATATCCTATTGTTTTCGTTAATGAATACTACAATTCATTATGCATTCTTTTATATAGGATTATCATATAGCGAAGGCTCAAGAGCTTCAATATTAAACTCCTTGGGAGTTTTTATGCTTGTTTTGCTTGCATGTATCTTTTTTAAGAGCGATAAACTTACCTTACCTAAAGTTATTGGTTGTGTTGTTGGCTTTGCCGGTATTGTAGTTCTTAATATAGGAGGAAACGATAGCGGAGAGTTTACTATGCTTGGCGATGGTATGATAATACTTAATGCGTTGTGTTCGGCGATAGCCGGATTGATGACACGTGGATTGGGTAGGAGAGTGGATATATTTGTTGGTACCGGTTATAGCCTTGCATTAGGAGGCTTATTGCTTATTGTCCCTGCCCTTTTTATGGGAGCCTCTTTGCCCTGTATAACACCTATGGGGTTGGTTGTTTTGTTGCTGTTGATTATTATCTCTTCGCTCGGATTTACCCTGTATAATAAGCTGTTGAGTTGCAATCCGGTTGGAAGAATTGCAATTTTTAATTCGCTTATTCCCGTAGTTGGAGTTATTACCTCTTGCTTGTGTCTTAGCGAACCATTTTATATAACATATGTTATAGCAACCATATTGGCTGCAACAGGTATTTATATTATAAACAAGTGGAGATAGCGTCGGATTTTAGTAAGGAGTCAATATGCTTGAAAACAGCGTCGGTATCAGAGGGGTCAAACCAGGAAATATCTTTGTCGCGCTTAAACCAAGTAAGCTGTTTCTTCGCATAAACACGAGTATTGCGTTTAATCTTTTCAGTAGCCTCTTCTAAGGTGAAAATGCCATCAAAATATGCAAAAATCTCTTTATAACCAACAGTATTCAATGAGTTTAAATTTCGGTAAGGCAATAAACCACGACTCTCCTCAATCAAACCTTCGGCAATCATAGCATCAGTTCTTTTGGCAATACACTCAAACAGAAGCTCTCTTGGAATATTAAGCCCTATTTTTATAATATTGAACGGACGCTCCTTCTTTGAATTGGTTCTCAACTCAGAGAACGGACGACCTGTTTGACGGCAAACCTCAATGGCATGAACAACCCTTTTGTGGTTTTTAAGGTCAATGGTGTTGTAAAGAGCAGGGTCGCGCTCTTTAAGCTCTTGACAGAGAAAATCCAAACCTTTACACTCCAAATCATTGACAGCCTCAGCTCTGATATCATCGCTAATAGTGGGAATTTCATCAATGCCATTACAAACAGCATCAATGTACATCATTGACCCTCCGCACATAACCAAAGTATCATGCTCCTTAAAAAGAGAAGAGGAGAGAGCCATAAACTCCTCCTCAAACATTGCTGCACTATAATAATCAGACAACTCCAAGTTGCCAATAAAGTAGTGCTTAACACTATTAAGAAGCTCATCAGAAGGGGCAGCCGTACCAATTTTCATACCGCGGTACATTTGACGGCTGTCGCACGAAATAATTGGCGACCCATATCTGAGAGCAGTTTTAATACTCAAATCGGTTTTGCCAACGGCAGTAGGTCCTAATATGACTATTAGGGTCTTCATCAACTATTTTTCAGCAGTTAATCGGGCAATCTCAACAATAACCTTAACAGCCTTTTGCATAGCCTGAACCGAAACGTACTCAAAACGTCCGTGGAAGTTCATACCACCAGCCGACAGGTTAGGACAGGGAAGACCCATAAACGAAAGTCTTGCACCATCAGTACCACCTCTGATAGGCTCAACCTTAGGCTCCATACCACAATTTGAGATAGCCTCCTTGGCAAGGTCAATAATGTGCATAACAGGCTCAATCATCTCGCGCATATTGTAGTATTGGTCTTTAATCTCAAGAGTAGCACAATTGGGGAACTCTTTATTGATTTTATTAACCAAGTGAGCAAACTCCTTTTTACGACGCTCAAAACGGTCGCGATCGTGGTCGCGAATAATATAAGTAAGCGTAGTGCTCTCAACAGAACCCTCGCAACCAACCAAGTGATAAAATCCCTCGTAACCCTCAGTGTGCTCAGGAGTCTCCCAACGTGGCAACATAATAGCATATTGGTTGGCAACACGCAAAGAGTTTACCATTTTATGCTTAGCATAACCGGGGTGAACATTACGACCTTTGAAAGTAACCTTAGCCATGGCAGCATTAAAGTTCTCAAACTCAATAATACCTTGATCGCTACCGTCCATGGTGTAAGCAAAATCGGCACCAAACTTCTCAACATCAAAGTGGTCGGCACCCTGGCCAATCTCCTCGTCGGGAGTAAAAGCAATTCTAATTTTACCATGCTTAATGTTGGGGTTGGCAATTAAATACTCCATAGCAGTAATAATCTCTGCAACACCGGCTTTATCGTCGGCACCCAAAAGAGTTTTACCATTAGTAACAATAATATCGTCGCCAACATAACCCTTAATCTCAGGGAAATCCTCAGTTTTAAGAATAATATTCTCCTCAGCATTCAAAACAATATCCTCACCGTCATACTTCTCAACAATACGAGGTTGAACATTATGACCCGACATATCGGGCGATGTATCCATATGAGCAATAAAACCCAAAGTAGGAACCTCCTTATCGGTGTTGGCAGGCAGAGTAGCCATAACATAGCCATTCTCATCAAGCTCAACATCAACAAGACCAATGCCCTTTAACTCCACAACAAGCTCTTTAGCAAAAGCCATTTGTCCCGGAGTACTCGGAGTTAAATTAGTTAACTCATCAGATTGAGTGTCAATCTTAACATAGCCTAAAAATCTGTCAATAACATTCATAGTAAAAATATAATTGCTAAAATTAAAAACAATATAACATATCAAACCACAATGTTTGATAACCAATTGCAAAAGTAACGAAAAAATCTGTAAATTTGCGTATCAAAATAAAACAATATAAGATAAGCCCTATAAATAACAAAGAACCTCTATATAAAAATGGCAAGAAAGAGTACAACAAAGAAAACCGGTTCAAAGCCTAAAAAGCGCCCACAACCCAAGAAACGTAAAAAAACAACAGAGCCAACCGATTGGACGTGGCGTCTGTTGGTAATACTCTTTATAGTAGCCCTAATAGCCGTGGTCTTATACTACACCTGCCGTCCACAAGTAAAACATACAGTAGAACAAGTAGCACATAAAACCGAGCAACTTGTAACCCCACAACCCAAGGAGGCAAAAGTTGAAGTAGTAGGAGCTAAAGAAACCCCTGCACCACAAAAAAGAGAAAGAGTAAAATATACCAACTTAGAGATACCCAAATGGCAAACCACCACAACCCAACAACAGATAAAAAATATGGGCTACACAAGCTTATATAACACAACAATAGGAATGCCAAATTGGGTAGCATACGAGCTGACACGATCAGAAGCAGCAAGCGACAAAGTAAAACGCACCAATAAATTTGCCCCTGACCCACAAGTAAAAGGACGAAGCGCACAAAACTCCGATTACAAGGGTAGCGGATACGACAAAGGACATATGGCACCCGCAGCCGATATGAAATGGAACCAAACCGTAATGGAACAATCGTTCTATTTCACGAACATCTGCCCCCAGGCGCCGGGACTTAACCGAGGAGCATGGAAAGACCTTGAAGAAGAAACACGCCAATGGGCAATACGCGACAGTGCAATAGTAATAATATGCGGTCCCCTGTTTACGCAAGAAAAAATCAAATATATACCACAAACAAAAGTGGCAATACCCGATGCGTTCTTTAAAGTAATATGCGCTCCCTATACACCGGAAGAACGCGCCATAGCATTCATCTTTCCAAACAGTAAAACCACAAAAAAACTCGATAATTACGTAGCAACAATAGACAGCGTGGAGAAACTGACAGGAATGGATTTTCTATCGCAACTACCCGATGAAATAGAAGAAAAAATAGAACAAACAAGCAATTACACCCTTTGGAATTAGAACCATGAGAGCCGATACAACCGATACAATATGTGCCATATCAACAGCCCCCGGAGTAGGAGGCATAGCCGTAATACGCATAAGTGGGCCACAAGCAATAGCCATAACCGATAAAATATTCAAAAACAAAAAAGGAACATCGCTACAGCAACAACCCACGCACACCGCAAAATACGGGACAATATATGCCCCAAACGGCGATATAGTTGACGATGTAGTACTAACACTATTCAAAGCACCACACTCGTTTACAGGCGACGATACAATAGAAATATCGTGTCATGGCTCGCAATACATACAACAAACCCTACTGAACCTGCTAATAAAAGAGGGGTGTCGTATGGCAATGCCCGGCGAATACACACGCCGAGCATTCATAAACGGCAAAATGGACCTTGCCGAAGCCGAAGGCGTAGCCGATGTAATAGCCTCAACCACAGCAGCAGCACACCGTGTGGCAATGAATCAGATGCGAGGCACATTCAGCACAAAGCTCGAGGAGTTACGCACGCAAATGATAAACTTTGCATCGCTAATAGAGTTGGAGTTAGACTTCTCAGAAGAAGAGGTAGAATTTGCCGACCGCACACAACTCAACAATCTAGCACAAACAATAAACACTGAAATAGAACGACTAAGCAACAGCTTTGCAACAGGCAATGCCATAAAAAACGGAGTACCCGTAGCCATAATAGGCGAAACCAATGCAGGCAAATCAACACTCCTTAACCAACTAACAGGTGAGGAGAGAGCCATTGTGTCGCCCATACACGGCACCACACGCGATACCATTGAAGAGACCATCGTAATACAAGGTACCCTTTATCGCTTGATTGACACTGCAGGGCTCCGCACCACAACCGACACCATAGAGCAGATAGGAATAGAGCGCAGTTATCAAAAAATAGAGCAATCAGAAATAGTATTGTGGCTAACAGACATAACAGGCACACTACCACAAAATGCCCAAGAGATAAAACAACGCTCACAAGGCAAAAAGCTTATACTATTACTAAACAAGAGCGACAAACTAACCCCACAAGAACAACAACAGCGCATTGAACAAGCACAAAAAGAGGTAGGAGAGGAGTTACCCATATTAGCAATATCAGCAAAAAACAACGAAGGAATAGAGGAGTTGCAACAACAACTAACCGCCTATACAACAGCCCAATACTCACTAAGCGACACCATAGTAACCAATGCACGCCATTACGAAGCCCTCACCAAAGCCGGCTCAGCAATGCAACGCACCATTGAAGGCTTAGAAATGAATATCCCCGGCGACCTGTTAGCGCAAGACATACGCGAAGCAATGCATTACATAGGCGAAATAACCGGACAAATCAGCACCACCGATTTATTGCAAACCATCTTCTCAAAATTTTGCATCGGCAAATGATTTGTTGTAAACAACTGTAACTAATTAGAGTCAACTATAAGGAAGTCGCTGAATTTCAGCGGCTTTTTTGTTACCCATATTCCAGATAAGTCGGGTAAACACCCGTTTTTCACCATATTTTTCTACCGTATTTCTACCGCGGAACATTTACCGCAATATGGCCGATGTCACACTAAGGCATTTGATGACATGTGT
>JAGBHI010000090.1 GCA_017935575.1 Bacteroidales bacterium | reverse complement strand
TTCTTCATTTGCCATAATGATATAATTTTATTATGGCATACAATATATCAAAGATCTAAATATTTATTTATTTTCTTGCCAAATGTGTCAACGAACTCCTGATACAAATGTGTCAACGAACTCCTGATACATGGCAGTTAGCTATTAGCAAAGTATCAAAAATTTCTAATTACTAATTTAAATAGTGATGCACGTTGCATGGAAACCCGGGACAATGATATATCCTCTGCCTGCCGTATTAGTTAGTTGCGGAGCCTGCGAAGAGGAGTATAATATGCTGACGGTAGCTTGGGTTGGTACAATATGTACAAATCCTGCAATGTGCTATATATCGGTTCGCCCTGAGCGACACTCATACTCTATAATTGAAAAAAATATGGCCTTTGTCATAAACCTTACAACTGAGGATATGGCTAAGGCCGTTGATTTATGCGGAGTTAAAAGTGGCAAAGATTGCAATAAATGGGATTTAACAAATTTAACGCCCATACCCTCTGATGTTATTGATGCTCCATATATAAAAGAGGCTCCTTTGTGTATTGAGTGTAAAGTGGAACAGATAGTAAAGTTAGGGTCACACGATATGTTTATTGCAAAAGTTGTGCAAGTTCTTGCTGATGAAAAATATCTTAACCCCGAAAATGGTAAGTTTGAATTGGAACGTGCACAACTCCTCGCATACTCTCATGGTAATTATTACGGGCTTGGCAAAGAGATAGGCAAGTTCGGGTGGTCTGTAATGAAAAAAAAGAAGAAGAAATGAAAAGAGTTTCAATTCTGCTATTTTTCTTAACTACTGCTATTATAACAGCATTTGCACAAGAAAGAGAGAAAAGATGTTCGTTTAATTATGGCGTCTCTTTCTCTGTAAACGCCCCGTTCGTAAACGAACGCAAAATGTTTGTTGACTGGGTTGAAGTTGACAAACCCTCTGATGATACAAAAATTGCAGGCAGTCTCTCTATCTTCGGACGACTAAATTTTAAACGCAATTATATTCAAATTGAAGCAGGAAACTCATTTATGAGAGACGAAACCTCTTTCAATGTAAAGAATTTTGGTGCAACAACAGATAATTTTATAAAATCTGATAATCTCGCAATTACTCTTGACGTTCCTCTATTATATGGTTACAATTTTATAAATAGAGAGAAATATGAATTCTCGCTTTTTGCAGGACCTAAAATGAGATACACATATTTAAACCGTGAGAATATTGAGAATAGCGATTCAACTACTCTTATAATAGATGAGGATATACACCCTGTTTCGGCATGCTGCATAATTGGAATGGGAGCTAAAATTTCAAATCTTTTTGTTGATTTCAGATATGAGTTTGGGATAACCGTTCATAACAAACCCGGAACATATATGCTATATGAAAATGACGTCTTAACATCAAAAGGAAGTTTATATGCAAAAAGAAGCATAAATTTATTGAGTTTTTCTTTGGGAGTAATTTTGTAAGTAGTAACATATTGAGTAACTTTGCAACTCATTTCTGAAAAGAGCATATTTTATAGATTTATGTAAGTAAAATCTATTTACCAAAAAAGAATATTTTTTAATACATATCATATTTATGGAAAGAGATAACAAAATCTTTGACATTATCACAAGAGAGAGAGAACGTCAAATGAAGGGAATAGAGCTTATTGCTTCTGAGAACTTCGTTAGCGAACAAGTTATGGAGGCTATGGGTTCATGCCTTACAAACAAATATGCTGAAGGATATCCCGGAAAGAGATATTACGGAGGTTGCGAAGTTGTTGACGAGGCAGAGCAACTTGCTATAGACCGCATTAAAGAGATTTATGGTGCAGAGTGGGCAAACGTTCAACCACACTCAGGTGCTCAAGCCAATATGGCAGTGTTTATGTCGGTTATGAATCCCGGCGATAAATTCTTAGGTCTTAATCTTTCTCACGGAGGACACCTTTCACATGGTTCTCCTGTAAACTTCTCAGGACTTGTATTCCAAGCATTGGAGTATGGAGTTAAAGAGGATACCGGATATGTTGATTATGATATGATGGAGGAGGTTGCTCTACGCGAACGTCCAAAACTATTAATCGGTGGAGCATCGGCTTACTCTCGCGAATGGGATTATGCTCGTATGCGTGCAATTGCCGATAAAATTGGAGCTATCTTTATGATTGATATGGCTCACCCTGCTGGTCTGATTGCAGCCGGGTTATTGGACAACCCTCTAAAATATGCTCACATCGTAACATCTACAACCCACAAAACACTTCGCGGACCTCGTGGTGGTGTTATCATGATGGGACAAGATTTTGAAAACCCATGGGGTAAGAAAACTCCTAAAGGTGAAATTCGCAAAATGTCATCTTTGTTAGACTCTGCTGTATTCCCCGGTGTTCAAGGTGGTCCGTTGGAGCATGTAATTGCCGCTAAAGCTGTTGCTTTTGGCGAAGCTCTTACTCCTTCATATAAAGAGTACCAAACACAAGTTAAGAAAAATGCAGCTTGTATGGCTAACGCATTTATTGAGAAAGGATATAAAATTATCTCTGGCGGAACAGACAACCACTGTATGTTGATTGACCTTCGTACAAAATTCCCCGAACTTACAGGAAAAGTGGCAGAGAAGGTTCTTGTATCGGCAGATATTACAGTAAATAAAAACATGGTTCCTTTTGATAGCCGTTCACCATTCCAAACTTCTGGTATCCGTGTAGGAACTCCTGCTATCACAACACGTGGAGCGAAAGAGGACTTAATGGTTAAAATTGTTGAGTTGATTGACAAAGTTCTTGCCAACCCCGAAGACGAAAACGTAATAAAAGCAGTGCGCGAAGAGGTAAACAAAACAATGAAAGATTATCCTCTATTTGCATACTAATAAAACCTTATAAAGACAAAAATCCACACCAAAGTGTGGATTTTTGTTGTGATATAGGATTACTACATTTGATTACTATTAATAACTATTTTAAATAATATACTTACAAATTAAAGAATTATGTTTAAAAATTTTAAAGGATTTGACCTTATTGAGAAATACCAAAAGGCAAAGAAGGCAAAAAAAGATAACAAAAAAAACAGCAATGCCAAACTTATAAAAATTTTATTTGTTGTTGCTGTTTCTCTTATCTTATGGTTCTTGCCATCTGAGAGTTTTGGTATAGAGAATTTAACAGCAATTGAACAACGAGTTATTTCTATTTTTGCGTTTGCAGTATTGATGTGGATTTTAGAGGCTATTCCCTCTTGGGCTACATCTATGATGGTTGTTGTATTATTACTTGTAACCTGCTCTGATGGAGGTTTGGACTTCCTTACTAAAGGAGCTGATGCAGCAGTAATTGGAACTACAATCAAATACAAATCGTTGATGGCATGTTTTGCTGACCCAATTATAATGCTATTTATTGGAGGATTTGTATTGGCAATTGCAGCAACCAAGAGTGGTTTGGACTCTGTATTGGCAAAGGCATTACTTAAACCTTTTGGAACTCAATCAAAATTTGTATTGTTAGGTTTCTTATTGGTAACAGCTATATTCTCAATGTTCTTGAGTAACACAGCAACAGCAGCTATGATGCTTACATTCCTTACTCCGGTATTGAAAGCATTACCTGCTGACGGAAAAGGTAAAATTGCATTAGCTATGGCTATTCCTGTTGCTGCCAACATTGGAGGTATTGGAACTCCTATTGGAACTCCCCCAAATGCTATAGCTCTTAAAGCCTTGAACACATCAATAGAAGATGGAGGTTTAGGTTTGAATATTGGTTTTGGTGATTGGATGATGTTTATGATGCCTTTCACTATTCTTTTAATCTTTATTGGCTGGTTTATTTTGGTTAAGATGTTCCCATTCAAAGCTAAAACCATTGAACTTGATATTAAAGGTGAAAACAAAAAGGATTGGCGTTCAACTCTTGTAAAAATCACATTTATTGTAACAATTTTGTTGTGGATGACAGACAAACTAACAGGATTGAATGCAAACGTTGTAGCTATGATTCCCGTTGGCGTATTCTGTGCAACAGGTATTATTACTCGTAACGATTTATCAGAAATAAACTGGAGTGTCCTTTGGATGGTTGCAGGTGGTTTTGCTCTTGGTGTTGCTCTTAATGAGAGTGGATTGGCTGCTCACATGATAAACTCTATTCCTTTTGATTCTTGGGCCCCATTATTGGTAATCATAGGTTCAGGATTAATATGCTATACGCTATCTAACTTTATTTCAAACACAGCAACAGCAGCGTTGTTAGTTCCAATTTTGGCAGTTATAGGAAAAGGTATGGGAAGTGCTCTTGCACCTCTTGGTGGTGTTTCAGCGCTATTGATAGGTATTGCAATTGCAGCATCGTTAGCAATGGTATTACCAATTAGTACTCCTCCTAACGCATTGGCTCATGCAACCGGAATGATTGAGCAAAAAGATATGGTTAAGACAGGTCTTATAATGGGTATTGTAGGATTAATCTTAGGATACACAATGCTTATCGTTCTTGGATCGTTCGGAATTATTTGATAAGAATTTCAAAATAGTTTATATAAGAAAGGCAATGCTTGAGGGCATTGCCTTTCTTATGTTAATAGGTTCTATTTAAAGTATCTTAACTTAATTGAGTATTACTGCTTTATATTCATAGCCGAGACGATTGAGTTCAATAGCTGCCCCTATGCGGAAGAGAACTTTACATGCACGAGCAAACGTGTGGAATGCCATTATTGATTGAGGTTCAATACCACTATGTTGTATTTGCGATAGTGTGTAGTCGCCCACAATACGCATAATCTCTTTAACACGATTAGCTTCGTTACTCTCTTCGTGAAGTCCTATAATATTGAAGAGAATATTATCGTCCATATCATCAAACCCACGAGATCCATAAAATTCGGGATAAGCCATCTTGCTACACTTTTCCCAATCGGCATGCCAACCATTGGCTATACCCATTCCCAAATAGGCTGCCCAGACTAATGCCACTGTTGGATATTGTGCTATCTCCTTAACTGCATCGGTCATATATTCAGGTGCTAAATCGTGCCAGCGTTGTTCAATATCGGCACTTTCAAGCAAAGTTCCCGATAACATGCCATTTGTAGTACATATTTTTAAAAGTTCCTTTTGTAGAGTAGTTTCAAAGCTGTTTAAAAATTCGTAATCCATATATATAAGTTGTTTTATCTATTAGCAAATATTTATTGTTTATAAAAAAAGCGACAAGGTTTCTTGTCGCTTTATGGTGATCGAGCTGGGATTCGAACCCAGGACCCACAGCTTAGAAGGCTGTTGCTCTATCCAGCTGAGCTACCCGACCGACCTTATGTTTACAAAGTACTTCAACTTTGCGAGTGCAAAGGTAGTAACTTTATTTTAAATACACAACATTTTTAGTTTTAAGTTTTAAGGATAGCCGGCAACTAATAACTAAAAAATAAAAGCCTCGTTGGGGCTTTTATTTTTTTGCTAAAGTATTTATCCTAAATAGTCTTCCGGCTCCTCTCCTATCATTACTCGCAAAGTGTTTTTCATCTTTACAAATTGTGCAAATAGGTCATGTAAAGGTTCGGTATCGGGTGTATGCATTGGACTCTTGAAGTAGAATGATAACCATGTTTGTATGCCTTTAAATCCTGCTCGTTGTGAAAGGTCTGTTAGTATTATAAGATCTAACATCAAAGGTGCTGCCAATATTGAGTCGCGACATAGGAAATCTACTTTCAATTGCATTGGGTAGCCCATCCAACCAACAAGGTCAATGTTATCCCAACCCTCTTTGTTGTCTTTGCGTGGTGGATAGTAGTTAATACGTACTTTATGATAGATATTGCCATATAACTCGGGATATTTCTCTGAGTCTAATATAGTATCTATCACTGATAGTTTACTTACCTCTTTGGTTTTGAATGATGCAGGATCGTCTAATACCTCTCCATCGCGATTACCCAAAATGTTTGTAGAGAACCAACCGTCTAAGCCTAACATACGTGTTTTTAGCATTGGGGCAAGTACGGTTTTCATCATGGTTTGTCCTGTCTTAAAGTCTTTTCCACAAATGGGAACGTTGTTTTTATCTGCCAACTCCCATATTGCAGGCATATCAACAGTTAAGGCTGGTGCACCATTTATGAATGGTACTCCCGATGATACTGCTGCGTATGCATATATCATTGAGGGTGATATTTCGGGGCTGTTACTCTTCATTGCCTCCTCAAATGCGACTACTGATTTATGAGCTTCGCCCATTGGAATATAAACCTCGGTACTTGCAGCCCATATCATTACCAATCGAGAGCAGTTGTTTTTACGTTTAAACTCCTCTATATCGGCTTTTACCTGCTCCATTGCATCATATTTAGTTGCAGCATCTTTTACCCATGTTCCGTGCAGACGTGTTACATATTCTTGATAAAAGACCGCTTTCATCGGTTTTATTGCCTGCAACTCGTCTTTTACCTTATTTATATCTTTCTCTGTTAACACCTCGGCATGTAGTGCCGCTGCATATACATCTTCTTCAAAGATATCCCAACCGCCTATTACCAAATCGTTAAGATCTGCCAAAGGTACTACATCTTTTATCTTTGGCTCACGCTTATCCGCTCCTTTCCCTAACTCAATGTGAGCCATTTGTGTGAGCGAGCCTATGGGTGTTGTAAGCCCTTTTCGTGCTGCCAATGTTCCTACCACAAATGTTGAGGATACTGCTCCTCCTATTCCCACAACCAATACTCCAAGTTTGCCTTCGGCCTTCTTTATTTCCATCTTATTGAATATTTTGTTATGTTATATATCTTCTCCTTTATTTGGATATTCTTATACAAAGTTATAGAATTAATTTTTATTTTAGAATATATTTCAGATATTTAGGACACCTTATAGGAATAATAACTCATTTAACGATGATATTGTTCTCGCATATTCAATTTTTTCTTCTTTCCCTTGCCAACTCTCTCCTTTGAACCATATTGCTTGACAGCCTACTTCTAATGCAGGCGATATATCTTTTGAATAGCTATCTCCTACTACCAATACCTGCTCCGGGGGAAGATTTAATGCCTTCACCCCTTTTTTGAATATTTCGGGTGAGGGTTTACGTACTCCTACCACTGCCGACTCTACGATTGAGACAAATAGGTTATAAATGCCATAATCTTTTAATACTGAAGTTATGTTACCATAAAAATTTGTAACCAATACCAACGGATAGCGCTCCGCTAATTGTTCTAACACCTTTTTACTCTCTGTTACTTGATGACGAGCTACATCATCGCAATAGCAAGCCACTTGATTGGTATAGTTCTCTATTTTCTCAGAAGCAGGCAAGTAACCCTCATCTATCAAATTTTGCAACTCTATTACAACTTTTTTATGTAGTAATTGATAAAAGGTGTCGGAAGGGAGAATATGAGGTGTACGTGCAAGTTCTCGCTCAGCAAATACATATGCAGGAAGAAACTGCTCTTTTGTTATTGGTACGTTGGCATATTGATACCCTTCCCATAGTACTTCGCTCCAATGACGTGCAGGTGTATCGAGTGTTCCTCCGTAATCAAATATTATTCCTTTTATCATTGCTGTTCGTCCAATATATTGTTGAATATTTTACATACCTTCTCATATTTTACTATCATATATATAAGAATGGCATTCATTATGGTTATCTCAAATACAAAGTATATCCATACTTGGTCAAGCAATAACGATATAAAAAGAGCTGCAACTCTTGTATTGAATGTGAGTATATTGGTATATTTTACCAATGGTCGGCTCATTGCTCGATATTGTTGTGCCAATGCTGAAGGAACATCTCTATTGGGATAGAGTTGATTTATTTTATGGCGCATCTGACGCATTTGAGGAGAGAACTGCTGTTGCGATTTTGTATGATTTATATAAAACGCCATTATCAATTTTTTAAACCAATTGCTCTTCCATGATAGTTTTTTATACTCCTCCTTTAATATCGAAACCTCTTCTAACTCACTTTTTGCTCTTCCGTTTACAAAGAAGAGATGTAGGGTGCGATAGCAATCGGCTATTTGTGCTTGCAATATATGACAATAGCCTGCTACAGCTGCTAAAACAAAAGCATGCCAAAAGAGAAAATCATCTGTTATTACCAAACGCAATAATAACGATATATATATTATTATAAACCATATATCACCACATGCTCCGTCAAGTATTCGACCCAAACGTGAGTATTGTCCTGTCATTCTGGCCAATTGTCCATCGGCACTATCATAGCTGTTTGCCCATACCAAAAGAAACATTCCCAATAGTGATAAGAAAATATTATCATAATAGAATAACACTCCTGCTGCTGCTCCTATAAATATTGAGGCTATTGTTACGGCATTGGGTGTTATGTGTAGTTTACGAAAGAGTAACGCCCAGGCATATCCTATTTTGCGATAAAATACGAGATCAAACCACTCCTCTGTTTCCAACGATTTGAGTGTATCTTTTAGTGTTACTTTTTTATTCTGTTGGGGTTGTTTCTCTTTCATGCTTGTTCAAATCATTTTTTATCATCTCCACTATGGCTAACGATGCCTCTTCACGACATACTGAAAAACTTGGCCAATCATTAAAGTCAATCAGATAGGGTTCTCCTTGTGGCGAAATTATACAATCTCCGCCAAATATCCTCAGTCCTGTCATTAATGCCAACTTTTGCGACATTTCATATAATAGGTCAATACTGAATGGAATATTTTTTATAGGGTCATTATGCTCCTCACAACCAAATTTACTATACCCTGATAGTGTTGGATATGAGGTGTGTATAAATTTTGTTCCTGCAACTGAATAGAATTTTACAAGGTCACCTTGCAGATGCTCCTCTGCCAATATATTTTTTACACCTCTATTAGCAAAATTATTCAATGCTTCAATTAAATCTTCTTCTGTTACAACAAAACATATATCATCTTTGCTCACGGCAGGAGCCTCAGGTAACTTCAACCACAAAGGATAGATCAAATTCTTTTGCTCAATATTTTCTGTTGCAGATGTCTCTAATAGTGTGTATTTTGGTAAATATATACCTTTTCCTTCTGATATTTTATGAATGTTAAGCCTTGTGCAATTTTTTATTGATTGGGCAGAGTTTATTACTAAGATGCCATTATCTGATAGCATTTGCATTTTTTTCAGAGCAGCTTCGGAACGACTCATAGATAAAATCAAACTGCAATTAATGGAAGAAGATAAAAACTCATCTTCTGCCATAAGCGCAACAATTGCTCCTTCGCATTGCAATTTATTTGCAACACTCTGCAATATCAAGGCATCTGCATCTGCCAGATTAGGAGAATAATCTGCCGAACGATAAACTGCTACTATTTTTTTTTGTAATAGGCTCATTGTGGTTGATTTAGAAATTGAATTGCCTTATCAATATCTGAGGCATGGTCAATATCTATAACCTTTCTGAATGGAACAGCTTTTAAGTTCATTCCTCTACCAACCAATGCTCGTTGATAGTTACGCATACGCGATACGCCTTCTGTCATACATTGATTAAGAACCTCTATTGCTGGTTGTGTAAGGGCATATATGCCTCCAGATATATATTTTACTTTGGGTTGTGGAGTATCGTAAAAACCTGTTATTTTCAGGGTATCATCAGTACCTACATACAGAGGCTTTTCATCATCAATATAATCGGTTACCACCATTGCTCCATCGTGAGAGTTGTCCGATTCAAATTCGCTAATAAAACAAGAGAACTCCTCTTCGTTGAATATTGTATCAATGGTTGTCAGACAAAATTTATCTTTAAGATATGGTGATAACTCATAGAAACTATGCATTGAGCTTGGAGTACTTTTATTTATGATATTCAACTCAACCTTACTCTCTATTTTTGAGACATGTTCAAGTAACAAAGGGATATTGCTATTTAATATAAGGGATATTGATTGGGCATTGTTTTGCTCAAATATTCTTATGAGCCTATCAATTAATGGCTCTCCATTTAGTTCTACAAGAGGTTTAGGCAATGCCACCCCCTCTTGTGCTAACCTTGAACCTTCTCCCGCAGCTATTATTGCGTAGTGCATTGAAATAGTTTTTATTCGCTATCTTGAGCAAGATTTATAGTTTCATCTTTTCCACTTCGCTCAAAATATTGCTTTTTAAGAGGATTTGAAGTCATTTCATCATATAACTCACGACTGCGATATACATCAATTGCTGTATATATTGCCTGACGAAGAGAGTTTTCCGAAGCCTTTCCTTTTCCTGCAATATCGTATGCTGTACCATGATCGGGCGATGTACGAACATATTCCAATCCTGCAGTGTAGTTTACTCCATCGTCCATTGACAATGCTTTGAATGGAGCTAATCCTTGATCGTGATACATCGCCAATACTCCATCAAATTTATTGTAAAGCCCTGCTCCAAAAAATCCGTCTGATGGATAGGGTCCAAAACAGGTTATTCCGCTATTATACGCCTCCTCTATTGCCGGAGTGATAATAGTTTGCTCTTCTGTTCCGATTAGCCCTCCGTCACCTGCGTGTGGATTTAATGACAACACTGCTATTCGAGGTTTATCTATCTTGAAATCTTTTATAAGAGAAGAGTTGAAAATATTAAGTTTTTCAATTATCAACTCTTTTGTTATTTTTGACGATAGCTCTGATATTGGAACATGTGTGGTTACTAATGCTACCTTCATAACATCGTTCATTAGTATCATCAAAGATTGCGCGTCTCCGCCAAAACGGTCTTGAAGATATTCTGTGTGTCCAGCAAAGTTAAATGTATCTGCTTGAATTGTATTTTTATTAATTGGTGCTGTTACTAAAACATCAACTTTTCCCTCTTTTAAATCTTGAACAGCAACTTCCAAAGCCTTTAAAGCGGCAGCTCCTGCCACTGTTGAGGGTTTACCAATTTCAACTTTTAACTCATCATCAAAACAGTTTACAAAATTTGCTCTGTCAGGCATAATATTCTCCGCTGATGCCACTATATTAAATTGCAAATTAGGCAAATCCAATACCTTCTTATAATAGCCTGCAACTTTTGCTGCTCCATATACTATCGGTGTACATATTTCGGTTAATCGTTGGTCTGCCAACGCCTTTATTATTACCTCATATCCAACTCCGTTTATATCTCCGTGAGTTATAGCTACACGTAATTTATTTTGTTTCATATGGTTTTGATACTGTTTTGATTTATATATAATTTAATCTATCCGCTAAGTTACAAAATTTCTGTAATAGTTATAGATGTTCGCAATCTATTTATTTACTTTTTTTGAGAGGCAAGCATACCGCATGCCGCCGACACGTCTTCGCCTCTTGATGCTCTGATTGTTGCCGTAACTCCTAACGTGTTGAGTTGATCACGAAATTCCTCTATTGTTGCATCTGCTGAACTTTTAAAAGAGATACCGGGTATTGCATGGTATCGTATAAGGTTTACTCTACAATCTAAACCCTTTAATAGTTCTGCCAATTTTATTGCATCTTCCTTACTATCATTTACTCCTTGAAGCATTATATATTCAAATGACAATCTGCGTTGATGTGAGAAATCATATTCGCGCAACATTGGTATCATCTCGGAGATAGGGAAAGCCTTTTCGGCCGGCATATATCTTGCTCGGCGACCATCAGGGGCATGTAAACTTACCGCCAAATGGCATTTACTTTCGTCCAAAAAGCGTTTTACACCCTTTCTTATACCAACAGTTGAAAGAGTTATTCGTTTAGGACTCCATGCCATACCCCACGAAGAGGTTAATATCTCAATACTATCCAATACTGCATCGAGATTATCTGTTGGCTCTCCCATTCCCATAAAAACGATATTTGTAAGTTGTTCAGAATGAGGAACAGATAATATCTGATTTATTATCTCGGAAGTTGTCAAGTTTCTTTGAAAGCCCTGTTTCCCTGTCATACAGAACAGACAGTTCATCTTACAGCCCACTTGCGATGAGACACATAGGGTTGCCCTTTCTCGATCGGGGATATAAACTGTTTCAATTGTATAACCATCGTGCAATTTAAAAAGATATTTCTCTGTTCCGTCTGCTGAAACAACCTGATGCATGGGAGCGTACAATCCCATATCACAAGTTTCTGATAACTTCTGACGATTTGACTTTGAAATGTTTGTCATCATCTCAAAATCTGTTGCTCTCTTTTCGTAAAGCCACTCAACAATCTGCTTTGCAGTAAAAGATGGCATTTTAAGCTCAGCCACCAACTCTTTTAACTGCGAAAGACTTTTTCCTATCAATATCTGTTTTTGCATCGTTTTATTTTTTGGATATTTAAAACATTATGGGGCTGTGCCAAACAATATAGACACAGCCCCTTAATTTGTATTACGAACAGCTATTTTTAGAAGAATTTTATTCTGTTATCCTCTACATCTGCTTGTGACTGCATTACGTTTACAAGTTGACGATACATCATTTGTTGTATGATTTGATTGTATCGTGCAACCTCATTCTCTTTATTGAATGTTGAAATTACAGGATTATCGTTTGCTACGCTGTAAACATATACTGCACGGTTACCTTTAACAGGTCCTTGTACTTTATATTTTTCAGCAAATGGTGCTGCTCCTGAAAGTTTAGGCTCCATACCTACTCCGGGTACTACTGCAGATGTAAATACCACTGATTTGGCAGTATCAACTTTTGCCGATAATTTCTCAGCTGCAGCATCAATACTCTCAACTCCTTGTAACAATTCAACTATCTTATCTCCTTTTTTCTCAGCAAGTAATTGAGCTTTCAACATTCCCTCAACTTCTGTTAAAGGAGCATAACCAGCTTCATTTACTTTTGCAACTTTTACAACTACAAACTTGTTGTCAACATTAAATATATCAGACAACTCATCTTCGTCAGCGTTGAAAGCCCAACGAACTATCTCGCGAGCATCGCGGATATTTGAAATATTGATATCGTCTTTTGTTAATGTTGTATTTTGTACCATTATACCTTTTTCAGTATCACCAGCTGTAAAGTTGTCAGCCGCATTGCTCTCAGCTATGTATTGACTTACTTTGTTATATAATGCACTATATGTCTCAGAACTTGGACGTACATTCATAACAAATTGTGCAACTTTTGCTTTCTCTACAGGTTTAGTTTGGTTTGTAACTTCTAACAAGTGGATACCAAAGTTTGTACGAATTTTTTGAACGCCTTTACCTCCGCGGAATGCTGCTTCAATAAACTCTTTTCCTAATTGTACGCACATTGGTTCTGTCAACCAACCAAAACTTCCACCCTCTGATGCAGTATTTGTATCCATAGAGAACTCTTTTGCCAATTCTGCAAAGTCTCCTCCTTTTTTGATTACATCATATATGCTATCGCGTAATGCCTCTTGGTTTGCTCCAAACATAATGTGACGAACCTCAACAGAGTCAGGGCAATTTGATTTAGCCATCAAACGATACATTTTGTATGAGTTGTTCTCAAATGCAGGACCATATACATCATCAATTTTTGCTCCTTTCACAAAACCTTTCATGTTTTCGTCCATTTTTGAAACGGTTGTGAATATATCACTATAAGGAACATCTGTATTGAAGCTCAACAATCCGGCAACATCATTAGTTGTTGCAAATTGCTCTTTGAATGAATTGATTTTCTCTTCTGTTGCTTTGTAATCAGCTTGACTTGGAACTATGCTAACTTCAACAAAATCAATTGAACGAGTTTCGTCACTTTTGAAATTTTCGCGTTTTTCAGCATATCTATCTTTTATCTCTTTTTCAGATACAGAAACAAGTGAATCGGGTATTGCTGTATATAGTTGAGCAACATAAGCTATATCAACATTTTTTGAAGATTCTGCAAATGCAGCCTCTAAATCAACATCGTTAGGTTGTACCGATTTATGGATAAGAGTAAACAATTTGCTCATCACACGCTCCTCTTTTACTGCTTTCTCCAATTCAATCCACATTGCTCTTTGCTCTGCAACCATTTGTTGTTGTTCCTCACTCATTGATGACAAATCATCAGCAAATATCTGTTGTAAGAATGAATTTAATGCTGTTTTGTCAATCTCGCCTGTTTGAGGATTTCCGAACAAAGAAATTACTTGAGGTGAGATGTTGTCGCCTTTTAGAAGATCTGACATCTCTGCAGGAGATACTGCAATTCCCAACTCTTTTGCAACATCGGTCAATACCATGGTTGAAACCATGCGATCAAATACCTCTTTGTTGATTTGTGCAGCACGTCCGTCGGGCATAGTTGTATTATAATCGCGACGATAACGCATTTGCTCTTGCTCTACTGCCTGATTTACTCTTGCTTGAAACTCCTCGACAGTTATTTTCTCTCCGTTAACTTCTGCTACTTTGTTTTGGCTCATTTGAAAGAATGTGTTTCCTGAGTTAAGGAAGTCGCCAATAATGAATGCCAACAAAGCAACACCAATTACTACAACGAGAAGTCCCGCTTGATTTCTGATTTTTTGTAGTGTAGCCATTTGTTTTTTATAGTTTTATTAGTTATTATTTTCTGTTTTTAAAAATTCCGTTGCGAAGATAATAATTTTTCTCTGCTTATGCCAATTTATAAGGTATTGTTTTTATTATTATTTACATATTTTTAATTCAAAGGCTTTTTAAGCGCAGTCTTATTTTTTAATGTATCCAATGCTGCACTTTCGGTTGTGTCTTTTTTCTTAAAATCTTCAACCGGAAAAATTCCTGTTGTCTTCAAAATTTTATATGCAGTCATATTCTGATTAGATTCAAATCCTTTACCCTCAATTATACGGTCTCCACGCTCAATATGAATGACTGTGTCTGAATATATTTTTTGAGCATCTTGACTCCAATAAATACGCTCTGTAAAAAAACGTTCATCTTTTGTATTTGCCATCTTTACATCACCTCGCAACTCCCATAGTCTCTGATTTTTCAAGAAAATTGCCGTATCTCCTTCCAAAAACGCAGATACATTAAAATCTTCGTCAAAGTTTTCAAGATATATTCCTTTTGGGAAATACCAGCGAGGAGTATCTGACTGTTCGTACATATACCATTCTGGTGCTACCACTCTGTAACGTGTTATTCCTGAATCGGAGATTAATGTTGATACATCTCTACTGAATACCGTACAAACTTCATTGGGGTCTTCAAATGAATTCATCATCTCCTTCTTGGCTTTCCCGCAACTGCAAAAAGACGATAAAAGCGCCACAATAGATATAGCTACAAATAAAATGCGTTGTATCTTGATTTTCAATAACTTCATAGCATTTGATATTATTCAATTTTATTCTTGAAGAACCAAAATTCGTTGAATGATATACCTATTGACAAAACCAAGCCATTCTCAACCACAAGCGATTGAGGCGTTAATTTACGATGAAAATATTGTGCTGAAAGATTGATTAATGACTTGTCTCTTATTATCGGCAAGCCCAATCCTATTGTTGCTCCAACCTCTGACAAATTATTAGAAGCAATTCTTAAATATGATCTTTCGTAATATGCTCCAATCCTAAATCTCATTCTATCAAAATATTTGGTAGAATAAACAGCATTGCGATATTCTGCTCCGGCAGAGATACGATATCTGTCATTTAAAACTCCCTTTAGGCTTGGCATAGAGCTACTTTTTTTCCACAATGGGAGGAAGTTTGATTTACTCCAAGGTTGATACATGAAATCAAGCCCAACTATCAAACGTTCGTCCCAATTGTAACCGATACCTGCACCATACGAAGCTGCCATATCATAACTCTCTTTTAAAGAGGTTGTATCGCTTTCAAGTGTTGCCGACGCCTCTCCACTTGTCTCTAATTGGTATAAATCGTTATATTTTTTACCATGTAACTTCTTTTTGGGAGAATAGACAAGACCAAACGTTAATGAGTTTTTTTCATTGATGGGCTGTGTATAACGCAAACCTATATCTAATTTATAGTCAGTTACATGCATAGTTGCTTGCGCTATCATTGCAACAACGTTATAATCAGATGTTGGCAATATTGTTGATGTATGGGTTATTTTTCCGAACAAGAAAGAGGCATTAACTCCTAAATAGAGCTCTTTATAAAGCTTTGCCGCCAAACCAAGATATAGTTGAGATATACCTCCTGTTCCATTACTTGAATGGTCACCAAATGCTATAGATTGAGTATATTCATAATTTGATTTTGAATATGGTAGTAATCCTAACGAGGCAGCCAAATGTTTTCCGATAGGAAACTGCAATACTGCATAGTCAAAGTTTGCAGTTGTTTTAGTCTCCTTTAACCCTCCCTCTTTAAACCAACCTGTTTCAACATTCATTCCTATGTCAAACAAGAATGTCAAAGAGTCCATTGCCGCATACGATGCAGGGTTTTTAGGGTTTATCTGCATTTTGTTATTTATTGCATAGCCTACTCCTCCCATACCGGCATTAATACCAAGAGTATTATCGTCCAAAGTTCCCATTCCGTACATTGAATAGGGGGTTTGCGATTTTGCTCCAAGAATTACGGCAAATAACAAAGTTAGTGTTACTATATATCTATTTTTCAACATTATATCTAAGTATGGTATTTAATCCTTTAAGCACGAGATACTCCTCGTCAATTAAAGGTACGAAAGTACTATTTTTTAATTGATTATGCAATACCGAATGGTCTCCTCCTGTTAATATTACAGATATATTTCGTTCTTTTTTAGAAATTTTATCAATATACCCCTCTACTTCGCTCATTACTCCATTCATAACTCCCGACAATATTGCAGATTCTGTATCTCTTCCCACAAGAGAATACACCTCTGACAACGTAACCAATGGCAAAGAATTTGTATAGTGATTTAGAGCTTTAAAGCGCATTGATATTCCCGGCGAAATATTACCGCCTTTATATATACCTTCTGCTGTTACAATATCGTAAGTTATAGCCGTACCGGCATCAATAACAAGAGATGTTTTTCCTTTGTTTACGCACCATGCCCCTACTGCTCCTGCAATACGGTCAACACCAAGAGTTTGTGGTGTTGAGTATTCAATTGTAATAGGGAGCGGTGTTGCATGTGATAGCTTTATAAAGCAATCTGCTTTTTTACTTATGATATTTTGAATAGAGAATATATCTCCTCCAACAGAAGAGTAAATTGCCACTGAAAATTGTATCTGTTGCACATACTCCATCATATCTTCAACATCTTCTTTGTTAAAGATTTTAAGAGTGCTTATCTCATCATTGATGAATTGCGCAATCTTAACAGCAGTGTTTCCTTGATCAATTACCAGATTCACAACTACTTTTTATTTGTCTTATCTTTCTTTCCCGCTATATATGTTGCATATAGTTGTAAGATGGCAGCCGACAATAGAAGCGCAATCCACTCTCTTTGTTGAAGATATATAAACCAAGCAGAGGCTGTTATCAATAGAGCAGAAAACAACTCAATACGGCAGGCACGTTGCTGATTTTTAGTCATGCCATCTGTGTTACGAAAAAAACGCACAAATATAAGACATAACCCTCCTACCCCAAGCAACCACATTGATATTGTGGGGTAATAGAGAAACATTATTGTTGCTGTCAAAATTGAAAGTGCAGCCACTATTGTTATTGCTCCCAATATATTGGGATTTATTTTAATCTTCTTCATCTTCGTTTAACTCTATAATATAAACATCTTCATTCTCTGACTTATAGCCATATTTCTCTCTTGCATAACGTTCTATAGCCTCTTTATCTGTTTTAAGAGCTTCAATCTCAAGGCTATCTGATTTTATTTGCTCTTTGTATCTTTTTATCTCAGATTGCAAATACTCAATCTCGCGATTATACTCCATTCTTTTCATTATGTTGTTTGCATCAAAGAACATCATATAAACAAAAAAGCATACTACAGCAAACGGCAACCACCACTTTCTGTAATTTAAGCGTAATATTTTTGAAAATATCTTTTTCATCAATCCCTGTAAAATTGTATAGCCACGTAATAAACAAACGCATTGCTATAATTTATGCGAAGATATAAAAAGTTTTTGGGAGTAAAAAAAGCATTTAAAGTTTAGACTCTTTTTAATTCTATTTAAAACAAAAATTGAGATTTATAAACGAAAAACCGCTCTCTTACGAAAGCGGTTTTTATTGGTATTGTTTTCAGATTAAAATTATTCTGCTACAACTACAACCTCTATCTCAGCTGATACCTCTTTGTGAAGTTTGATAGTTACTTTGTGAGCACCAAGCTCTTTCAAAGGCTCTTTCAAAGCTATAAGACGACGATCAACTACAAGATCTTGAGCTGCAAGAGTATCGGCAATTTGAACTGTTGTTACAGAACCGAATACTTTTCCGCTCTCGCTTGCTTTTGTTGCAATAGAGATTGAAACTCCGTTCAATGAAGCTGCCAAAGCCTCTGCGTCTGCTTTGATTTTAGCCAATTTGTGAGCACGTTGACGATTGTCTTCTGCTAACATTTTTAGAGCTGACTCAGATGCGATAACTGCTTTTTGTTGAGGGATAAGATAGTTGCGTCCGTAACCTTTTTTTACGTTAACAACATCACCCTTAAAACCTAAGTTTAGAATATCTTCTTTTAATATTACTTGCATTGTCGTTCCTCCTTAAATTATTTCATATTATCAGTTACATAAGGCAACAACGCCAAGTGGCGAGCGCGCTTAACAGCTTGAGCAATACGACGTTGGAACTTCAATGAAGTACCTGTGATACGACGAGGTAATATTTTACCTTGCTCGTTTAAGAATTTTTTCAAGAATTCGGGATCTTTGTAGTCGATGTACTTAATTCCGCTCTTTTTGAAACGGCAATATTTTTTCTTCTTTACATCTACTGAAGGTGGAGTGAGATATCTGATCTCTGATTGAGTGTTTTGTGCCATGATTTAGTTCTCCTTTACTTCGTTGTTTGATTTAACACTTCTTCTCTTCGCTGCATATTCAGCTGCGTATTTGTCTTGTTTGAATGTCAAGAAACGAATAACGCGCTCGTCGCGACGGAAGTTTACCTCTAACTTAGCAATTACGGTAGGTTCTGCATCGAACTCAATAAACTCGTAAAAACCGGTAGTTTTCTTTTGAATGGGATATGCAAGTTTACGCAAGCCCCAGTTCTCTTCGTTTACTATTACGGCTCCTTCAGCTTTGAGAATGTTTGTGAATTTCTCTACCGCTTCCTTCATCTGAGTATCAGACAAAACGGGAGTCAAAATGAAAACGGTTTCGTAATGATTCATAATTAATAATTTGTTAGTTAATAAAATTTGCGGTGCAAAAGTAGTAAAAAGTTTTGAATCATGCAAATTATCAAACGATAGGTTATTATGGTAGTTTCAAAGACTAAGTGCAAAATTAAGATAAAAATTTAAAGAACTTATTTTTAGGTGTATCAAAATTAAGTTTCTGTCTAGGTCTTCTGTTAAGTTTATATTGAGTTTTTAAAATATATTCATCAGATAATTCA
>JAGBHI010000089.1 GCA_017935575.1 Bacteroidales bacterium | reverse complement strand
TAATTAATATCCTATACAGCACACTTTCATACTATGGTGTTGAAGAAATTTATCTGTAAAATCTCTCTATCAATCGCCAATTTTTGCCATAAATAAGGGAGATGTGTTCTCTACTGAGATACATACCTCCCCTTCTATAGATTTACAATGTTTACAATTAATGCATTGTAAATCTTAACCAAATTTGTCTGTTCTTGGCCTTAGCCTATTCAAAGATAGTTATCAATATGTGCAAAAGTATGGCATAATTATTATATAAAGATTCATATTTTTTATATTTTTAGATGCACCATTATTGCAAAGCATTATATGTTCAATATATACAAAAAAGAAGAGAACAACTTTAGTTGCTCTCTTCCAATATATAGATATTTATTTCTCTATATTATTCTGCTGCTGGTGCTTCTGCAACGGGTGCCTCTACTGCTGGTGTAGCCTCAGCGCTCTTTTTTGAACGGCGTGTGCGTGTTGCTTTTTTAGCAGCTTTTGCTTTTAGCATATTCTCGTTGTAGTCTACCAACTCAATAAAACATGTTTTTGCTCCGTCTCCAAGACGTGTTCCTGTTTTAATGATACGTGTGTAGCCTCCGGGACGGTCTGCTATTTTTGTTGCTACTTCTCCAAATAGTTCTTTTACTACTTTTTTATCTTGTAGGTAGCTGAATACTACACGGCGTGATGCTGTTGTGTCTTCTTTTGCCTTGTTGATGATAGGCTCTGCATATATTCTTAATGCTTTTGCTTTTGCTAAAGTAGTGAAGATACGCTTGTGCATAATCAAAGAACAAGTCATGTTTGACAACATTGCTGCTCTGTGAGAAGCAGTTCTGCTCAAGTGGTTGAATTTTTTATTATGTCTCATCGTCGTTATTCTTTATCTAATTTATACATAGAGATGTCCATTCCGAAAGATAGGTTTAATCCTGCCAAAAGGTCATCTAACTCGTTTAGTGATTTTTTACCGAAGTTTCGGAATTTCAATAGGTCGTTTTTGTTGAATACAACCAACTCTGCCAATGTCTCAACATCTGCTGATTTCAAGCAGTTTAATGCACGAACTGATAGGTCCATGTCTGTTAAACGGCTCTTCAACAATTGACGCATGTGCAATACCTCTTCATCAAATTCTTCGTTGCCCTCATTGTCTGATGATTCTAATGTTATCTTCTCATCTGAGAACATCATGAAGTGTTGAATCAATATTTTTGCAGCCTCTTTTAATGCATCTTTTGGGTGTATTGATCCATCTGTTGCTATTTCAAGTGTCAACTTCTCATAGTCTGTTTTTTGCTCTACGCGATAGGGATCAGCATAGTATTTTACATTTCTGATTGGTGTGTATATTGAGTCAATAGCTATTACATCAATTGCGTCTGAGGGTTGCGCATTCTCCTCTGCAGGTACGTATCCTCTTCCTTTGTTGATGTTTAACTCAATATTGAATTTTGCACTTGAATCAAGATGGCATATTACCAACTCTGGGTTCAATACCTCAAAGCTTGAGAGTGCTTTGCTTATGTCTCCGGCTTTAAACTCTGCTCCTGAACATGTGATTGAAACTTTTTCTGTTTCAACATCTTCTACGATTCTTTTAAATCGTACTTTCTTTAAGTTCAAGATGATGTTTGATACATCTTCAAGTACTCCGGGGATTGTCGCAAATTCGTGATCAACTCCTTCAATTCTGATTGAAGTAATTGCAAATCCCTCTAATGAAGAGAGGAGAATACGGCGTAACGCATTGCCTACTGTAACACCGTAGCCAGGCTCCAAAGGACGGAATTCGAACTTTCCAAAGAACTGTGTAGCCTCTACCATGACTACCTCTTCGGGTTTTTGAAATGCTAATATCGCCATAATTCTTATTATTGTTTTGAGTACAACTCAACGATTAATTGTTCTTTGATATTCTCAGGAATATCTGCTCTCTCAGGTATGTGTAGGAATTTTCCGCTTTTTGTAGCCTCGTCCCATTCAATCCAAGGATATTTGCTGTGGTTGAATCCAGAAAGTGAATCGGTGATGTTCTCCAATGATTTTGATTTCTCACGTACTCCTACTACTTGTCCTGGTTTAATGTGGCATGAAGGTATGTTTACTACTTTACCATCAACTACGATGTGACGGTGTGATACCAATTGACGAGCTGCTGCACGTGTAGGTGCTATTCCAAGACGATATACGATATTGTCTAAGCGTGACTCTAATAATTGTAGCAAAACCTCACCTGTAATACCTTTTGTGCGTGATGCTTTTTCAAATAAAATACGGAATTGACGCTCTAATACACCATAAGTATATTTTGCTTTTTGCTTCTCAGCAAGTTGTGTTCCGTACTCAGATGTTTTTCTTCTTTTGTTTTGTCCGTGTTGACCAGGAGGATAATTCTTCTTAGACAACACTTTATCTGCTCCAAAAATTGCTTCTCCGAATTTACGTGCAATTCTTGATTTTGGGCCTGTATATCTTGCCATTTTGTTTTCTAATTTTTGGTTCTTTGAACTTATCCATTAAGATGCAGCCGCGATTGCGAGAGGATTATATAAGGCAATCTTTATTTCATCTTGTGATGGAAGTTCATAGAAACTGTTAATAAAATACTCTTATACTCTCCTTCTTTTTGGAGGACGACATCCATTGTGTGGCAATGGAGTTACATCTATAATCTCAGTTACGTCAATTCCTAATTGTGCAATTGTACGTATTGCTGATTCACGACCATTACCCGGACCTTTTACGTATGCTTTTACTTTTCTTAGGCCCAAATCAAATGCAACTTTTCCGCAGTCTTGCGCTGCCATTTGTGCTGCATAAGGAGTATTCTTTTTAGATCCTCTAAATCCCATTTTACCTGCTGAAGACCAAGAGATAACTTGTCCGTCTTCGTTGGCAATTGAGACGATGATGTTGTTAAATGAAGAGTGGATGTGAGCTTGTCCCACAGCGCCAACATGTACTTTTCTCTTCTTTACTGCGACTGTTTTTTTTGCCATACTTAATTATTATTTAGTAGCTTTTTTCTTGTTAGCAACGGTTTTCTTTTTACCCTTACGTGTGCGGGCATTGTTTTTTGTACTTTGTCCACGAACGGGAAGTCCGTTACGGTGACGTACTCCACGGTAACAACCAATGTCCATAAGACGTTTGATGTTCAATTGTACTTCAGTACGAAGATCTCCTTCTACTTTGTACTCTGCACCGATAATCTCACGAACTTTAGCTGCTTGATCGTCTGTCCAATCTTTTACTTTGATGTTTACATCTATTCCGGCTTTTGCCAAGATGCTTTTTGAAGCGCTACGACCTATACCGTATATGTAGGTCAAAGCGATTTCACCTCTTTTATTTTGCGGTAGGTCAACACCGACAATTCTTACTGCCATATAATTATTACTATAAATATTTTGCAAAGATAATAAAATTATCCTTGACGTTGTTTATACTTAGGGTTTTTCTTGTTAATTACATACAACTTTCCGTTGCGTCTAACTATTTTACACTCCGGTGTGCGCTTTTTTAATGATGCTCTTACTTTCATTTTCTTATTTCGTTTTTTTATTTATATCTAAACGCTATACGTCCTTTTGACAAATCATAAGGCGACATTTCTACTCGCACTTTGTCTCCGGGAAGTATCCTTATATAATGCATGCGCATCTTTCCTGAGATATGGGCGGTTATTTCGTGTCCATTCTCCAACTCTACCCTGAACATTGCATTAGACAATGCTTCTACAATTGTTCCGTCTTGTTCTATTGCAGCCTGTTTTGCCATAAGTTATTTTTTTCTAAATGAATTTATCTCCTAAAACTTCTTCTACATATTTGAATGTAGATAGTACATCGGGTGCTCCTTCTCGTATCGCTACACACAACTCATAATGAGCTGAGGGTTTGCGATCTTTGGTGCGGGCTGTCCAACCATCGCGCTCTATTACTATATTACGCGATCCCATGTTTACCATTGGTTCTATCGCTATTACCATTCCTGAACGAAGTACCGGTCCGCATCCGCGTCGCCCAAAATTCGGGACCTCAGGCGATTCATGCATTTGTCGGCCTATTCCGTGTCCGCACATCTCGCGAACTAATGAGTATCCTCGTTTTTCGCAGTATGTTTGTATGGCATTACTTATATCGCCTACTCGTTTACCTTCTACTGCTTGCTCAATGCCTACATATAATGATTCCTTTGTGGTTTTTAGTAAGCGACGAACTTCGTAACTTACTTCTCCTACGGGAAACGTGTAGGTTGAGTCGGAATGAAATCCGTTCTTCAATACGCAAAAATCAATTGATACTATATCTCCGTCTTTCAACTCTTTGTTTGACGGTATTCCGTGAACTACTTGTTCGTTTACGGAAGCACATATCGAATTGGGATAGCCACTATAACCTAAACAACTTGGTACTCCGCCGTTGTCTCTGATAAACTGTTCGGCTATTGAGTCGAGTTTCAGGGTAGTAATTCCTGGGGCAACCCACTTGGCAATTTCGCCCATTGTTTGCGCCAACAAGAGGTTACTATCCCTCATTAACTCTATCTCTTCGTCTGTTTTAAGATAAATCATTTTATCCTTGTTAGACTAATATGCTGAAACTGAACCTTGACGTCCTTTTATACGTCCTGATTTTAATAGTCCGTCATAGTGATGCATCATCAAATGACTTTCTACTTGTTGCAAGGTATCAAGTACTACTCCAACTAAAATCAATAGTGATGTTCCTCCGAAGAATTGTGCAAATTCGCTGCTTATTCCTGCTATTTGTGCAAAGGCTGGCATAATTGCTACCAATGCAAGGAACAATGATCCGGGCAATGTGATACGTGACATGATTGAGTCAAGATACTCTGCGGTTTTCTTTCCGGGTTTGATTCCTGGAATAAATCCGTTGTTACGTTTCATGTCCTCTGCCATTTGATTTGGCTGGATAGTGATTGCTGTATAGAAGTATGTAAATACAATTATCAAAATTGCATATACAAAGTTATACCAGAATCCTGTGTTATCCATAAATGCTCTCGCAAATGAGCTTGAGGCATTGTCTGCCGAGAATCCTACTATTGTTATGGGTATGAACATTATTGCTTGAGCAAAGATGATGGGCATTACTCCTGCAGTGTTTACTTTTAGGGGTATATACTGTCTTGCTCCGCCATATTGTTTGTTTCCGACAATTCGTTTTGCGTATTGTACGGGAACTTTACGTGTTCCTTGTACTAATAGGATAGATGCAGCTACCACAAACAATAGGAATACCAACTCTGCAAGGAACATTACCAATCCTCCTGATTTTGTTGCTGCACGGCTGATAAACTCAATTCCTAATGCATGAGGAAGTCGTGCTATAATACCTATAAGGATTATGAACGAAATTCCGTTTCCGATACCTTTATCTGTTATACGCTCTCCTAACCACAACACAAACATACTGCCTGCTGCTAATATGATGGTTGATGTTATGATAAACATAAAGTCAGATGGGAATGCTCCTGCTGCTACTCCACCCATTTGTACTTTTAGGTTTACTAAGTATGAGGGTGCTTGTATTAGAAGGATTGCCACTGTCAAATATCGGGTATATTGATTCAATTTGCGACGTCCGCTTTCACCTTCACGTTGCAATTTTTGGAAATATGGTATTGCCATTCCCAAAAGTTGAATCACGATAGATGCCGAGATATAGGGCATGATTCCTAATGCAAAGATTGATGCATTTGAGAACGCACCTCCTGAGAACATATCTAATAGAGCCATCAATCCTCCGCGAGTTTGATTTTGCAACTCTGAAAGGTATTGGGGGTCTATACCAGGGAGTACCACGTATGATCCTACGCGGTACACCATGATTAGCAATATGGTAGTCAGAATTCTATATCTTAGATCTTCTATCTTCCAAATGTTTTTTACTGTCTCTATCGCTCTCATATCAATTAGAGTTTAACGATTGTTCCACCTACAGCTGTAATTGCTGCTTCGGCTGATTTTGAGAATGCATTTGCTGATACCTCAAGTTTTGCTGCGATTGATCCGCCACCAAGGATTTTCACCAATTGATTCTTTCCTACAAATCCTGCTTCTACCAAAGTATTTACATCAATTTTCTCTAATCCTTTTGCTTCTGCTAATGCTTGCAAAGTTGATAGATTGATTGCTTTATACTCAACATGGTTAGGATTTTTAAATCCAAATTTGGGCAAACGACGTTGAAGGGGCATTTGTCCTCCCTCGAAACCAAGCTTTCTACTGTATCCTGAGCGTTGTTTTGCTCCTTTGTGTCCTCTTGTTGAAGTTCCACCCATTCCTGAACCGGGTCCGCGACCTATTCTTTTACGGCTCTTGGTTGATCCTGCAGCAGGTTTTAAATTACTTAAATTCATATCTTTAATTTTTTCTTGTTCAAAAAACAAATTATTCAACTACTACCAAGTGTTTTACTTTCTCTACCATTCCTAAGATTTGAGGAGTGGCATTGTGCTCAACTGTTTGGTTTAGTTTACGCAATCCTAAAGCTTCAAGGGTTTTCTTTTGGACAGCGGGACATTTGATTTTGCTCTTTACTTGTGTGATTTTAATTGTCTTCATCTCTCTGTTCCTTTATTAACCTTTAAATACTTTTTCTACTGATACTCCACGATTAGTTGCCACCATTGCTGCATCGCGCAACTCTGCTAATGCTACAAATGTTGCTTTTACTAAGTTGTGAGCATTTGATGAGCCTTTTGATTTTGCAAGCACGTCAGTTATGCCTACGCTCTCAAGTACGGCACGCATCGCACCTCCTGCCTTAACTCCTGTACCGTGTGATGCAGGTTTGATAAGAACTTGTGCTCCACCGAACTTAGCAAATTGCTCGTGAGGTATTGTTCCTTTATATACGGGAACTTTAATGAGGTTTTTCTTTGCTGCCTCTACTCCTTTTGCAATAGCAGCGGTTACCTCGCTTGCTTTACCCAAACCGTAACCTACGATTCCTTTTCCGTCTCCTACTACTACTATGGCTGAGAAGCTGAATGTACGACCTCCCTTAGTAACCTTGGTTACACGGTTGATGTGTACCAATCTGTCTTTTAATTCCAAGTCGTTAGTTGACTTTACTCTGTTATATTTTACTGCCATTGTCGTTTAAAATTTAAGTCCACCCTTACGAGCTGCTTCTGCAAGCTCTTTAACTCGGCCATGATAGAGGTAACCGTTACGGTCGAATACTACTGTTGTAATTCCTGCCTCTTGTGCCTTTTTTGCTATTATCTCTCCAACTTGAGCTGCTGCTGCTTTGTTATCTCCGTCAGCAAGTGATTTTGATGATGCTGATACCAAAGTTTTGCCTGCTAAGTCATCTATGATTTGTACGTAGATTTGCTTGTTGCTTCTAAATACTGTCATACGAGGAGTTTCTGCTGTTCCTGATATTTTACCACGTATGCGGGTTTTAATCTTTATTCTTCTTTCTATTTTAGTCATCATGATATTTACCTTTTAACGTGAATTACTTAGCACCAGCCGATTTACCTGATTTTCTGCGAATATACTCGCCAACAAACTTGATACCTTTACCTTTATATGGCTCTGGTTTACGGAATGTGCGAATTTTTGCACAAATTAGTCCTAACAACTCTTTGTCGCAAGACTCCATCAAGATAAGAGGGTTTTTATTTCTCTCACTCTTAGTCTCAAGTTTAACCTCTTTGGGCAATTTTACATATATATCGTGTGAGAAACCTAGAGACAATTTCAATACTTGACCATTGTTCTCTGCGCGGTATCCTACACCTACCAATTCCAACTCTTTTTTATATCCTTCTGATACACCTACAACCATATTGTTGATTAGTGCGCGATATAATCCGTGCAATGAACGTGATGATTTTGTATCATCGGGACGTGTTACTACTACTTGTCCTTCTTCTACGTTTACTGCTATTCCTCCGGTAATGGTTTGTGTCATCTCCCCTTTAGGACCTTTTACCGAAACTTCGTTATCTTTTACTGTTACTGTTACGCCTGCGGGGATAGCGATAGGCAATTTTCCAATTCTTGACATAATTTACCTCCTATTCATTAATAAACGTAACACAACACTTCGCCTCCTACATTAAGAGTACGTGCCTCTTTGTCGGTCATTACTCCTTTTGAAGTAGATATAATTGCTATACCTAAACCGTTCAAAACGCGTGGCAACTCTTTGTGTCCGGCGTATTTACGCAAACCGGGAGAAGATACTCTCTCCAACTTCTTGATTGCATTCACTTTATTTACAGGATCGTATTTCAAGGCTATCTTAATTGTTCCTTGAGGACCCTCTTCTACAAACTTATAGTTAAGTATGTAACCTTTGTCAAAAAGGATTTTTGTGATCTCTTTTTTAAGGTTTGATGCAGGAACCTCAACTACGTTGTGTTGAGCTTTTATTGCATTTCTTAACCTTGTAAGATAATCTGCTATTGGATCTGTCATATTAAATAAATTTTAAATTGATTCGGACTACCCGAACAATATTTAACTCACTCTTTTTTATTGACTGCAAGTTTCTACCAACTTGCTTTTTTTACTCCGGGAATTAATCCTTGTGATGCCATTTCACGGAATTGAATACGTGAAATACCGAATTGACGCATATATCCTTTTGGACGTCCTGTCAATTTGCAACGGTTGTGTAATCTTACACTTGAGGCATTACGAGGGATTAATTGAAGTGCTTCGTAGTCGCCCTCTGCTTTAAGTTGTGCTTTTTTTGCAGCGTATTTTGCAACTAATTTAGCTCTTTTTACCTCGCGAGCTTTCATTGATTCTTTTGCCATATCTTAGCTCTTTTTGATGTTTTTAAAAGGTAAACCAAACTCTTTTAGTAATGCGTAACCCTCTTCGTCAGTGTTTGCACTTGTAACGAAAGTGATGTTCATTCCATTGATTTTATTGATTGAATCAATGTTTATCTCGGGGAAGATAATTTGCTCTTGTATTCCAAGAGTATAGTTTCCTCTTCCGTCAAGTTTGCTTTCGATACCTTTGAAGTCGCGGATACGGGGTAATGCCACGCGTACCAAACGCTCAAGGAACTCATACATTTTTTCACGACGCAAGGTTACTGAAACACCGATAGGCATTTTTTTACGTAACTTGAAGTTTGATATGTCCTTGCGTGAGAGTGTTGCTACAGCTTGTTGTCCTGCAATTGCTGTTAGCTCTGCCAACGCTGTGTCGATGATTTTTTTATCTTGAGTTGCATCTCCTAAACCTTGATTAAGAACGATTTTTTTCAAAACCGGAACTTGCATCACTGTTGTGTAGCCAAACTCTTTCATCAAAGCGGGGACGATTCTCTCGTTGTAATCTTTTTTGAGATTTGCTGCCATTATTTAATCTCCTCTCCTGATTTTTTAGAATAACGTACTAATTTGCCCTCTTCATTCATTTTACGACCTATGCGTGTAGGAGTTTTTGTTTTTGGATCCAACACGTTAAGGTTTGATAGATGAATAGGAGCCTCTTTTTTTACAATGCCGCCTTGGGGAGCTTTAGCATTGGGTTTGGTGTGCTTTGACACCATATTTACACCCTCTACGATTGCTTTGTTGTCTTTTACAAGAACTTTAAGCACACGTCCGGTTTTACCTTTATCTTCTCCGGCGTTTACGTAAACGGTATCTCCTTTTTTTATGTGTAACTTACTCATTAATCTACTTTTTTATGCTATTAAAGTACTTCGGGTGCAAGCGAAACGATTTTCATGTTTGTTGCACGCAATTCGCGAGCAACGGGACCGAATATACGGCTTCCTCTGATTTCGCCAGCTCCATTTAATAATACACATGCGTTGTCGTCGAAACGAATGTACGAACCGTCTGCACGACGTATCTCTTTTTTAGTACGTACGACAACAGCTTTTGACACTGCACCTTTTTTCATATCACTTGAAGGAACCACGCCTTTTACAGCTACGACGATAATATCGCCTACGCTTGCATAGCGTCTTCCGGTTCCACCAAGTACACGGATACAAAGTGCCTCTTTTGCGCCACTGTTATCAGCGACTGTAAGTCTTGACTCTTGTTGTATCATAATTATTTAGCTTTTTCAACGATTTCAACTACTCTCCATCTCTTCATTTTGCTCAAAGGACGAGTTTCCATCAATCTAACGGTATCACCAATACCGCACTCGTTTTTCTCATCGTGAGCATGGTATTTTTTCGTTTTGTTTACGAATTTACCATAAATGGGGTGTTTCTCTTTCCATTTTACCGCAACTGTAATAGTTTTGTCCATTTTGTTGCTGGTAACTACCCCTACTCTCTCTTTTCTAAAGTTTCTAGTTTCCATTAGGCGTTATTGATTAAGCGTTTAGATCTCTTTGATTTAACTCACCCTTCATACGCGCTATTTCACGACGCAATTGTTTGATTTGCGAAGGATTGTCGAGAGGAGAGATACTGTGATTGATAACTAAACGGTTAAGAGCTACTTCTTGTGCTTCGATTCTCTCAACCAACTCCTTTGTAGGAAGTTCACGAATTTCTGCTATCTTCATATCTTATCCTCCTTATGCGTTTTGAGTTTCGTCGTAATCACGACGGATTATTAATTTAGTGGTAACAGGAAGTTTTTGTGCACCTAAGCGCAATGCTTCTTTTGCCACCTCTAAAGATACGCCATCTATCTCTATAAGGATTCTTCCCGGTGTTACGGGTGCTACAAATCCTTCGGGTGAACCTTTACCTTTACCCATACGTACTTCGGCAGGCTTTTTGGTAATTGGTTTGTCAGGGAAAATTCTAATCCAAACTTGTCCTTGACGTTGCATATAACGGGTAACGGCGATACGGGCAGCCTCAATTTGACGACCTGTAATCCATTTAGATTGCAAACATTTTATACCAAAAGAGCCGAATGCCAACTCGTTGCCGCGTTGAGCCACACCTTTCATGCGACCTTTTTGCTGCCTTCTGAATTTAGTTTTTCTAGGTTGTAACATTTTCTGTCAGTTCTTTTCGTTAATTACTTTTTGTTTCTCTTGAAGCCTTTTTTAGCTCCTTGACCTGCGGCTCCGCCACGTGTCTCTTTTTGTGCTGTAAATGAAGGAGCAAGATCTTTCTTGCCATATACCTCACCACGACAAATCCAAACTTTGATACCCAACAAACCAACTTTTGTTAGTGCTTCTGCCAATGCGTAATCGATGTCAGCGCGCAAAGTGTGAAGAGGTGTACGTCCCTCTTTGTACATCTCTGAACGAGCCATTTCTGCACCATTTAAACGACCTGAGATTTGGATTTTAATACCCTCTGCTCCGGCACGCATTGTGTTTGATATCGCAGTCTTGATTGCACGACGGTAAGCCATCTTTCCTTCAAGCTGACGAGCAATGCTATTAGCAACAATAACGGCGTCAAGTTCCGGTTTCTTTATCTCGTAGATATTGATTTGGATATCTTTGTCAGACTTGTCGGTAATTTTCTTCAACTCTTCTTTAAGTTTATCTACCTCTTGTCCGCCCTTACCGATAACCATACCGGGACGTGATGTGCAAATAGTTATGATTATTAGTTTAAGAGTACGCTCGATTATGATACGAGATACTCCGCTTGCTTTTGAAAGACGGGCATTAAGATATTTACGGATTTTGCTATCTTCAAATAACTTGTCACCGTACTTATCGCCGCCGTACCAGTTAGAATCCCAGCCTCTGATGATTCCTAAACGGTTGCTTATCGGATTTACTTTTTGTCCCATCTTATTATTAATCTTGATTTTCGTTTTTACTAATTGTATCAACAAACAAGGTTACGTGGTTTGAACGTTTACGGATTCTGTATCCGCGACCTTGTGGTGCCGGACGAAGGCGTTTTAACATAGCAGCTCCATCAACGAAGATCTCTGATATGTAAAGCTCGCCGCTCTCGGCTTTGCGTTCGTTTTTCTGTTCCCAGTTGGCAATTGCAGAACGCAGCAATTTTTCCAATCTTGCCGATGCCTCTTTTGTAGAGAATTTTAGAACGCCAAGTGCTCTGAACACCTCCATTCCTCTTACCATATCTGCTACTAAACGCATTTTACGGGGAGAGGTAGGTACATTGTTCAGCTTAGCGAAGCTCTTCTCTTTCAAGGCCTCTTTTCTTTTTTCGGCTGATTCTCTTTTTCTTGCACCCATGTTATTTTTCTTTTTTTACTTATTAGTTTTAAAAATTCCCAGGGAGGTTAATTATTTCTTATTACCTCCGTGTCCACGGAAGATACGTGTAGGAGCGAATTCTCCTAATTTGTGTCCTACCATGTTCTCTGTTACATATACGGGAATAAACTTATTACCATTGTGAACGGCGAAAGTGTGTCCTACGAAATCGGGCGAAATCATAGATGCACGTGACCAAGTTTTGATTACCGATTTTTTACCGGTAGCCTCCATTGCGTCAACTTTCTTTTGAAGTTTCACACTGATAAATGGTCCTTTTTTTAATGAACGACTCATAGTTATAAATTATTCAAATTATTTTTTCCTTCTTTCTATTATATATTGTGAAGAAGCCTTTTTAGGAGCTCTTGTTTTAAGACCCTTAGCGTAAAGACCCTTACGTGAACGAGGATGTCCTCCTGATGCACGTCCTTCACCTCCACCCATCGGGTGATCAACGGGGTTCATAACAACACCACGGTTGCGAGGACGACGTCCTAACCAGCGTGAACGACCTGCTTTTCCTGATTGCTCAAGTGCGTGGTCTGAGTTACCTACTGTACCGATGGTTGCTTTACATGCAGAAAGAATCTTGCGTGTCTCACCTGAAGGTAATTTGATAATTGCATATTTTCCTTCTCTCGAAGTCAATTGTGCAAATACACCTGCCGAACGTACCAACGCTGCTCCTTGTCCAGGACGCAACTCAATGTTGTGAATTACTGTTCCGACGGGTATATCAGAAAGGAACAAAGCGTTTCCTACCTCAGGAGCTGCTTTTTCACCTGACATAACTGTCATTCCTACTTCAAGACCATTGGGCGCAATTATATAGCGCTTCTCACCATCAACATAATAAAGAAGTGCAATGCGAGATGAACGGTTAGGGTCATACTCGATTGTCTTTACTGTTGCGGGTACACCGTCTTTATTTCTCTTGAAATCGATAAGTCTGTACTTACGTTTGTGTCCGCCACCGATATAGCGCATCGTTAGATGTCCTTCGTTGTTGCGTCCACCGGTACTTTTTTTACCGACTACAAGCGATTTTTCTGGTGCGGTAGCAGTGATTTTATCAAACGCACCAATAATCTTGTGTCTTTGCCCCGGTGTTGTGGGCTTTAATTTACGTACTGCCATTGTTTAATTAAATATTGCTAAAAAAATCTATTGTATCACCTTCTTTTAATGTAACCAAAGCTTTTTTGTATGAAGCTGTTTTACCTTCGATAAGACCAGATTTTGTATAACGGCTTTTGTTTTTGCCTTTATAGTTCATTGTGTTTACCGAAACTACTGTTACATTATACATCTCTTCCACAGCTTTTTTAATCTGTGATTTGTTAGCATCGGGACTTACACGAAATCCGAAACGGTTGAATTTCTCCGAAATGCTGGTCATTTTTTCCGTTACTATCGGTTTAATTATTATTGCCATTATCGTGCCTCCTTCTGTTAAAATTCATTGATTGCTGCTACTGAACTCTCAAATATTACTAAATTCTCACAATCAAGAATTTTGTAAGTATTTAATTCAGAAACAGTTATAACTTTTGCCTTAGGAAGATTCCTAGCTGACAAATATACATTTTTATTTTGATCTGATAAAACTAAAAGCAACTTTTTATCAGCCATTTGCAAATTTTTTGCAAATTCAATAAACTCTTTAGTTTTTGGAGCTTCAAATGTGAAGTCTTCAACTACTGTTAGAGCGTTCGCTGCAACTTTTGTGCTTAATGCTGATTTACGTGCTAATGCTTTAACTTTTTTGTTTAGTTTAAAGCTGTAATCGCGAGGTACCGGACCAAATACGCGTCCTCCACCTACCATTACAGGAGAGTTGATATCTCCACTACGTGCACCACCAGTTCCTTTTTGTCTTTTTAGTTTACGAGTACTTCCTGATACTTCGCTTCTCTCTTTTGATTTGTGAGTTCCTTGACGATTGTTCGCCATGAATTGTTTCACGTCTAAGTAGATTGCGTGTTCGTTGGGTTCTATACCGAAAACAGCATCGTTCAACGTAACTTTTTTACCAGTATCCTCACCTTTGATGTTTAATACGCTAAGTTCCATGATTACTTCTCTATTATTACGATTGAACCTTTACTTCCGGGTACAGAGCCTTTTACTAATAAAAGGTTATGCTCGGGGATAACTTTAATCACTTGCAAGTTTTGAACAGTTACTCTCTCGTTACCTGTTTGACCTGCCATACGAGTTCCCTTAAATACGCGTGCAGGATATGAACATGCACCTATTGAACCGGGAGCGCGAAGACGGTTGTGTTGACCGTGAGTTGTTTGACCTACTCCACCAAAACCGTGACGTTTTACAACACCTTGGTAACCTTTACCTTTTGATGTTCCTACAACATCAACAAAGTCATCTTCTGAGAAGAAGTCAACTGAGATTACATCTCCTAAGTTATACTCTGTCTCAAAACCTTTGAACTCGGCCAAGTGTCTCTTGGGTGTCACACCACTTTTTTTGAAGTGTCCCATCTCAGGCTTAGAAGTGTGTTTCTCTTTTTTGTCTTCGAAACCAACTTGCACAGCTGCGTAACCGTCTGTTTCAACGGTTTTGATTTGGGTGACAACGCAAGGACCTACTTCGATAACAGTGCATGGCATATTTACGCCCTCAGCACTGAATACGGATGTCATTCCGATTTTTTTTCCTAATAATCCTGGCATTTCTTTTTGTTATTAAATGGTTTATTACAATTTTATTTCTACATCAACACCGCTAGGCAACTCAAGTTTCATAAGTGCCTCAACTGCTTTTGACGAACCGTTAAGAATCTCAATCTCTATCAAACGACGGTAGAAAGAGAGCTCAAATTGCTCGCGCGATTTTTTGTTTACGAATGTTGAACGGTTTACAGTAAAGATACGTTTGCGTGTGGGTAGAGGTATAGGACCTTTTACTACAGCACCTGTGGGTTTTACTGTTTTTACAATCTTCTCAGCTGATTTATCAACCAAAGTATGATCGTAAGATTTTAATTTAATTCTTATTTTTGAATTCATATCGCGTTTATGATTTTTGAATACTACAATAAATCTACTCTACCTTTTACCTCTGTTAGTACGTTTTTAGCGATTGACGAGCTAACCTCGGCATAGTGTGAGAATGTCATGGTTGATGTTGCACGACCTGATGTGATAGTACGTAATGAAGTTACATATCCGAACATCTCAGCCAAAGGAGCTTTAGCTTTTACGATACGAGCACCGCTACGGCTTGATTCCATTCCTTCAACTTGTCCACGACGTTTGTTAAGGTCTGAGATAACGTCTCCCATGCTCTCCTCTGGAGTTACAACCTCTATCTTCATGATAGGCTCAAGAAGTGTAGGTCCTGCTTTCTCGCATGCCTTTTTGAATGCTTGTATTGCACAAACCTCAAATGACAATTGGTCAGAGTCAACTGGGTGATATGAACCATCTATTACTGTTACTTTCAATTGGTCAACTTGGTAACCTGCAAGTACACCATTCTTCATAGCGGTTGTGAAACCTTTTTGAATTGAAGGTATATACTCTTTAGGAATGTTACCACCTTTAACCTCATCAACAAATTGCAAACTTCCTTCAAAATCAGCGTCAACTGGCTCTACGCGAACAATCATATCAGCATATTTACCACGACCTCCGGTTTGTTTCTTGTAAGTCTCGCGCAATTCAACAGATTGAGTGATTGCCTCTTTGTATGATACTTGAGGACGTCCTTGGTTACACTCAACGTTGAACTCACGACGCAAACGGTCGATAATGATTTCAAGGTGAAGCTCACCCATTCCGCTGATGATTGTTTGACCTGTATCCTCATCTGATTTAACTGTAAATGTTGGATCCTCCTCTGCAAGTTTTTGTAGTCCAAGACCAAGTTTATCCAAATCTTTTTGAGTTTTTGGCTCAACAGCAATTCCGATAACTGGTTCGGGGAAGTCCATTGACTCCAATACGATTGGAGCGTTCTCTGCACAGATTGTATCTCCTGTACGTACATCTTTCAAACCTACTGCAGCACCTATATCACCACAACCGATAACCTCTTTTGGGTTTTGTTTGCTTGAGTGCATTTGAAATAGACGTGATATACGCTCTTTTTTACCTGAACGTGTATTCAAAACGTAAGAACCTGCTACAAGGTCTCCTGAATAAACGCGGAAGAAGCACAAACGACCTACGTAGGGGTCAACTGCAATTTTGAATATCAATGCTGATAGTGGCTCGCCTGATGAAGGTTGACGTGTAAGTTCTACCTCTTTGTTGTCAACTTCGTGTCCAACTACTGATGGAGTATCTGTTGGACTTGGCAAGTAAGCACATACTGCATCAAGCAATGTTTGTACTCCTTTGTTTTTGAATGATGAACCGCAAGTCATAGGAACCATCTTCATTGCAAGAGTTCCTTTTCTTACAGCTACTTTTATCTCCTCCTCAGTGATTGTTGAGGGATCGTCGAAGAATTTCTCCATTAGAGCATCGTCAAAATCAGCGATACACTCCAATAGTTTCTCTCTCCACTCCTCTGCCTCGGCAACTAACTCAGCAGGTATCTCCTCAACTGTATAGTCAGCACCCATAGCCTCGTTAGGCCAGTATAATGCTTTCATACGAACCAAGTCGATAACTCCTTTGAAGTTCTCCTCAGCACCGATAGGAATTTGAATTGGACAAGGATTAGCGCCCAAAACCTCTTTAAGTTGACGAACAACCTCAAAGAAGTTAGCTCCCGAACGGTCCATTTTGTTAACGTAACCTACACGGGGAACATTGTATTTGTCAGCTTGACGCCAAACAGTCTCTGATTGGGGCTCAACTCCACCTACTGCACAGAATGTTGCAACTGCTCCGTCCAAAATACGAAGTGAACGCTCAACCTCTGCAGTAAAGTCAACGTGTCCCGGGGTGTCAATGAGGTTTATTTTATATTTCTCATTGTTGTAGTTCCACCAAGTGGTAGTAGCAGCAGAGGTAATTGTGATACCACGCTCTTGCTCCTGCTCCATCCAGTCCATAGTAGCAGCACCATCGTGTACCTCACCAATCTTGTGTGTTAGACCGGTGTAAAATAGAATACGCTCTGATGTGGTAGTTTTACCAGCATCAATGTGCGCCATAATACCTAAGTTTCTGGTATATTTTAATAATTCGTCTCCTTTTGCCATCTTTCAATTAAAATCTAAAGTGAGCAAACGCACGGTTAGCTTCTGCCATCTTGTGCATATCCTCTTTACGTTTAAACGCACCACCTTGGTTGTTATAAGCGTCCATTATCTCAGCAGCCAATTTGTCTGCCATGGTTTTGCCACCACGTTTACGTGCGTACAATATTAAATTTTTCATCGAGATTGACTCTTTGCGATCTGGGCGGATTTCGGTAGGAACTTGGAATGTTGCTCCACCCACGCGACGTGATTTAACCTCTACTTGAGGTGTAATGTTTTCCAAAGCCTTCTTCCAGATTTCGAGGGCTGTCTCTTCTGTGGTCATTTTAGATTTAACCATATCAAGAGCGGAATAGAAAATAGTGTATGCGGTATTTTTCTTTCCGTCATACATCAAGTGGTTTACAAATTTTGAAACCTTTACATCACTGAAGATAGGATCGGGTAATACAATCCTTTTCTTTGGTTTTGCTTTTCTCATCTTAATTCTTTTTGTTCTTGTTCTTGGTTGCTTTTTACATCTTCAACAGTATCCTCCGACACCGTTTACTCAACCTAATCAGCCTATCCAAGAAACTAGAAAATAGTTTTACAACTAAGTTTTAATTTCTCCGGGCGTTGCATTAATGTTTATGCAGGCTGCAACTTAATTACTTTTTACCTGCTTTAGGACGTTTTGCTCCGTATTTTGAGCGACGTTGGGTACGGTTAGCCACACCTGCAGTATCCAATGTACCGCGTACAATGTGATAACGAACACCGGGAAGATCTTTTACACGACCACCACGTACCATTACGATAGAGTGCTCTTGCAAGTTGTGTCCTTCTCCTGGAATGTAAGAGTTAACCTCTTTTCCGTTAGTCAAACGAACCCTTGCCACTTTACGCATCGCAGAGTTAGGTTTTTTAGGAGTTGTAGTATAAACTCTCACACATACACCACGTCTTTGAGGACATGAATCCAATGCAGGAGATTTACTTTTGTCCTCCAAAACTACCCTTCCTTTTCTTACTAATTGCTGAATTGTAGGCATTTCTTAGAACTTTTAATCGTTTGTTATTATTTAATTTAAAATTATTTCTCGCGTTTTCTTTACTTAAAAGCCACACCTAAAATTGGTGTAAATCAACTATTTACACACTTATGGCGTACTTTTTGGCGCTAAAAACTTCGCAAAAGTACTAATAATTCGGCAATTAACCAAACTTTTTAGGGAGTTTTTTAGTTTTTTAGTTGTTGGCTTTGCCACCCTACGGGCAGTTGTTAGCTGATAGCTAATAAACCCCATACGACTCGTTTATACACGAAACATTATTTGTAGAGATAGGAGTGATTGTTTTTTCTTCGGCATTCAATCGCCATACACCAAGCAGATTATTATAGACCTCAGTGTCAATCCAATCGTTATCATCAGGCATAACAGCCATCAAGTCGTAATCTATCACATCTTCGCGAACAACATAACCGGGCCAACCGATAGAGGCTCCTGCTGGAAAATATATTTTTACAGAATCGGTCAATCTCCATAACGGGTTACCCTTCTCATCTTTATCAAACAACTCCGACATTATTATATAAGCTGAGTCAGAAGATAATACAGCAACGTCTATATTAAAATCTTTACCATATGCAGCACTACCTGCCAACGAACACTCACTAAACGGAGTAAGATAGAGCATTGAAGAGGCGACATCTCTCTCGTATACATCTTCATACATTAAAGAGCTGTCCATCTCAAAAACTAAAGTAGAGTCCTCATCAGTATTTACAGCGATAACTCCTTTACCTCCCCCTTTCAAGCATGACGAAAGCAAGGAGACAAACAATATTACCGACCCTATAAAAACTATTTTTCTCATCGGGTGCAAAGTTACTCCAAAAAGTTATTTATATATCATTTTTTAATCAATTATTTTTATAATTTTGCATTATGGATTTTAGGACTAAAGTTGAAATTAAATGGAATGGCGATAAGATTTCACATAATCACTCGCTACTATTCTTAGGCTCATGTTTTGCACAAGAGATAGGAGATATATTCTTTGCAAATAAATTCAATTCATTAGTTAATCCGTTTGGAGTTCTATATAACCCTCTCTCTATTTCAAAATCGTTAGAAAGAAGTTTAGATTGCGCCCCCTACACGATAAATAATTTATTTAAAGAGGGCAACCTATATCATAGTTTTGACCATCACTCGGTTTTCTCCGATACTGATGCAACCCGTATGTTGAATAATATAAATGATAAACTTATGCTCACTTCTAAAAAGATAAGGAGTTCTCATTTTATATTCCTCACATTCGGTACATCATGGATATATGAATTAAAAGATAATAGCGAAGTTGTATCAAATTGCCACAAATTGCCGGCTACTACATTTACAAGGCGAAGAGCTGGAGTTGAAGAACTTACTGAAAGAATGACAAGGACAATCAGCAAAATATTGGAGATAAACAGCGGTGTAAAATTTGTATTGACTGTAAGCCCCATAAGACATCTTAAAGATGGAGCGCACGGAAATAATCTAAGCAAAAGTGTATTACTGCTTATGTGCGACGAACTCGCAAACAGATTTCCCAACAACGTAATATATTTTCCTTCATACGAAATTCTTCTTGACGAACTAAGAGACTATCGCTTTTATGCTGACGACATGACACACCCTTCAAAAAATGCAGTAGAGTATATATGGGAGCAGATAAAAGAGGAGGTCATATCTCTTGAGTCAAGAAACACGATAAAAGAGTGGGGAAAGATAAGACAAGGCATTCAGCACCGTCGCATGAGTGCCGATGTTGAATCGTACAAACTATTTTTAGAGAACCTTTTAAAATCGGCTGAAAGCTTCGCTGATAAACATAAAAATATTGATATTACAAACGAGATTGCCGAGATAAAGAATTTATACATAAATATATAATGGAATACTCCATAAAAAATATAACCACATTATTGGGCACCGAACCTGCTCCATTTGAAGAGTTAAAAGTTTCGGTATTGCTAACAGACAGTCGTTCACTTAGAACGCCTGCTCAAACACTATTTTTTGCGATAAAAAGCAAAACTAACAACGGACACCGTTTTATAGAGGAACTCTACAATAAAGGAGTTCGCAATTTTGTAGTTGAAGAGATTACTCCCTCCTTCTCAAAATTAAAGGACACAAACTTCATAAAAGTTGATAACACAATAAAGGCATTGCAACAGATAGCAAGCGCACATCGTTCATCATTCAAACTACCCGTAATAGGCATTACCGGTAGCAACGGGAAGACGATAGTAAAAGAGTGGCTTTATCAACTATTGCAATCGCATTATATAATTACCCGCTCACCACGTAGTTACAACTCTCAAATAGGAGTTCCCCTATCAGTTTGGGAATTAGAAGAGCGTAACAATCTTGCAATATTTGAAGCAGGCATCTCTCAAACCGGCGAGATGCAGGCATTGGCAAATATAATCAAACCAACAATAGGCATTTTCACCTGTTTAGGCGACGCCCATCAAGAGGGCTTCAAATCACAAGAGGAGAAACTTAACGAAAAACTTAACCTCTTTGAAACAGCAGAAGTTATAATATATAATGCATCACAACCATTAATAAAAAAACATATTGAAGAGCGTTTCAGTAGTAAAAAGCTAATAGGGTGGTCAACTACCGATACCTCGGCGCCACTATATATTAAAGAGATAAAAAAAGAGGACAAGACAACCTCTGTTACATATATATATAATAGCAAAGAGGAAATTTTTAAAATACCATTTACTGAAGATGGTTCAATAGAGAATGCCATTCACACACTTTGCACAACACTATTTTGCTTTAACTTTACGCCACAAGAGGTTTCTGAGAAATTAGCAGAGATAGAGCCTGTTGCCATGAGATTGGAAGTTAAAGAGGGACGCAATGGCTGTACAATAATAAACGACACATATAACTCTGACATAAAATCGCTTGAAATAGCTCTTGATTTTTTATCACGCCGTTCAGTGGTTAAAGGGGCAAAAAAACGACTCATATTATCAGATATACTGCAATCTACAACAGATAGTCGTGAGTTATACAACAAAGTATCGCAACTTTTAAAAGAGAATGGAGTTGATAAGTTTGTAGGAATAGGAGAGAAACTCATTGAAAGCAAAGAGTTATTCCCAACAGATAGCATCTTCTTTAAAACGACAGCAGAGTTTATTGCGTCAAACATAGCCGAGAAGTATAACAATGAGTTAATATTGGTAAAAGGGGCAAGAGCCTTTAACTTTGATGATATTACCGATATCCTATCTCTCAAGCAACACGAAACTGTATTGGAGGTAAACCTTGATGCACTCCGACACAACTACAACTACTACAAACAAAAGCTCCTTCCCAATACCAAACTTATATGTATGGTTAAAGCGTTCGGCTACGGAGCAGGTTCATATGAACTCACCAAAACCCTACAAGATGCAGGTTGCAGTTATGTAGCAGTAGCCGTTGCTGACGAGGGAGCAGAATTACGCAAAGCAGGCATAACAATGCCCATAATGGTAATGAATCCCGAAATGGGAACATTTGACACTCTGTTTAAATACAACCTTGAGCCCGAAGTATATAGCTTCAGGCTTTTAGAGGCTCTTGCAAAAGCAGCAAACGCACAAGGAATAACAGATTTTCCTATACATATAAAAATAGATAGCGGAATGCATCGTTTAGGCTTTACCATTCAGGATATGCCTAAACTCATTAAAGAGTTATCAAACAATAAGGCTCTCACGCCACGCTCGGTATTTTCTCATCTTGCAGGAAGCGACGATGACAATCTCGACTACTATACCGATACCCAAATTGAGATATTCAGCCGATGCGCCGAGTCTCTTCAAATGGGCATAGGCAAGCCAATATTCCGACATATATTAAACACTGCAGGCATATCGCGATACACCCAATATCAATTTGAAGGAGTAAGGTTAGGCATTGGACTTTACGGAGTAGCGCCACACCCGTCGGTTGAAGGATTGAGATGCGTTTCAACACTAAAAACCACAATACTACAAATAAAAGAACTCTCTTCGGCAGAGACAGTTGGCTATGGAAGGAAGGGAGTATTAAACAAAAAATCACGTATAGCAGCAGTACCCATTGGATATGCCGACGGACTTAACCGCCACCTTGGCAACCGCAAAGGCTCTATGTGGGTTAATGGTTGCGAAGCACCAATTGTAGGCAACGTCTGTATGGACGTTACCATGATAGACGTAACCGATATTGAGTGCGCCGAAGGTGATACAGTTGAAGTATTTGGTGAAAATATCAGAGTTGAAGATATTGCTGAAAAATTAGGCACAATCCCTTACGAAGTTCTTACATCAGTTTCGGCACGAGTTAAGAGAATATATTTTAGGGAATAGAAGAGCCTCACACCCTGCCCCTCTTCAGTTGAGAGAGGAGTTGTTTTTTGTAATAACCTTCCCATTTTTATTATTAGCCTAATAGCTGACAACTGATAACTGCCCACTACTCTTTAATCTCCATTTTTAACCAAGGCGTTTCAAAAGTAACGGGAAGAACTGCTTTTATCATATCGTTACCCTTATACATTGGTCTCAGTCCCACTTTCAACATATTAGAGACCTCTTTATTGGCATTAAGCTCCATTTCGGGGTAATCCTTTAACGAGGTATTTGAGAGCGTGATATTTTTACCATTCTCAAGTTTAATTTCAGCCGGGAAAGATAGTGCTTTTACAGAATCAATAGGCATAGTGCCGGCATCTTTAATCAACTCTGCCTTAGGGGCAAAATAGATAGTTGTATTATCATCGTGTAAAAGAGCTTTCTCAGCACTACCTAAGCTATATGCTTGTTTAAGTGCTATTCCATTGTCATAAGCTCTTGCATATACCTTATATGCTCCCTTATAAGGTTGGTTAAACGAAACTATCATCTCGTTATATTTAACACCATTTATACTATCGGTGCGTTCCCATTTATAATTAACCTTTTCAATGGCATGTCCTGTAATTTCCGAGCCACTATAACGCAATCCCAACTGAGAGTCGTTTATAAGAGTATCACCATCTAACTTTACATAATATCCCGGAACTCCCCATGCCGATGAAAATACAGTTAATTCAATCTTGCCATTGGGAGAAGTTATTACTTTAAGCCTTTGAGCAGTTACCGATTGTACAGCAACTATAAATAGTAGTACTGCAAATAGTGTTACTTTTTTCATATCGTTAATGTTTTTAATTTTCAACTTTAGTTAAAGAGGCAGGAGCATCTTCCGCATTTATACCTCGTTTAATATTGGGCTTATCCGACATATTAAAACGTAAAGTTCCGCCATTTATAATATCAAAATGCGATATATAATTTTTAGTATATCTCTTTCCGTTTAACTCAGCACTCTTTATATATGGGCTAACCGAACCATTATTAGTTGATTCAATAATAAATGTTTTGTTGGCAGGCAAATTAAGAGTTACCTTATCAAACAAAGGAGTTCCAATAACATACTCAGCACGTCCCGGACATACAGGATAAAATCCCATAGCACTAAAAACGTACCATGCCGAGGTCTGTCCATTATCCTCATCGCCACAATAGCCATCGGGTGTTGGCTTATAAAGTTTATCTAAAATTTGACGGATATGATATTGCGCCTTCCATGGAGCACGGCTATAATTATATAGGTATGCAGCATGCTGGACAGGTTGATTGCCATGGGCATATTGTCCCATATCAAGAGCCACCATCTCGGCTATCTCATGAATTACAAAACCATAAGTACCATAATCATATACGGGAGGGGCAGTAAACATAGAGTCAAGCATAAAGGTCATATTATTGTAACCTCCCATCAGACGCGATAACCCTTCAATATCGTGCATAACGCTCCAAGTATAGTGCCACGATGAGCCTTCAGTAAAAGGTCCACCCCACTCTTCGGGTTTAAAGGGGAATAACCACTCACCGCTCCTATTTTTGCCACGCATAAAGCCTAACGACTTATCAAAGAGATTTTCGTAGTTATATGACGTTGATTCATAATCAGAAGCAATATCTACTTCGCCCAATGCTCTCGCATAAACCGAAAGGCACCAATCGGCATAAGCATACTCCAATGTCTTTGCAGTAGCTTCGTAATAATCGGGATAAGGCACATAACCCAAAGTAAAATACTCTTCATATCCATTGCGACCTACCGACAATGGATCTCCTTGAGCTTCGGTTTGATGCACCATTGCCTCAAGAGCCTTTTGAGTATCAAACCCGCGAATACCTTTTATATAAGCATCAGCTATAAGCGACAACGAGTTATTACCTATCATACAACCACGATGTCCCGGCGATGCCCATTCGGGTAAGAAACCACTCTCGTTATAAACATTCACAAGCGATTGCATAACCCGTTCCGAAACTTCGGGATAAAGAAGTGTAAAGAGAGGGTGTACAGCACGGAAGGTATCCCAAAAACCATTATCGGTGTACATGTAGCCTTCGTGAATTTTGCCATCGTAGGGGCTGTAATAGTAAGGTTGCTCCTCTTCGTCGTACTCATAAAACTCACGTGGAAAAAGTAATACTCTATATAGGCACGAATAAAATGTTTTCAAAGCCTCCTCGTTATCATCATCAACAACCACCCTGCCAAGCATATTATTCCATTGACTCTTTGCCAACTCCTTAACCTCATTAAACGATTTGCCTGTAACCTCTCTCCTAAAATTAAGTTTTGCTTGCTCCAATGAGATAAACGACGATGACATTCTAACAGTCAGCTTCTCCCCTTCGGGCACTATAAAACGCAAATAACCGCACACTCTGTCATGCTCGCCAACACTGCGTCCAGCGAAAAGAGAATCGTTTATCATAACACCCTTCTCGGCAATAGGGTGACTGAACTCCATTACATAATAGTTGGTAAAATTTGCAGGCACTCCACCATTGTGGTTTTTTACGTAGCCTGTAACCTTACGGCCCATTTGGTCAATATCAACTTTGCACCCTCCATGCTGAGCATCAATTATAAAATATTGCCCTTGTAACGAGGGGTAAGAGACCTCCATAACTGACGATGTACGTGTAGGAGCAAGCGAAACCTCTACCCCATTATCCATTTTTACACTATAACAATATGGACGAGCCTCTTCGTTTTGGTGCGTAAAACTTACGCCGCGCTCTTTGTGCGATAGTTTAAGTTCACCACTCAAAGGCATTACTGAAAAAACAGCATAGTCGTTAATCCAGGGGCTTGGCTGATGCGTCTGTTTAAAGCCTCTTATAACGGTATCGGTATAGGCATACATCCACCCATTACGATTCTCTCCTGTTTGGGGCGACCAAAAGTTTAATCCCCAAGGCACTGCAACTGCAGGATATGTATTACCATGCGAAAACTCATAAGTTGATTGCGTACCCATTAAAGGATTTACGTAGTCAGCAAAATTTTCTGCTATAAGCGAAAAATTAAGGGAAAACAATAATATTATTATGGCGATTGCTCTTCTCATAATTGATAATTTGCTATTGCAAATATATAAAATTAGAGATTTATCAACAATAAGACATTTTACGCAACTGTAGCAACAGCATATTAACGCCCTAATAATAAAGCAACTAAGAGAAATACTCAAGAAGAATATTAATTTTTTTTAATTAATTTATTGCCCATATTCTTTTGTAATTTAAAAAAGAGATGTATCTTTGCAACCGCAAATGCGAAAATAGCTCAGTTGGTAGAGCATAACCTTGCCAAGGTTAGGGTCGCGGGTTCGAGTCCCGTTTTTCGCTCAATGGTTTCGCCCGGATGGTGGAATCGGTAGACACGAAGGACTTAAAATCCTTTGGCTATAATACGGCTGTGCGGGTTCAAGTCCCGCTCCGGGTACCGAGAAAAAGCTCTTGTTTCGACAAGAGCTTTTTTCTGTTTGACACTATCACTCTTATCACAGCTTTACCAAAGAGACGTTATTTAAGCATCCTCCCCCGCTATATCTTCTCCCATCTACTTTTAATAATTATAACATTAAGCAAAGGATTGAAACGGATGAAAAAATCACTAATATAATAGTTGAGGATACAACAAATTTATATTTTTAGTGTTATTTTTGTAGATAATCTACGATATTTGTACTAAAAATTGCATTTATAATATTTTTTACATAATTTTGCCATACATATACTTTATAATAAAAATTTGATATTATGATACATTCTTTTTCAGTTGAGAATTTTTTATCTATTAGAGACAAGCAAACAATTAGTTTTGAGGCGACAAAAGATAAAACCAATAGAGATTTACTTACAGTTGAGGTTAAACCAAATGTATTTATTAATAAACTTAGTGTCTTCTATGGAGCAAATGCCTCTGGTAAATCAAATATACTATATGCAATGAATGCATTATTCCGTCTTATATGCACTCCTTCGTACGATAAACAAAATAGTATAATTTATTATACTCCCTTTGCTCTACAGAATGATAAACCAACTTGCATGGAAGTTACTTTCTATAAAGATGGCATTAAATATAATTATGAAATATCATATTGTAATACACACGTTATTAGAGAAAAACTAACATACAATCCGACAAGAAATGAAGCTGATTTTTATTCACGCGAGTATGCAGGAATAGATAAACGCCCAAATATTAAGTTTGGTAAGACATTGGGGATGTCTGCAAAAACTCAAAACTCAATAAAAGAGAATACCTTAAATAACCAAACTGTACTCAGCACGATTGCGAAGATTTCATTAAATGATGACGCCTCAAAAATTATGAATTTATTTAATTGGGTTAAAAATAGAATCCATAATATCAATGGTGATGGAGTGGGCAAATCAATGGTATCCGAGATTAACAAAGTATGCAAAGACAGCCTCAAAAAAGAGTTTTATCTAAATCTTCTTAATAAAGCAGATTTTAATATTACAAATATGTCTATTGTAGATAATTCAAGCAATATGATATCTGAATATGTTGAATTAATTAAGCAGTCTTCATTACCTGACGAGGAAAAATTCATCCGCTTAAATGATGTTTCTTTTACTAACCATTCAGATGATGGCGATTTTGAAATTCGTTCAGCATACCAATCTGATGGAACAAAAAGATTTACAGAACTAATGGATTACCTATATGATATGGTTAGAGAGAACCACATCTACTTCTTTGACGAGTTAGGGAATCGTATGCACTACGATTTAATGACATATTATATTGCACTTATGCTTCACAACTCTGAGCAATCGCAACTTTTCTTCTCAACCCACAATATATTATTATTAGAGGAGGAGTTTATTCGCAGAGATATGGTATATCTTGTAGATAAAGAAAAGTCAAGTGCAACATCATTATATACTCGAGTAAGCGATATGGGATTACACAAAAACTTATCACTATATAATGCTTATAAAATTGGAAGATTGGGGGCAAAACCAGATTTAGGTTCTGTATATTTAGATTTCATAAAAGAGTGCTAATTATGGGAAAGTTAAAAGATATAGAAATTTTTATAGGAGAAGGTATCACCGAAATGTATTACATGGAATCTATACGTGATGTATTACAGACAAAACCTTTTCATAAAAAAGTAAAACCTTATAATTTAGATGAACTAGAAAAAGCTATAAGGAATTATGCAAATGAAGGATATACAAAAATACACTGCCTTATAGATATGGATAATAAGGTTGGCAACCCCCAATATATAAAACTGAAGAGTAAATACCATAATAAAACAATCTCTAACAAAAAATATGGAGCAAATTGTAAAGTGTATTTTTACGAATCCTTTCCCTCCATTGAAGTGTTCTTCCATTATTATTTTGAATATTCAACCGCCCAAAAAAGTAATGATGATTTAAAAAATTGGCTAAAACATAAATGTGGATACGAAACATCTGAGAAATTTCTAACGAAACACTCTTTACATAATTTATTCAAGAAAAATGGAGGCTGTCTTAAAAGAGCCATAGAAAATTCAAAGAAATCTATTGCATCAAGGGAAGATTCAGAATACAACTTTATTTATACCGAAATGGGAATCTTAATTGAAGAACTTGGAATCAAGGAATAGAATATTAAAATCCTTATATAGACAAAGAGTGTACCAATAGCACACTCTTTGTTTGTAGGTAGATTATTAAAATATTGGTTGAACTTCTATATCTTCAAGTTGAATTAATTTACTTCTGTCTTTTAATCCCTTGTGATTGAGGATAAATTTGTTTATTCTCTGTAAATCTTTATCTGAATACCAACTAAATTCCCATTTACTATATCTCGGAGTATTCTTTTCTATCCAATCAAAATAATCCTCATCAACCTCCGATAAAGAAAATCCATATACATGAATATTTTCAACTTCCTTTATAATTAAAGGCAATTTGTCATATTTATATATATAAATATATGGATTTTTATAATATACATTTAATTCTTCACAAGTCTTGTCTGCATCTGCTGTATATATATCGTCTAAATACAAATGATTTGCATGCCCAAATATTAGTTTCTCTTGCTTTGATGCCTTTCCATGTATATGTAATATTTGTTCTTCTGGGATATTGTATAGTACTTGCAACGTGTCGGTATAATTAAAGTTTATAAAATATGAATTATCTATTTGAAAGTCAATATATTTTGGATCTATAAATATCCTTTGAGTAGAATTTATCCATTTTTCAATACAACATTCAATAATTTCAAGCAAATCATGTAATCGAGACGCACATAGGGTACTTCCTGATGAAGGTAGTCCATCTCCAACTTCTCCATCCTCATATTTTATAGTTGCTAAAATTTCATCTATGCTTTTCTCTTGAGGAGAATACCTTTTAAGATATTCTTTTACATTCAAATAGCCTAAATTAATCTCAAAATCATTCCACCATTCAAATTCGTCTTCTATGTTAAAGACGGAACAAAAATTCTCATAAACAAAAGGATGTTTATCCCTTAACCAATTACAGAAATCGGAATAGCGAGTACTTAGTCCAGAAAATATATCAAATCCATTACCTATAATATATAAATGCTTCATATTTCCATTTTTGGGGAATCAACTTTTTACAAATATATCTTATTTAATAATTATTTATCTCATTTTATGGCTTAAATCGTATTTATTAATATATTTGCAATATGATTGAGGTAACTCAATTATATAACTTTTGATATTAATAGCGTTTTTGCTATTGTACTTTGTTCAGAAAACTGCCAATTTTCAAACGCAACAAGCACAATGGACACGAAATGCCTACGCAATAGCGTGGGTGGTGTTTGTATGTTGCGTGGGTATGGCAGTACCTCTGAATAGTACAACCTACTCACGCTTGTTTTTTTAATTATAAATAAATATCCATGAAACGAAGATTATTATTTATAGCATCAATATGCATGCTACCATCTTGCTCAGGCAACAAAACAAATTTAGAAAATAACGAAGAGATAAAGCAAGAACCTCCTAAACGATATGGATGGTATGATGAACCCCTATATGGTGACATTGAATCTATAACTACGAATGAATATAGTTTAACTGATAAATTTGGGGAAATCATAAAGTCTGATATAGAAAAACAAATAATACATAAATTTAATGAGAATGGGGACGTATATGAAACCTCAGAATATTACCTTGATAAATCTATGCACAACCTTTATGGTAGCAAATGCATATACAATTATGAGTTCAATGATTATAAGTTTGAAATAGAAGAATATGACTCACACAATAACTTGAAATATAAAACTATTTGCAAATGCAATAAGGACGGTTATATTAACGAAGAAGCCAAATATAATAATAGAAACATTTTAGAAAGTTTATCCAAATACGACGATAAAGGAAATTTTATTGAATGTACTGCTTATAAAACTAATGGTTCAATGTCCTTTAAATTTATTGACAAATATGATGAGGAAGGCAATATGGTAGAACAATTGTGGTTTAATGATAACGGGAAAATCAATTATAAAGCAATATGCAAATATGATTCTAACAAAAATATGATTGAGCAGGAGGTATATAATGTGAATAATTCTGACTATTCATTAAAAAGAAAAGAGATACACAAATATAATTTCTTAGGGAAAAGAGAAGAACAACTTTTTTATGATTCAAATGGTTTATTTGAATATAAATATACTTTCAAGTATGATAAAAAAGGGAATCTAATAGAAAGAATAAGATACGATAATGAAATTATGATACCCAAAGAGTTAACTGAATATATAATCACATACAGATAGTATCTCGATTAAGATTTCATACTCTCAATACTCTCCATTATAGGTTTTAGCCAAGTGGAGTTGGTTTTAATGAATTCAACAACTTTTTTGAAGTCTTCCCAAAGGTTCAATATTTCGAGGGTTGGGTGTACCGAGAAAAGACTGGTAATTTGAAGTGAACCCCAAAGTTTGGACAAAAAACTTTGGGGTTTATTTTATGCGAAAGAAACACGATTATTCAGCATTGCTAAAATATATGCATATGCTTGAAGATGGCTATTCCATCAATTATATCCATACCAATTATGGT
>JAGBHI010000088.1 GCA_017935575.1 Bacteroidales bacterium | reverse complement strand
TCCCTGAGGACTACGAAGAGGTTATTTTTCATCTTACCAGAGAGGGCTATCTTCGTGAGAGCAAATATAACTTTACAATAACACACAAAGGTAGAGCCTTTATAAATAAAGGCGGTTTTACGGAGCAATACAGAAGAGAGAGACGAGACAGATATATGCGTATATCCTCGTTCGTTATCAGTATTATTGCTTGTATTGCTGCCATTATCTCCTGTATCTTTACATTCCTCAAGTAACGAGACTATAAAATTGTGTAAATACCAATTTTTAAGATTGTTTTTCTTTTTCATAATCATTTCTTATTTTCAAGTGCCGTAACTGCTTTAAGTAGAGCCTCTGTAACTTCCTTTTGGATTGCTTCGGAGGTCTCTTTTTTATCAAGATTAACGACGATAAGGTTCTTCACTAATGAATTAATGTGCAAATGCACCTCTTTTTTAACTTTTTTCTCTTCCATATTGTTATATATTTAGAATTAGTTGTATATTTGCAATATCAGTCTTGGGGGCGTTGCTGAGTACGAAAGTATCTACCGCTCCTTTTTTTATTCTTTGATATCAAAAGTTATAACTTCCGCTCCCTTTGAAGTATTTAGAACACAAACAATATGTTTTACAACAAATTTAGATGTTTGTCCTTTTGCCCATTCTACACCTTTGTATATCTTTTCTGGCGTAAACCATTTTGGTTCGTGAAAATACAAACAAACAGTATCTGCTTTTACCTTTACATCACTGCGACTATTGTATTTTTTTAATTGGCTATTTTTATCTCTTATAGGATAACCATAATACTCTTTATCTTTTGTTATTGAGCGTATATCCATAACCTTACCATCAAAAACCATATCCAAAGCTGATAATTTATTGCCGTCTTTACCTTTTTTTAACTCATCACAGAATATTACACTATGTCCTGCTTTATATAGAATATCTTTTGCCTCTATTTCAAGTTCTGCTCCTGTCATCTTTTTGTCGGCAAATTTGAATTTTTCTTTGTTATTTTCTTGCTTATTGTGTCCTCTGTGGGTTGCTACCAATCCTCCTGTTTCTTCATCAAACTCTACATCTGTATATTTAGGGTCTTTTGAAAGTTTATCATATAAATCTTTGTTATATTGATAACGCTTCTCTTTATCCAAGAATAAACAAACCTTGCAGACTTCTCTCTTGGGATTAAAAGATAATTTAAGTTCACACGCTCCGCACCCTTTAGGTAAATATGGGTGCTTTGGAGGGAACACCTTACCCGTTTTGCCCGGATTAAAGCGAAATATCTTTTGCTTGGGTAGTGAGGTTGCGTGTTCTCCCACACTTCACGCCGCATCGCTATCACTTACGGGGTGCTTGCCTTTGCGAACTTGCACCACAGTACAACGGCAACGCCAGCCGAGAGGTGGCAGGTAACTATCCCAAAACTTATCGTCTATTGGCAGGGTTGTATTGTTGAGTGCCGCGTGTTCTTCACGCACTCGCTCATCACCCGCTGTTCTGTACTGCAAAAGGTAGCGGTCGCCGTCCTCTTCCCAATCTTTCCACTTAACAGCCATTTGGGTACTCTGCACAGCAAACTCATACTCTGCTGCCAAATATGAACGGTTATAGGTGTTGTCAATTTTCTTAACATCGCGGTAAAATTTCTCAAAACTCTTGAACCCTCCCGTCGATGAGCGAAGCAGTGCCGATGCCTGACGCATTTCGTGGTAGGTTTTGAACCCCGAAAATATATAGGTGTTGTTCAACAAAGATTGTGTAAGCTCTGCGGGTACCTCTTCGGTAATTGCACCATTGACACCCTCCGAAAGTACGCGGTAGGTCTCATTTATTAAATCTCTTACAGGTTTGTCGTCAATCTCATATCCTCGCTTTGAGTGAAGCCATTTAACCGCCCTGTCCCAAACGGAGTGGTCAAATCTTGAATCCTTATCGGCAAGGCGTATAAGATTGTCAGAGCCGTAGAGTTCCGCAAGAGCATTATTCATACCCTTGTAGTATAGCGACAGAGTTTTATCCTCCGGGCGTTCTGTCGCTCCCGCCCTTAATCGAAAAAATTCTCTTTCTTGCCAATGATAGGAATATTGTATTTGTCGGCAAAGTATTTGGGATCTATCTCATAACCTCCGTTAAGAATCATCTGCTCGATGTTTATCTGCTCCTGTGGGGTAAACTCTACCGCATCGTCCCAATCAAAGCGACAACCCTCTACGGGGAAGCCTTTACTTACCATAAATGGCAACAGGCGGTTATTAACCACATCGCGTACCATATCGGCATCGCTGTCGATAATATTCTTGAATACTTCAAGGTGTACCTCACTTTGAGATAGAGAGGAGCCCGAATCAATTGTCATAGTTTGAGCGAGAATGCCCTTTGATATTTCGCTGTTGGCTCTGTCTATACGGCGGTCATAAACATTATAGGCATCAGTGCGAGAAGTCTCTTTAAATTCAATGTCGGTACCGTCCGGAAATAGTCCCCATGCCTCTGCCGCCATATCGGCAAGCATACGCTCCATTTTATCAATCTCATCAACATCTCGGCTGGTTGTCTTGCCGATACGCACAGGCATACCGAACATCTCACCCCAACTATCCCAAAAGGCAAGCATATTCTTTTTACTGATACAAGGAGGAGCACATTTTAGGAGCAAACCTAAATCGTTAGGTTTACCAACCTCTATACACCATGCCGCATAATCTCCCTCTCTGTAAGATATACCTCTTCGCCAATCATCGCTTCTGTCTTTAACAATAACCCCATATTCGGGGATAACATGGTAGCGGTTAATAATATCGACACTCGCAAACCTCATATTACCATACTTGGGTTTTACCACATCACCCATTTGTATAAGAGAGTGGCCATAGTAACGACTCTCCAATGCAAGGCGTACAAACTCTTTGAACCATTCGGTCTCAAATAGTTCTGTAATCTCCTGTTTCTCCTCTCCGCTCTTTATATCGCGTAAACGAAATGCTTTTTTTGTTACAAAGCCTGTTCGTTGAGTTATACAGCCTGTAAGGTGCATATCAACCATAATATCATCGTATATATCAAGTAGGGCATTTCGTTTGGGGTTATCGTGAGAGATGGCTATCTGCCAAGCCCTACGCCAATCGCCCATATCTTTTGCAGTCAGGTAGCGTGTTTGGTTTACCAACTCCACCATTATACTTTTCAACTTTTCTCTCCCTTCGGCTGATTTCATTGCCTTAACCATTTCGGGGGTGTATTTATCTGATTTTTTCATTTTATCAATTATTAGTCCAATTGGTAAATATTACCAATAGTAGTTGTTTTTCTTTTGTCCGCCTGTCCTTACTGTTCCGCCTGTTTGCTCTCCTTTATCGTTAGTGATGACCGGTAGTTCGGGCGATGATTTGCCGTTCTGCACCTTTACACACCAATCAATGGCAGCATTATAGCGAGTTTCGCGTATCTCAAACCCTATTTTCTTGGGTAGCCACGCTACAAGGTGATAGAGTATAATATCGGTTGTGTACATCACAAGCAGAGCATTACGATCGTTGCCTTGCATAGAGAATGCTTTTTGCATATCGTACCTGCTACGCAGATATGATGATATTTCCTCTATGGCGTATGCTTCGGCTCTTGTCTTATTCTCTTCGCTTGATTGCGATATAACAGATAGTGCGTTACTATCGCATACCTGCATAAAATCCTCTTCTGTTATGAACTTCATAGTTTTTATTTTTTAATTAGGAATTAGTTCGTGGCTTTGCCACAATTAGTAATTAGAAATTAATTTCTCATTCCTCATTTCTAATTCTTAAAACTACCACGCACTTTTGGGCTTTGAGCGTCTGCCCATACGGGGAGTGAAAGCCATTGAACGCTCTTGTTTTTTAAGCATCCATATTGCCCCTTCCAAAGCATCGGGAGCATCATCGTGAGCCTTACTGCCTCGTTGGAACATCAGCAGCTGCTCTTCAAGAACTTTCATTCCCGGTGCAGAGCGTTCTGCTTCGTTGAATATCACTTCGCCACGCTGAAATAGTGGTTGCAGAGCCTCAATGCGGGCAAACTTTTCAGGTTTTTTACGAGCATCGCCTGTAATGGGTATCTGTTTGCCTGTTTCTGTCCCTGCTTTGTAGAACTCGTCCATCATAAGGTCCTGAATGAAGTTACTCTCCATGTAATAGCGACATGGCGTATCACCCACATACTCCTCAATGGCGTAATGCCAACCTATCATATCCGAGACCTTTGTCTGGTCGGCATACGCCTTGATGACGTGAAATGCTCCCTGTTTGGTAATACCTACTAACATTGTTGCCTTGAAGTCGTTTTTTGTGCTGCTCTTAAATGAGGGGTCGGTATATACGACAATACCTTTATACTCTCGTAGTGGCAGCATCTTGCCATATTGGATATATTTACGCTCAAATATGGCTCCCTCCATAATGGGATTGTTCATATACTCCTTTTGGAAGCGTCGTTCGCCCATTTCAACTCGCAACGAACTAATCTCCTCAAGAGTGTAGTTCTCTTTCCAAGTGGGATTGCCTTTGGCATTAAGAGCATTTACACGAGTATGGAAAAAGTGCGGACGCTCGGCAATCTCGGCAAGAATAGAGGTTTGAGAGATACGGTTGCCAACAAGAACAAACCTACCTCTACCCATTGCCATAGTACCAAGTAGCGCAGTCAAACACCAATCGACAGCCTCGCTGACGCGTCTTGGATTGCGACACATCTCGTCGTCATCGATGTCGTCTATTGATATGTAATTAACCCTTATACCACGTTTCTTAATACCTCGAGGAGATTGCCCGCGACCGAGAGCAATAAACATATCACCTGCAGATGTTACAAACTCTCCGTCTGTCCAAAGACCATCGGTTTTTTGAGCCCCGAAATCATTAATGTAAAGTTCGTTTCCTGCCAACTCTGCCTGAAGATCGGACAATAGGCGTTTGGCAGCATCTCCACTCTTTGATACGAGTACCATAACCATAGGTGTTGCCTCACGCTGTATCTTCAACCACATAGGTATCATCAGCGAGATATGCGAACTTTTTGCGTGTCCTCGTGCCCATTCAAAAATACATCTTGCACGAGAGTTCTCTTTGATATACTCGGCGGCTTCTATTTGAAATTTGCCGCATTTGCTTGATGCAAGGTGTGGGAAATAGGTCTCAACGAAGTAGGCATAACTCTCCCTTGCCCTTGCTATGCGTTTTTGTTTCTCGGCTTCATTGCCTTTGGGTATAACGGAGGTTATGCTTTTTATCTCCTGCAGGTGCTGAAGATAACGCTCCATTGCCTGTTTGGCTTTTTTGTTCTCAGTCATTTTTTCTAATTAGGAATTAGGAATGAGTAATTAGAAATTCAATTAAGTTCGTTTTCGGTTATATGCTCAATATATCCGCGGTGCAGGTTGGTTATGGTATCAACCAATTCAGGGGTTAGAGTGGAGTCTGTTTTGCTACGTTCTACAATCCAGCGGTCAAGAGCAATGATAACATCTATCACCGTAGCCCTTGTTACTGTGTTTGCTATGCGTTCTGCCGCTTTCATAATTTTACACAGATTGTCGCTACATTTAGTAATGCTGTCAATATCGGCATTGCCACTCTCGATGTTGGAGATGATTAACTCGCTCATCTTCTTTGCCGCTTGCATCATCATATTTGCAAGTGTCAAGGTAGAGGTGTTTTGGTCTTGTCGCTGTTGTTCCCACCCCTCTTTGTTTGCCCAACGACTTACGGTTACTTCGCTCGAACCGATTGTTTTTGCTATTGCCTTTTGGCTCTCACCGCTCATATAGAGGCGGAAGGCATAGCCTTTTCTGATGTCAATCTCTTTTTTTGTCATATTACTTTAGTTTTAATTAGGAATTAGAAATTAGGAATGAGGAATTAATTGCCAATTCGTTACTGCCAATTACTAATTCAGATATGCAAAATTCTCTATTAATACATTGATTATAAAAAATATATATCAGGTTGGTGTATGTTTTTGTCTGCCTGTTGCATATTCCGCAATTTTGCTTTCGGAAACAGTAAAAAACAGAGTAGAATGAATGAAGTAGTAATAAGCACATCGGCAGTCAATTCGTATGGCTTCCGAGTATTGACAGAGGGCATTGATACTTCGCAATATGAGCGTAATCCCATATTGCTGTGGATGCACAATCGCCCTATGCGAGGAACAAAAGATGAAGTATTACCTCTTGGTCGAGTTGAGAACTTACGTAAAGAGGGAGACAAACTTATAGGCTCTTTGCTATTTGACGCTAACGATGAGTTCGCCAAACAGATTGAGAGTAAATGGACAAGCGGTATAATTAAAATGGTATCGGCTGGTTTGGAGGTTATAAGTACCGATGAGAGCCCCGAACTTATGTTGCCCGGACAAACAGGAACAACCATAACCAAAAGTAAACTTAAAGAGGTGTCGGTTGTGGACATCGGAGCTAACGATGAAGCTCTTGCCCTATATCACAAAGGAGAAATGTTGTTGCTAAGTGATGGCAACCACAAAAACATAGATTTTCTAACCATTAATAAAAAGCAAAGAAAAATGAAAAAAATTGCTATTCAACTCGGGTTGGCAGAAGGTGCTACCGAGAGTGAGATTCTTGCTAAAGTAGCAGGAATACAAAACGAAAACAAAACACTAAAAGATGCGGCAGAAAAGGTACGCAAAGAGGCTATCGTAAATCTTGTGGCAACAGCACAAGAGGCAGGAAAATTTGGTGCAGACAAAAAAGAGCACTTTGTCAAGTTAGGTATGGAGGCAGGTTTTGAGTCTCTAAAAACAACATTGGAGTGTATGCACATTCCTTCTAAACCTTCTGACTTTATCAATCCTAACAGTGGAGATAAAAAGTGGGAGACATTGAGTGATGTACCCGCAGAGGAACTTGCAAACCTTAAAGAGAGCAATCCACAAGAGTATGCACGCCTCTACCAAAAAGAGTATGGCATTACTCTATAATTGAATTAGGGATTAGGAATGAGGAATGAGGAATTAGGAATTAATTTCTAATTACTAATTGTGGCAAAGCCACGAACTAATTCCTAATTAGTAAAACAACTATTTAAAAACATTTTAAAACCTTTTTGAACAATGAAAAGAATGAAATTTCTAAAAGCAATTTTGGCAACTCTATTAACTATGGTTATTGGTGCAGTTGCCGCAGTGATTATTGGTGTATCTCCCATTTTGGGTAGTATAGGTATGGTTCTTGCTTCTATTGCTACCTCTTTTATAGGTGGTGGAGTGGCTATGTCGGGTTTATTTCCTGAGATATGGACAGGCGAAATGATTAAAGCATTCCGCAACTCGTTAGAGAGTTTAGGGTGGTATAAAAAGATTAGAGGAGTTGATAATTTAGTGAGCAAAAACAACACTCTAAACTTTGCCGACCTTGGAGGAGATCCTACTGTTTTGATTAATAACACTACTTATCCAATAGGCGTTGAGACTTTAGAAGATGCAAATAAGGCTATAACACTTGATAAATACCAAACAAAAGCAACTAAAATTACCGATGATGAGTTACGCGGTGTAGGTTATGATAAATTCGGCAGCGTACTTGAACGCCACCGCGAGGCTATCGACGCAAGTAAATACGCTAAGGCTATTCACGCACTTGCTCCTACCGACCACGCACAAAAACACCCTGTAATCCTTACCACAGGAGCAACAGCGACAGAGGGTGGTCGTAAAAAAATCACTCGTGCCGACATTTTGTCGCTTAAAGCGAGCTTCGACAAATTGAAAGTTCCCGTACAAGGTCGTGTACTTGTATTGTGTTCTGACCATGTGAACGACCTTTTGAGTGAGGACCAAAAATTTGCTGAGCAATTCTATAACTACTCAACAGGTAAAATAGCAAACCTGTATGGTTTTGAGGTGTATGAGTTTGCTGATGCTCCTTACTATACAGTATCAAGCAAGAAAAAGGTTGCTTTCGGTACTTCAATCACCGCAAATGACCGCTATGCTTCAGTTGCATTCTATGCTCCACGAGCAGTGCGTGCTGATGGAGAGACCAAAACATACCTTCAAGATGCAAAAACATCTCCAACAACTCAGGAGAATCTTGTAAACTTCCGTCACTATTCAATATGCTTACCTCTTCGTAACGAGGCGATAGGTGCTATTGTTAGCGACATTGTAACAGCGTAAACCGTTTTGATTTGATTAGATAGTATGCGCGCGATAGATGAGATAATAGTTCACTGTACAGCAACCCCGGAGGGTAGAGATATATCTGTTGAGGATATAACCCGATGGCATATAGACAGAGGATTTACAACAATCGGCTATCATTATGTAGTGTTGCTTGACGGAACTATTGAGAGAGGACGCCCGGAGGAGCAAGTCGGTGCCCACTGTAAGGGTCATAACAGCCGAAGCATAGGAATTGCCTATGTAGGAGGTTGCGACAAGGCAATGCGTCCAAAGGACACCCGCACGGTTCGCCAGTGTGCCTCTCTTGCTCGTCTATTAAAAGAATTAAAAACAAAGTACCCCACAGCGACAATACATGGGCATAACGAATTTGCCAATAAGGCGTGCCCGTCGTTTGATGTACAGAAATGGATTAATGAGATATGGCTATGAACGATATAATACATTTAGTGATTGATGTCCTGCTTTCAGGAGGTGTACTTGTTTCATTGGTTACACTTCGCTCAACTCTTGTAAAGAGTAAAAGCGAAGCTCGCAAAAGTAAGAGCGAAGCAGATCAGGCAGGAGTGGAGACAGAAGAGAAGGCATCTAAATTGATAATGCAGTATATTGTCGAGCCTCTAAAAAGTGAAATCAATGGACTACGCAAAGATGTTCGCCGCCTTAACAGGGCTATTGACAAAGTCAAAGATTGTAAGTTTAACGATAATTGCCCTGTGCGTCGTGAGTTGCAGGACATACAGACCGCAGGTGATAACGACAAATGACAGCATAGCCGTCAGGGAGATAGTGCGAGACAGCATTATAACCATTCCTCCCGACAGTGCTTGGCTATACGCTTGGCTTGAGTGTGATTCGGTAGGTAATGTTCTCATTCGACAATTGGAGCAAAAAGAGGGAGAGAGAATAAATACATCATATACTCTTAACCAAGACACATCGGGAGTTGCAACACTCCGTTTGCTAACCACCGTTGATATGCTGAAAAAAGCAATAGAGGTCAGAGATAAGGAGATTGACCGACTTAAAACTAATGCTGTGCTTGTTGAAGCAAAGATACCACCCTTTAAACAGTTCCTGATGTGGACAGGCGGTATATCCCTGATATTTGTTGCTACATACATATTTATAAAACTCTATCTAACAACCAAAAACTAACAACTAAAACAATATAATATGTTACCAAGAGTAAAAATTAATTTTGAGAATGGAGCATTAGGCTCTGTAGCACCTTCGGAAGATGGTGTGATAGGTTTGATTGTTACAGGCTATGCCGTAGGTGAAATTTTTGAGCTTGACAAACCTTACCTCTTGACTTCTTATGACGACTTAATTAAGTTGAATATAACAAGTGAGGTGAATGATCCAAATAAACTAATTGATAAATGTGTAAGAGAGATATATGATGAAGCTCCTAATGGCACAAAAGTATGGCTAATGGGTGTATCTAATATAACTTCCCTTACTGATATGTGCGACAAAAATGGTATAGCAAAGGATCTGCTTATTGCTGCTCGTGGAGCAATTAATATTCTTGTGATTAAGTGTGAGGCAGATGATACCATTGCCACAACTGCAGGTATTGACACTCTTTTACCTGATGCAATAAATAAGGCTCAGTCTCTTGCAGAATGGGCAACAGAAGATTTATTTGCTCCTTGCATGGTATTACTTGAAGGCAGAGGTTATACAGGTACTGCTTCGCAACTTACGCCATTAAGTGAGAGAGGAGACAACAGGGTTGCTGTTGTTATAGGAGATAGTGAGGCTGACAGCAAAGGTGCTGCGGTTGGATTGCTTGCAGGTCGTTTGGCTGCCATTCCCGTACAACGCAGTTGTGCCAGAGTTAAAGATGGTGCTATTGCATCAGAAAAGATGTATATAGCGGGAGTGCTTGCAGAGAATGGAGACCCGGATATTATCCACGATGTGGGTTATATTGTACCTCGTACATTTGTCGGTAAAGCCGGCTACTTTTGGAGCGATGATAAACTTGCCACCGCTGAAACAGATGACTATGCTTTAATCCCCCGTAGAAGGGTTATTGATAAAGCATATCGTATTGCATATCAAACATTGATTGACGAGCTTAACGATGAGATACCTGTTACAAGCGAGGGTAAAATTCCTTTGACTATCTGCAAATCTATTCAGGATAAGGTTGAGACTGCCATTGTCTCTACTATGGGTGCAGATGGTAACCTTGGCAGTGATCCGTCAGATGCTAACGATACAGGTGTGGTTTGTTACATTGACCCCGACCAAAATATCGTAGCTACATCAAAATACGAAGTATCATTGAAAGTACGTCCATTCGGATATGCTAAATATATTGATGTAAAACTCGGATTTCAAACTACAAATCAATAATAAATGAGGAATTAGGAATGAGAAATGAGTAATTTACTTTTAACCCATTCCTAATTTCTAATTACTAATTCATAATTAAAAATAAGAGATATGTTTGACTCAAGACAATATGATTGGAGTGATATTACCGTAGTTCTCGGCGGTAAAGACCTAACAGGTATAAGAGGTATTAAATATACCGAAAAACAAGAGAAAGAGGTTATCTATGGTAAAGGAGCTTTGCCTATGAGCATACAAAAAGGTAATCGCTCAATTGAGGGAGAGATAACCCTATTGCAAAGTGAATTGGAAGTGCTTATCCTCAACTCTCCTACACGCTCTATTTTGGACCTACAAGTAAATGCAGTTGTAAACTACGGTAACCCTACATCAGGAGATGTGCCTATTACCGACATTATACAAGGTATTCAATTTACCGAAGAGCCAAAAGAGATGAAGCAAGGAGATAAGTTTATGGAGGTAACTCTGCCATTTATTGCCCTTCGCAAGAAGAATATGGTTGCTTAACCTAAATTAGGAATTAGGAATGAATAATTAGAAATGTTTTTAATTTATAGTTCCTATTTATTAATCAATATTTAAACAGTAATTAAAATGGAAAAAGTAACACAAGAGCAGATTAACGAGTGGAAAGCCAAACATGGCGAGATTGTAAAAATAACAGTAAAAGATGAGGTAAACGGCGATAAGGTTTGCTACCTGCATAAACCTACTCGTAAAACATTAAGTTATGCCTCTGTTGCAGGTAAAAACGACGCATTAAAATTTAATGAGATTGTTTTGCGTGATTGCTGGTTGGCAGGAGACGAAGAGATAAAAACCGACGATACATTGTTTATCAGTGCCTCTGCACGCCTTGCAGACCTTATAGAGGTTAAGGAGGCAGAGTTGGAAAAGTTGTAGAGGCTGCAGAGGTTAATCCAAAGGATATGTTGCGTATAGTTAACGCTCAATTGCGTTACTATATGCACATTCCAAACCCTGACAGCCTTTCTGATGAGGAGTGGGCAGCTCGTTTTAGGGAGTTGGAATTTATCAGAAGAGAAGAAGCAAAGGCGAATAGGGGTTAAAAAGGTGGTGGCAAACTTGAAGTATACCTCTTTTTAGGTTTCTTTTTAAGTTTCTTTTCTTTTATATATTTATTGTATGCAACCTTATTTGCAAGTTCCTCCCGGCTCATTTTGCCAGTCGCAAGAAGATAGCCATTATAGATAAAAGCAATAACAAAGATAGTAAGGTATAATACCATTACACCTACAATAATCCAGAATATGGTTGTTATAACTATCATACCGCAAATATAACAAAAAATTTTAAATAACAAAATATTATGGCACAAACTTTACAATATATAATTCAGATAAATGGCAATGCTCAAAACTCTGTTTTAGCAATAAATAATGCTATGCAACAACTAAATGCAAAAGCAGAAAAAACCGAAACATTATTTGAGAAAGTAGGAAATAATTTTGTCAGATTTGAATCAATTATTAATGTTGCCCGCACTGCTATTGATAAAGTTTCAGGAGCCATAGGTAAGATAGTTGATGTAGGAAGTGAGGCAGAGATTCAGAAGTTGGATATGACAACCTTGATGAAAGGTAATGAAGCTGCAGCAGATGCCCTATTTAAAAAGATTGCTAAATATGGCAAAGATACAGTATATGATAAGACTTCTCTCCTTGATGCACAAAAAACAATGATGCAATTTGGCATTGAGGGAGAGAGAGCTTTTTCAACTCTTAAAAAGATAGGAGACATCTCTATGGGAGATGCCAACAAGATGCAATCCCTCTCTCTTGCTTTTGCACAAACATCAAGCACAGGCAAACTGACAGGACAGGACCTTATGCAGATGATTAATGCAGGATTCAATCCTTTGTCTGTTATAAGCGAAAAGACCGGTAAGAGTATGACAACTCTTAAAGATGAGATGAGCAAAGGTGCAATCTCTGCCGAAATGGTGGCTCAAGCATTCTCATGGGCAACCGAAGAGGGAGGTTTGTTCTATCAAGGAGCAGAAAAGGCAGGAAATTCAACATCTGGGAGAATAAATCAACTCAAAGATACATTTGATGAGTTTTTGATTTCTTTATTTGAAAAACTTCAGCCTGTCATTAACTCATGTGTTGAATTTGCAACAGGTTTTCTTGAATCTGTTCCGGGCATACTTTCAAGTATAGGCTCTGCCTTTTCGGGTATATGGGACTTCCTAACAGAGTTTGCCCCTATTATTACAGGTATCGCTGTTGCAATAGGTATATTAACAGTTGCGTGTAATTTACAAACAGCATCATTAATAGCACAAGAGGCATGGTTGAATATACTTATAGCAAAGGAGATGGCCTGGAATACCATTACTAAAGTTTGTGCGGCTACTCAAGCAGTATGGAATGCTGTAATGAATGCTAATCCAATTGCACTAATTATATCTGGAATTGTCATTCTTATTGGAGTAATTACTTGGCTCTGCTCTAAAATAACAGGTTGGGGGTCTCTATGGGGCGGAGTATGGGGCTATGTAAAAAATACTGCATTAGGAGTTATATCAATTATTAAGTTTAATTTGTCAACAATGATAAACTCTTTTATGATGTCTCTTGATACAATTAAACTCGGTTGGTATAAATTCAAAGAGGCGTGTGGGCTTGGAGATAGTACCGAGAACCAAGCAATGATAAGCCAAATTAACGGAGATATAGAAGCCAGAAAAAAAGTAATTAGTGATAGCGCGAAAAAGGCTATTGATTATGCTCAAAAAGCAAAGGACTCTCTTGCAGGTATTAAAATGGGTTGGAAAGGTAAAGAGGAGACTGAAGAGAAGCAGGAGACTCTTGGCACTAATGACCAATTGCAGAATCTTGTTACAAATGGTAATGGCACAGATGGGACTAAACCAAGCACAACCCAAAACAGCTCCGCAAATGTATCTTCGGGCGGAACACGCAACACCCAGATAACAATCAATCTCGGTAAGATGATTGAGAATATTGTATTTAATGGTGGATATTCAGAGAATAAACAAGCAATGACTCGTGAGATTGAAGAGGCTGTTGCCCGTATATTGTATATGGCAACAGCCGCAGTTTAATGCTTAATCGTGTCATCGGCAAAGTCGGAACTGCTTAATTCTGTTGCAGAATTTGCCGGCTTCAGAATCCTTTCTGCTGTTCCTGTTTGAGTTGTAGCTGTTCCTGTTGTATTTACAATATGAGTATGGTCATTATATGAGGTTATAAGATTGTTTAAAACATTTATAACCTCATTTATTTTGCTTGTTAAATCTTCAATATTGATAATTGCACCTTTGTTGCCTCCGTTGATAATTATATTGTCAATTTTGGGCATCTCCAACTCTGCTATTTGAGTATATGCCACAACAGCCATTTGGCGGAGAGTTCCGCCCGATAAATCAGCCATAAGCACCTTACTACCGATTACAGGTTTAATTTTTATGTTGTCGCTATCTCCGTCATCGGCGGCTACACACAACACATCGGTAAGGATTAAGGTGTCGTTTATCTTGACAGAGCAGGTTGTTCCGTTTGCCTCTGTTACCTCTCCAACTACATAGCAATCGTCATTGATGTTACGCCCTGCTATACTCTGTATGCTCTCTTTTATTTTGCTTAAGTTATTCATATTATGACAATTTTTTGCCGAGAGATATTTTGCGTTTACCTCCCGATGGTGAATACTCTATATCTACAGCCGTTACATAATAGGTGCCGTTCTTAAACTCCTCTTCGGGGTCTATAAGTTCTGCAGCATACCCTGTATCACAGAAAGGTACAAGCCAACCTGTAAAACTACCTTCGTAGCCTGTATAGACATTTGATTTTAGAATTTCTTGAGCATAATATCGTAAGCTCTTTATATCACTTACAAAAGGTAATTTTTTTGTTATCTTATCTCCTCCTTGTTTCCCCTCGGTTACCTTTATCTCTTTGCCTGATTTATCCTTAGCAGTTACCTCAACAAGCAAATTACGCTCATCTTCTTGCTTATATATTAGGTCTAATCCGTCAGCGTCTATATTCTTTGAGAAGTCATATTTGGCTCTGCCAAACTCTCCGTAGAATTGAGGATATACACATAATGTTCTATCTTTTATAAAGATATTTGGTTTTGCTTCCTCCTGGATCTTCTTTAATACATCGTATGCGGTTGCTTTATGAATGGTAAATTTTTCGTAGGAGAAATCATATTTACAATCTATGCTTAATGTGATATTGTAAACTTTTGCTACTGCATTGACACACTTTTTTAGAAGTTGTTCTACTGTCGGCGATTTAATCTCTTCGTCATCCATTGGTACACGAAAGAGGTAAATATCATCTTCACACTCTATTTTAACTCCTTCAGATGTAGTTTGAACGCTTTTTAAATAGCCTTTAAACTCTGTTTTAAGATTCTCGTCTCTATCATATCCAAGTTGAATATGGACACTATTTCCAACCTTTAATTGTTTAATGTCGCTGAGAGGTCTGTTATATACCGTTGCGGGCATTGATATTGTAGCAGTATCACATAGGTTCTCGACACTCTTTCGTATCTCAACTTTATCAAGACGACGGAGATGTATATTTGCTATTCTTATATCGTGTATTAATTTTAGCATATAATTAAACTTTATTTTCTTATATTTGTCTCAATAAAAAAACAACCGATTATGAGACGTTTAATACTTATTCTTTCAATCTTTACCTCTTTATCATTATTTGCAAAAGAGGGAAAATTTATTTATGGACCTGATGGCAATGCTATATATATAAAAGGAGAAGAAATATATCCCATGGCAGCCAAAGTAAAAATCGTTGAGTCGTTCCCGGACTATAAAATACAATTCGTTGAGTCATTCCCGGATATAAAAGTTCAGTTCGTAAACTCCTTTCCCGGTGTGCCTCACCCCTCCAATAAATAGATACTGTCATCAGCGTATGCGTTGAATGAGAATGTTTGATTTTCCATTCCTTTTGTGAATGGGAAATTGTAATCTTCTATGGCTATATGGTTAATCTTATAAGCCTTGTTTAGTATCTCGTTTACAATCTTAACACTTCCTGAATATTCCAACACCTCACGCAGATTAGCAATATATTGGTTCAGTTCGTTTGCATCATTTGCAAGTATTACCCCTGCTACTGATATTCTGTAATCATCTTTACTCCAAAACTCTTTTATTGAGGTTGATGTTCTGCCCTTTGCTACATATCGGCGAGTGATAATATTTTTACAATTTACAGATATAACAGGGTCAAATGGGAGGTAAAAGTCATTACCTTCCACACTTAAAACTGTCGGGCATTGAAACATATAATCTCCCGCCTCAAACCCTGTACTTTGCGTAATTTCACCATTCGCTTTAGGCACTACGGGATTCCACTTTACAGGGATAACAGGGGGCATTGCCAATCCCAAAGCATTTTGAGCCATAACGGCAAAGTTTGTTTTATCTTGAACAAACCTGATGGGCGTTGTTGCCGCTTGATATATATCTTGTTTTTCCATATCAACTTATTATAAAATTAATACCAATACCCATATAACCGATACCTCCGTTACACCCATCAATTGGGGAGAGTAATCTGTTGCTAATATCTGTTGCGGGACTTATTTTGTTTGTTTTGTAGTGATTTGTAATGCTTTTATTTGCGATAATGCTATCGGGTAATACAATTTCTCCCTCTGCTACATCAAAAGGTAGTTTGTTGTTTGCCTGTGCAATGTCGAAAGCATATTCAGCGGAGCCGTATTGCTCAAGTGCAATATCGTAATAGGTTTGTCGTGATTTAACTTTCATAGCCTCCTGTTATGTTAATAGTGTTATTGTTTATCTCTAACTCTTTTACTTTTATTCCGTCAATGGCCAAGCCCTCTACTATACGCCACTGCCAATCAAGAATATTCTCATCGTTTACAATATCGCTTATCCCGATACCAAGCAATGGGTATTCTTTACTCTCGCCTTGTTGTAAGGCTAAAAGTAACATCTCGTTCTGCTCTAATGTATCACCTACGGCTATTGCATTATGCTCTGTTTGAATAAAACCGTAAGCATCGATTTTTATACCTGTTCGTTTCATAGGAAATATATTTTTACTCTGCAAAATTCTCTATTAATACATTAATTATAAAAAATATATATCAGGTTGGTAGAACTTTTTGTCGGGCAGATATAAACGGTGCAACTTTGCTCTTGAAATCACAGGGAAGTAGTGAATTATTAATTCCTAATTCCTCATTTCTAATTTCTAATTCAATATAAAATGGCAAGAACAATAAGCGAAATTAAAAAGAGTATTACCGATGAGTATTTGGCACAAAAGGAGGTGCAAATAAAATATGGTATTGCTCCCGGCACAAAGTGGGAAGATGCCTTTTCTAAGGTCTCGATTGAAAATATTGTCTTTTATGTCGTGGCTTCGGCTCTTTATGTCTTTGAGAGATTATTAGATGCTCACATAGATAAAGTTAATGCTATGCTCGATGAGCGTATGCCTCACACTCTACGCTGGTATAGAGATAAAACATTGGCTTTTATGATTGGCACCCCTCTCGTAGAGGATAGCGATATATACAATACTTCAGGAATGACGGAAGCCGATATAGAAAAAGCAAAGGTGGTAAAATTTGCTTCTGTAACTGAAGATTCCAATTTATCTGCCATTAACATTAAAGTTGCTACGGCAGATAACGAAGGTCGTAAACCTTTATCGGAAGATCAGTACAAAAAGTTAGAAACCTATCTTAATCGCGTTAAAGATGCAGGAGTTGCAATAAATGTAATCAATAAGGAACCATCAGAGATAAGTGTTGAATTAGATGTAACCTATGATGGGTTGCTTGATGAAAATAATGTAGAAGAAGCAATTGGAACGGCTGTAAAGAATTATGTTGAGAACTTGCCTTTTAATGGAGAATATACAAACTCCGGATTAATTGATGCAGTACAGTCAGTGAGTGGAGTGATAGATGCTTATGTTACATCTGCCACCGAAACGATAGAGGGAGGCACAGCTTCTATATCTGCCCGTAAAACTCCTGAAGCAGGATATTATAGATGTGGAATAACAACAATTTCAATGACCGCCCGATGAAAAAGAAGTATTTACGCATAATGCTTGTTTTAACCCCTGCCATACTTCGGCGAGGCATACTTATATGTATTTATAGAGCAATAGCCGAAGCGATAAAAGGCATACACGAAAGATATGAGGAGTTTCAAAATGAAGTAAAATTAAGATTAAGCTATACAGGACAGGTCTATTCTCTTATAAAGTTGATTAAAGATAATATCGAGATAAATTGTGAGATTATAGACCTAACGGAGAGTAAAGCAGTTCTGCTATATCGCGAGAATGCCGATGGGCAAGTAGAACAGGTTATACTTACAGAAATAGATGCTGAATATCTGATATACAAAGAGGGTAAATCTGAATTGGCAGGATATGGTTTCGCTGTAATAATACCAAAATCAGATTCCGAATATGCAAATAAAGTGTGTGATTTAATAGACAAATACAAATTAGCAGGTAAACGATATAAAGTAATATATAAAGATTAAAACAATGAGAACAGTTGGAAATTTTTTAAGTAAAGAGAGTTATCCTCTCGATAGCAATACACTTGCAAGATTGCAGGATAATGATACTCTTCTTGCAATGCTCGGAGCTATAGCCGGAGATAAAATAATTTTAGCGGGAGGGGAAGATGTAGAGAATACTCACAACGGAGGCTACGCTTATATCAAAACAAATGATTATCCTAATGGAGAGGTACTGCAATTTGAGGAAGGACTTAACAACGGATATTTAAAGGTTTCCGTCGTAAATAAAACAGTTACTGCTGTTGGGGAAAGTGGTACAGAGCAGGTAGTATATGATGCAGTATATACAGAGAGAAACCTTGTAGTATGTAATGAAGATGATGAAGGTGCTATACCTTGGAGTGAATTTACACCTCTCTCAGGACAAACCAATATAGAACTTAAACAAGCATTAGATAATGCTTTACAGCAGATAATTTTACTCAATAATCCCGTAGGTGGTATAATTATATGGCCGGGAGGGGATGGGATTGCAATCCCCAACGGTTACTTGCTATGCAATGGAGCGGAATATAAACAAGAAGATTTTCCCTCTTTGTTTGCAGTAATAGGAACGACTTACAATTCAGCCCCTAATTATTTAGGTCAATCACAAAGTACACAACAAGGTTACTTTAGAGTTCCAGATCTTAGAGGCCGTTTTATCGTAGGAGAAATACCAGATGATGCCAGTACAAAAGACAATTTTGGGAATAAAGGT
>JAGBHI010000087.1 GCA_017935575.1 Bacteroidales bacterium | reverse complement strand
CATTATTCAACATTAGAGCATAAAACACCTAATGAATTAGATGTATATTTAGACCTTCCTATAAGACCAATACACGATGACTATATTGTAACTGAACGTCCAATATTAGATAGTCACAATCAAAATGAAATACATTTTGTTAGGTTGGTACGAAGTAATCTAATTATTAATATACTCAATACCGATATAAGGGTTAACAAAGAATTAATGCACACTTATGTAGAAGCTCATTTATTAATCAATGAACATAAGTTGCTCATAAAACAAGACAACAAAATAGTTCAAGAAATTAATTTTATAATGCCTCTCATTTAATAACAATATGTCAATGATCTCTTGATATATGCGTCCCTTAGAAACGCAGACCCCTAGGGGTCTATTATATGTGAATTTATAATTAATTATCCTTTCTAAGGAAGGATAAAAGTGTAAACGATGTCGTGATATACGATAACTAAACTTTACTACAAATAATCAATATCTTCTTGTTTGAATAATCGGTTGTTGCAAATATATATTTATCTCCACCATCATTAATTTTAAGTCTCTTCCTTAATTCCTCAGCTTTTATTGGGAAATTACGAACGGTTATATTTGCTTTTGTCAATGTTTTATTCAACTCTTTCGTCTCTTTGTTATTAAATAATATAATCTTTTCAATTTTGAATTTTCTTCCGGGAAACTCATCAATATAATTACCAGATGTATAGAGATGGCTATTTACAGATAGTTTATCTACATTAAATTTGGTAGCAACAAATTTAAAAGCTCCAGCCTTTAAAATAGAAGATGAAGGTTCATATAAAAAGGATAGGGGAGATGAATAATTTAATCCAATAATTCCACACTCTTCTACATATTTAAAATCTAAAATATCATATCCCTCTGAATTTATATCAACACAATGGATAGTAATTTTATTAGCTGATATCTCTCTATTTTCAAGTTTAAAAAGTAGCTCTTTGCACTCATTCTTATAAGAGATGACATATATATCAGACACATTCTCTAACTCTTTAATAGAGAATGAGATATCTGCCATAGGCGATGCTTTTATAAATATGGTATTGGCTATCTCAAACATTCTTGATTTTAATTTAAGAATATCAGGCTCACAATCAGAGAAAGCAAACAACCTTTTATTGGAATCTCCTCTACGCGCAGGGTCAATATACAAAGCATCAAAAGTAGTATTACAGTTTGTCAAAAAATCAGAACAATCGCTATTTACTACCTTAATGTTGTTGTAGCCTAATATCTTAAAATTGTATTCAGCTACCGAACAATAATCAGAATATCTCTCAATATATGTTACATCTTTAACAGACCTTGCCATAGAGAGGGTATCAATACCTAAACCACCCGTAAGGTCGCACATTGTAAGGTAATTATCTTTAAATAAACTTTGTTTAAAAGATGCAACTGCTTCAGATGTGCATTGTTCAGTTGATAATAGGGAAGGGTATATAAATCGTGGATTATTATTAATATTAGGTAATTTATTCTTTGTCTTCTGACGAGCCTCAATTTGATCAATGGCAAAAGAGACATTAAAAGCAGAATTATCTCTATATTTTAAACGTAATGATATAGGAGAAGTGTTCTGATTATCCTCTATAAACTTCCAGAAATCAAGATTTATGTTTTTCAATAAATTATTATTGTTCAAACACATGCTTTATACTATTTTAAGGCCAATAATTGATGCTATTAGAGTTGTTATAAAGAATATACGAGCAAATGTAGCTGGTTCGTTAAAGAAAATAATCCCCATTAAAACAGTGCCAACGGCTCCAATACCTGTCCATACGGGATATGCAGTGCCTAAAGGAATTGTCTGAGAAGCCTTGGCTAACAGAACCATACTTAAAGTTAATGAGATAAGAAATCCTAATCCCCATAAATAAAATTCAATTCCTGTAGCATATTTTGTTTTTCCTAAACAAAATGTAAATCCAACCTCAAATAATCCGGCAATTATCAATATTAACCAATTCATATAATTACTAAATCAATTATAATTATTAATCTCTCTGATTTAAGCATCACAAAGTTACCTCAAAACTAAATATATTACAAACAAATAGGTTAAAGAGTAATTTTATTGACAATATAAAAAGAGTTTTTTAGTGAGGAATTAGATGTATCTATAATTTTTAATATTTCAATAATATTTCCGTTGTCTGATACTCTAATTTTTTTTAACTTTGTAATTGTCAAAAAACAATAATATTTTATTCAAAACTATTTAATAAGGTTGAGATGAAAAAATCATTAATAGATATGTCGGTAACGGCAAATCTTTCGGTGAACAATCGTTCAGTTCTATTAAAAATGACTCCTGCCGATGGTTCGGTGTTACCTGAATGCAAACCGGGTCAATTTGTTGAGATGTTGGTAGAAGGAGAGCCAAAAGCATTCTTGCGACGTCCGATATCAATAAATTATGTTGATGTTGAAAAAAATGAGTTATGGTTGTTAATTCAAAAAGTTGGTGCCGGAACATTAAAATTAGCAGAAGTAAAAGAGGGTGATATTATTAATATAATATATCCATTAGGAAATGGATTTACTATACCTAATAACAAAGAGCAAAAGCTATTGCTTGTTGGTGGTGGAGTGGGCGTTGCTCCATTGTTAATGCTTGGAACAGAACTTAAAAAGGCAGGACATACTCCTGTGTTTTTATTAGGAGCAAGAACTAAAGATGATTTATTGCTTTTAGATAAATTCAAAGAGATATCTGAAGTTTATGTAACAACAGAAGATGCCTCAGAGGGAGAGAAAGGTTTTGTAACCCAACACTCTGTTTTAACAAAAGAGAGATTTGATTTTATATATTGTTGTGGACCCGGTCCTATGATGAAAGCCGTTGCACAATATGCAAACAAAGTTGCTACAGAATGCGAAGTGTCGCTTGAGAACAAAATGGCATGTGGTATTGGAGCTTGCTTATGTTGTGTTGAAGATACAACAAATGGTAATGTGTGTGTATGTAAAGAAGGTCCTGTATTTAATATAAAGAGATTGAAATGGTAAAAACGAATGTAAATATCGGGAGTTTAAAACTTAAAAATCCCGTAATGACAGCATCTGGAACATTTGGTTACGGAACAGAGTATTCTGATTTTATTGACCTTTCAAAATTAGGAGGTATAATAGTTAAAGGAACAACTCTTGCACCTCGCGAAGGAAATCCCTATCCACGTATGGCAGAGACACCTTCGGGAATGTTAAATGCAGTTGGATTACAAAATAAAGGAGTTGATTATTTTGTTGAAAACATATATCCTCAAATAAAAGATTTGGATACAGCAGTAGTTGTTAATGTGTCAGGTTCAACAATTGAAGATTATGTTGCAGTAGCCGAAAAGATAAATGCATTAGATAAAATACCGGCTATTGAGCTAAATATATCATGTCCCAATGTAAAAGAGGGAGGAATGGCTTTTGGAACATCTCCCCGTAGTATAGAGAAGGTTGTAAAAGCAGTTCGTCAAGCATACAACAAAACACTTATAGTTAAACTATCTCCTAATGTTACTGATATTACAGAGATGGCAAGAGCTGCTGAGGCAGAAGGAGCAGATTCTTTATCATTGATAAATACTCTATTAGGAATGGCTATTGATGCAGAGCGTCGCCGTCCAATACTATCAACAGTTACAGGTGGTCTTTCAGGAGCTTGTGTTAAGCCTGTAGCACTACGTATGGTATGGCAGGTTTCTAAGGCTGTAAAATTACCTCTAATTGGTTTAGGCGGTATTATGAACGCAACAGATGCTATAGAGTTCCTTTTGGCAGGAGCTACAGCAATACAGATAGGAACAGCAAATTTCATTGACCCACAAATATCAGTTAAAGTGGCAGAAGGAATTGAAGAGTATCTTTCTCGTCAAGGTTGTCATTCAGTACAAGAGATAATTGGAGGATTAGTTTTATAGAAAATATATAAAGCTATAAAAAATAATAGGTCTGCGTTTTTTATGCGCAGACCTATTATTTTATAGTATCTGTAATTATTATTTCACAATTACGGTACCTCTGTATGTTGTTCCGTCAGTATTGTTAACAACAACGATGTACATACCTGAAGCAAAATTATTTGTATCAATAGAAATGGCATTATTGTTAACTATTTCATTAGTTGAATATACAACCTTGCCATCAATTGAAACTACTGAAACATTAACATAGCCTTCAGCGTTTGTAATAATTGAAATATCATTTCCTCTATTTACAGGATTAGGTGCAATTATAACGCTATTGTTACTGTTTTCGCTATCCTCTATACCTAAAGGTAATCCCCATTCATTATCCAAGAAGTTAATTCTGTCAGCAACATATTGTTTTAAGAAGTTAACCTCAGCTTGATATGAACCGCGTGCAGCTATTTCGCGATATACTCTTACCCATAATATATCCCATACTTCAAAGTTGTTCTTTTGCGATTCATCTAATAATTCGGCAGTCTCAACAATATAGTTGTTCATGAATGATTTAAGACCTCTTGCTCTTAACTCTCCCCAACGAGTTTTAACAGCCGATACAAATGTTGGATCTTGCCACCATCTTGCAATCCAAGTTTTAGGGTCGTGAGCATAAGTTCTCATATATTTTGTAGTAGCATCACCCAAACGGTTGTCGTTATTAAATGCTATGTCAAAATCCCATAGAGGACCAAGTTTAAATATCTCATCTCTATCTTTGTACATATAAGTACTCCACCATGAGTCAGAGTTTCCGAATAGCTCACAAGCAATATACCAATCAACCAACGAAGCCTCATCAATATATTTTCTCCAGCCTAACTCGGGGTCAGAGAAGTTTGAGCTAAACAAAGCATCTTCCATGCTTTGAGTATAGTTTGTTATATATGCTGATTGAGCAGCATTTATTTCGTCATCTTTAGGATATTTGATAGTTACTTTCATATCTCTTGATGTTTGGAACCAAGATATTTCGCTGTCAGCAAAACCATCAACCTCAATTAAGTATCCACCTGTAATTTCAGGGTCTGTTGCCGAAACAGTTGTCTCTTGCTCAACAACAGGTACACGTTTGCTTTTAACCTCAACTTGATCAGTTAAAGTATAGTTACCAAGATTTACACCATTCAAAACAACATCAACAAAAGTTACAGAAGGAGTAAATCCGAATTCAAAGATATTACGAGCAGTTTCAAATGCCAAAGCATTACGCAATAGCGTTTTGTCGGCATAGTTAGCAAGAAGAACCCAGTTTTTCTCTTTTGCATCGTTGCCTAAGAATTTGATTTTTTTATCAAATTTCAAGCGATAAGGTTTTTTTGCCATACCCCAAGTTGAGTTACCTCTACCTTTAATCTCAGTAAGAACCTCAGTAATATTATCTTCAGGATTTTCCGCACCTCTTACAGTAACATAAGCATTAACATAATCCTCTTTGCTGGTGACACTTACGCCGTTTTCAGTATTGATAAATATTGTCGGGATATTAGTAACTTGAACATATTTGTCTTGGAAGTTAGCAACCAAAGTAATATCGTTCTCGCCTCTGTAGTAGTATGGGTTTGATGTACTTACTTGCTCGTTAGTAGCTTTGTTAGTCCAATTCTTAAAAGAGTAGCCTTCTGTTGGAATTGCAGTAACAGAAATAGAAGCATTGTCTGAAGTAATAGAAGTTTCGTTTGTATCGGTAATAACTGCACTACCTTGTGTCGGGTCGGCGCTCTCTACAGTAATTGTACGCTCTTGTGCTATTTCTGAAGCACCAATATTAATTTCAACATCAACAGCAATAGCTGCATCGTTAGTTCTAACAAGAGTACAAGCGCCATCAATACCGTATGCCAAAATTACACGCATACGAGTTAAACCTGTTGTTGCAGTTGCAGGAACATCAAAGTTGAAAGTTCTGTTTGTAGGATTAGCACCATCGCCATAAGGAAAATTATCTCTGCTCGCAGGTTGTTTTTCAACATATTCTCCGCTATCATCAAAATCCTTGTCGGCATTCCAGTCAACAAAAACGTGAATGTATGTCCAATTCATCTCTCCGTTAACCAGCATATTAATGTTGTCGCCGGGAGCAAATTGAACAGGGTCGCCTGAGTTCATAACACCGCGATAACAATCGCCATTATTCCTACTTGACAATTGAATATCAATATTCCTTTGTCCTGTAGTTGATGTAATTTCAAGACCATCTAACGAACGGTCAGTTTTAGTACTCCAACCTAACGAAGTACAATACTCTTGTGCATTCATAGCAATGCTAAAGCACAGAGCAAGGCTCAAAAGTAAAAATTTTTTCATAAATATTTATGTTTAGTTGTGATTGTGCGTATTTGAAAGGTCAAAGATAGTCCTAATTTATATTATGTGAAAATATTTAACACAGTATATGGCGCAATGCTATAGAATTTCAATATTTATACCATTTACACCTATACCAAACAGAGCATAATCATAAATAACGGGATCTTCGCGATTAAACTCTCTCAGAACCTCAGTAAGTTCAATAACAGTTTTGCGGTCGTTGCTCTTTCTCTTTAAAATATTAAGAGCTCTTGCAGTATTACCAACATGCACATCTAACGGTATATATAGTTGTGCAGGAGTTATAGAGTCCCACACGCCCATATCAACAATACCATCGTTACGTACAAGCCATTTAATAGCAAGATTTATACGTTTAAGAGCTGAATTAACAAAATTGGAGGGGTAGCATTGCGAATTTTGAGCACCACAATTTGCCTCACAAGCAAAGTTGCGTAGGGTTTCACAAACTCTCCATGCAGGAGCCTTGTCATTTCCAATTTCTGTTTGGGCTATCATACTATTCATGCTATCATACTTTGAATAAATATTATAAAAGCCTCTAAGCATATAAGCCAAATCGGGTTGAAAAAAAGTGCGATGAACATTAGCTTTTCCCAAAGTTTCAAAACCTCTATTCATAACAAACTCATAAGGTTTATTATCCATAAGAGAGAACATGCGTTCAGCATCTCTTAAAATCATACTTCTCTTGCCCCACGCAATAGTAGCTGTGGTAAAAGCTGCAATCTCAATATCTTGCAATTTTGAGAAACGGCGAGGGAACTGAACCGGGTCATCATTTATAAAATCGGGAGTATTTATTCTCTCCACCTGTTCATCTAAAATATCTTTAATAGTCATAATCTTGTAAATGTTTTTCAAAAATACAACAACAAACCGAGAAAGCAAACAAAAGCGAATTTCTATTGTTATAAATAATGAATAAAACCTACAAAACCATGAAAAGAATTCAATTACTTCTGTTATTAATGGCAACGCTCTTCCCGAGTGTGTTAATTTCGCAAAACAGCAAATCAAAAAAAGAGATTAAAAAAGAGATGCAAGCCGAACGTAAAGCCCAACAAGCACATCTCGATTCAATAAACCGAGAAATGGCACTATTGGCGGTAGAAGCAAATAGTTGGGTATTAAATGCTACATCAATAAATGTAACAGGCGGAACAGTTACCTATGTGCAACCAAATGTAAACTTTATTAAGGTAGTAGGGGAGACAATGACTTTTCAAACCTCAACAGGCTTTGGCGGAGGAATAAATGCCATGGGAGGAGTAACATTGCGAGGAATGATAGTAAGCAAAACATCAAGTAACGATAATGGAAGTATCTCATATACATATAAAGTACGAGGAACAGCTTTAAATGTGATGGTGATATTAACCTTTGATAATGAGGGTGATACAGCAACTGCGTTTATGAATTTTGATAACGGTTATTCACTAACTATGTCCGGCGAAGTTCAATCCTATACCCAAGCATCGGTATCAGAAGGCTCACCGCTCAATTAGTTTAAAAATCAGAATATTGTATGTTGTATAACATATTTTAACCAGAAAAAGTGGATAATAAATTTTGAAATAACGAAAAAAGAGATTAATTTCGTAACAGAAAGCTAAAGCTAAGAATTGATATTTGACATAGGTTGCATCCTAGTAGATTGGGAAACTCATCAATTAATAGAAATACCGAGACACGCTTCACGGAGCAATGGCGGGCCACGCCTTCGGGTATGCATAGCACGGTGGATTACAAAGGTTCGTGGGCACTCAAATCCTGTCTTTCGGAGTTTCATCGCATCCTACGATGCAGCCTTAATATAAAAGGGTTGTCAACATTAGTAGGCAACCCTTTCTGTTATATACTCTCTAAATATTCTAATAAATCGGCTACAACAAAGGTACTTCCGCCTACATATATGGTGTCCTCATTATTGGCACTGCTCAAGGCGTTTATATAAGCCTCTTTTACTGAGCTAAATGCCTTACCCTTAAGATTATGACTTTCGCCTATTAAACTTATGGTTTCGGCACCCATTGCACGCTGATTTGAAGGCTGAGTGAAATAATATATTGCATCTTTAGGTAGTAGCGAAACAACACCTTCGGTATCTTTGTCGTTTACCATTCCGAATACTATATGAAGTTTACCGCTCTTTTGCGAAGCTATCTGTTTTGCGGTATATGTTATTCCGCCCACGTTGTGTCCTGTATCGCATATTACAGTTGGCGATGTTTGTATAATTTCCCAACGGCCTCTTAATCCGGTAAGTTTTGTTACTTGAGCAAAACCATTTCTTATATGTTCTTCGGTTATCTTATAGCCCTGTTTTATAAGTTGTTCAACCGATTGTAGAATAGTTGATGCATTCTTAATTTGGTATGTGCCACCTAATGCAAATATCAATTCGGAGTATTTATTACACCATAGTTTGAGAGTGCCGTTTTCTGAGAATTCGTGTTTTGTTATAGGCATACACTTTTCGGCAAACTCTATTTGAGAGTTGTTGCGTTTGGCAGTTTCAATAAAAACATCGGCATATCTGTCGTCCCATTCGCCAATAACAACAGGAGTCTCTTTTTTTATTATACCAGCCTTTTCGGTGGCTATGGCTTTGTATGTATCGCCAAGCAGATAGGTGTGTTCAAGGCTTATATTTGTTATGATTGAGAGTGTGGGATTTATAATGTTTGTACTATCCAATCTGCCACCTAATCCTGATTCAATAACTGCTACATCAACGTTTTGCGATGCAAAATAGCTAAAAGCCAACTCTGTTATCCATTCAAAGAATGATGGCGAAATCTTTTCAGCTTCATCTTTTAGCTGTTGAGTAAAATTTATGATATAGTCGTGAGGTATCTTTTCGCCATTTACTCTAATTCTTTCTCTGAAATCAGTAAGGTGAGGCGAAGTGTATAACCCTGTTTTATAACCTGCACTTTGTAGTATTGCGGCTATTGTGTGCGAAACCGAGCCTTTACCATTACTGCCCGCCACATGAATGGTTTTGAATTGTTTGTGAGGAGCATTGCATAAAGCATCTAATGCTTCAATATTTTGCAATCCCGGTTTGTATGCCTTTGAACCCTCTTTTTGGTATAGAGGCATACGCGTATATAGGTAGTTTAAAGTCTCTTCGTAATTCATATTAATAGAGTATGTATCCTGCAATACCGGAGAGTATAACAATCAGTATAGGGTGTAGCTTAGCGTATCTTACCAATAAAAACGCAATAACGCATATTGCAATGCTCTTAGTGTAGTCGGGAAAGTTCTCTTTATTCATCAACAAAAGGGCTGCCGATGCAACCATTCCAACCACAACGGGGCGTATGGCTTTAAATACGTTTTGAATATATTTGTTCTCTCTGTTTTTAAGCAAAAAAGTACCTATTAGCAACACCAATATAAAAGAGGGAAGGCAAACCGATATTGTTGCTAAAGCTGAGCCTAATACCGAGCCTGTTACTTTGTAGCCGATGTATGTTGCGCTGTTAATTCCAATAGGACCGGGCGACATCTGAGATATTGCCACAATATCAGTAAACTCTTGTAGGGTAAGCCAGGGAGCGCTCTCGCCATGGTGTATAACTTCAACAGTTTCGTGTTGAATAAGAGAGAGCATGGCATAACCACCACCAAAGCCAAACAATCCAATTTTCAGGTATGCTAATATGAGGTTTATATATATCATACGTTCAGGCTTTTAAGTTTTTGTTATCGATGTAGCATTTTGAAACTCCATATATTATTGCAGCTGCAATAAATGCAATTGGAGAAATGCCTACAAAAGTAATTAACAAGGCAGTGGCTATAGGAACCCATACATTTTTAATACCTATTTTTGCCGCCTTGGCAGTTGTAAGAACAGGAGCAATTATCAATGCAACAACCGCTGGGCGTATCCCTTTGAATATACTCTCAACAGTAGGATTATCGTATATGGTAACAAAGAACATAGCTATTGCCAATATTATTATAAATGATGGCAATATGGTGCCGAGTGCTGCAAATGTTGCACCTGTTTTCTTAGCAATTTTATTACCAACCAAAACCGACATATTTACAGCAAGTATTCCGGGCATCGATTGAGCTATGGCAAGATTATCAACAAACTCTTCGTGGCTAAACCATTTATGCTTATTGACAATATCTTTCTCCATCATGGCAATCATAGCCCAGCCACCACCAAAGGTGAAAGCTCCAATCTTGAAAAAAGTTGAGAAAAGTTTATATATCTCTCTGTTCATTGTCTCACACTATTTTATTGTCAATGTATCTGCTCTGTCAATGTATAGAATGCCATTCAAATGGTCAATCTCATGCTGAAATATTATTGCAGTAAAGCCCTCAATCGTATCATGTTGCAGTTCAAAACTCTCAATGTTGTTATGCTCAACAACAATTTTAGTATGACGTTTTACATTACCGCGTTTACCGGGAACAGATAAACACCCCTCCCAGCCATTTTGTTGCTCTTCCGATTTGTATATAATTTGCGGATTTACAAAGAACTCAAAAGGCTCGCTCTCTTTGTCGATGCGCTGAACCGCAATTAACTTGCGACTTATCCCCACTTGGGGAGCAGCAATGCCAACACCCTCATTTTCGGGGTTGGTTACAGTAAGAAGCATTTGGCTTATCAACTTTGTAAAATAGGGGCTCTCTATCTCTGTTTTGGTTAGAGACAATGAACTTTTTCGTAGAAAGAGAGAGTCGCTTTCGTTATCAATAACCTGCAACGGCATAATTTCGTTGCTGTATTGCTCAATTAAGGCAATCTCCTCATCGCTCCACCCTGATTTATTTTGCCCTTTATCGCAACCTGTAAAAAACATAGTTGCAGAGAGTAGGATAGGAGATATGTATCTTATAATTTGCATAATCTTTTCTTATTGAGGGTTGCTCTTCATTATTAACCTATATAAATTGCAACCTATAAAGTTGCCAAAAACAATAGCAATATAAAACACCAATACATCACTAAAGTTGTTGGCAATATAATCAAAAGGAACAGTTAAGTAGTAATAAGCATCGGCAACGCAGTGAGGGAAACCGCACATAATGAATAGCGGAACACCAAACAAAAGCGGAAGATATTGTCCTTTGCGTGCAAACGTAACAGCAGTAGTCATAATAAAACCACAACCAATAGCCAATAAACCACCTCGTATAGCACCAATAGCCAAACGACCTTCCAAAATCTTTTGAGCCGAACCAGTTAAATCCATTGGGCTTAAGCGAGCCAATAGCCCAACCAACAGACAACCAATAATATTACCCCCAAGAACCAATAGTAACTCCAATAGAGGTTTAGCAATAACGATTTTGCCATTCTCGTTTTTAAAATCAACAAAACCGGCAGTGCCGGTATATAGCTTCATTTTATAACTTACAACAGTTAATAAGCCAAAAGAGAAGAGTATAGCACCAATAATATTTGAATTAGCTAAATATCCCCAACCTGCAATACCAATAGTAATACCTGCAAGAATTGACGATTTAAAAACATCAGTACGATTTTGCATATAATATCCTTTTCTTGTTCGTTTGAAATATCTTTGCAAAGTTACTCCTAAAAACTCTAATGGTAAAATTTATAAATTAGAAGTTGTTTAAATTTTATTTCAAGATTATTTTAAGAGTTATTTTAGAATAAATTTTTAACAAATATTCTCTAAAAAGTTACCACGTTTTTTATAACCAAACCATAACATTCATCACTTTGCATCTTAGCATTATCAAAAAACATTTGTATTACTGCAAAAAAATAAGAAGTTTGAGGGAATAATTTAGGGATTTAAAAAATTATTATTTAATTTCGCAATGCCTCAAGATTTAAAATGTCTTTTAATAAGAGAATTTGTGTTGAGGTAGAACATATTAAAGGCGTTTACTACGCTTTGGTTTTGACACCTTGAAATCGTAGGAAAATTTCAAATTGTCTGTCAAGGGCAAAGCAACAGTAGATGCCCCATAGGTGTGTAATATACATATCTCAAATGCCGTGTAGCCATTGGTGTACCCATACGCCAATAGCAACTATTGGTGTAGAGGAAATGTTATACATACATGCGTGGGGTTTCTGTGTTGCTCGTTTCGACAGACAGGGCAATTCCTACGAGCCTCAAGGTGTGGAGCGAGCATAGTGCAGGGCTTCACGCTTTTTTTATGTCTTTATATTTAGGATTACTTTCATAAGGGTTGCCGAAGTCCTCTCCCTAAAACTTTGCAAGCGGCATGAGTACAAAGTTTTTTAATAATGTCTGCCTTATAAGACAAAATAGTACATAAAAGGGATACCCTTATTATCTCTTATTAGTCAAAATCTTTATTAAAGATGAAAAAATTAAAACTTATCTCTGTCTTTATGTGAGATTTTATTAATGTCCTTTTTTATAACTATTGATGTATATTTTTAATCTAATTAAAGATGTTATTTAATTCATTTGATTTTCTAATATTTTTTCCTGTTGTTTGTATAATATACTTTTTATTACCCAATAACAGATATAAGAACCCTTTTTTATTGATTGTAAGTTATTATTTCTACATGAATTGGGAACCAATTTATGCTGTTTTAATATTTCTTTCAACAGTATTGACTTATACATGTGGTATATTAGTAGAAAAGAATAAAATCAAGAATAGAAAAAAAATATTCCTAACTTTTAGTCTATTGATTAATTTCTCAATACTTTTCATTTTTAAATACTATAATTTTATAAATGAAAGTGTTTTTAATTTACTATCTGTTGCCGGTATTCGTTTAAATTTACCTTCGTTTGATTTCCTTCTGCCTGTAGGTATATCTTTTTATACCTTTCAAGCTGTAGGGTACACAATAGATGTATATAGAGGTAATATAAAAGCAGAAAAAAACTTTTTAATTTATGCTTTATTTATCTCATTTTTTCCACAACTTGTTGCAGGACCTATTGAAAGAGCTAAAAATTTGTTACCCCAATTTCATATTGAACATAAATTTAACCCTGAAAATGTTACTAAAGGATTAAAAAAGATGATATGGGGTTTCTTTATGAAATTATGTGTTGCTGATGTTTTAAGTAATTATGTTGATGCTGTATATAATAATATTTCGCATCATAATGGATTTAGTATATTTATAGCAACTATTTTCTTTACATTTCAAATTTATTGTGATTTTGCTGGTTATTCAAATATTGCAATTGGAACAGCTCGCGTAATGGGATTTAAATTGATGCATAACTTTAAACAGCCATATTTCTCTATATCGATAAAAGAGTTTTGGAGACGCTGGCATATATCTCTTTCTACTTGGTTTTCCGATTATGTTTATATACCGTTGGGTGGAAATAGAGTAAAATATTCTCGACATTTATTAAATTTACTTATTACATTTCTTATTAGTGGTATATGGCATGGAGCAAATTGGACATTTGTCTTGTGGGGTTTACTTCACGGTATGTATATAATTGTTGAAAATATTATTAAAAAGTACATATATGCTTGCAATTCAGAAAATGTATTAACACATTTTTTTTATACAATCTTTACATTTACATTAGTAAGTTTCGCTTGGATTTTCTTTAGAGCAAATAATATTAATGATTGTTTCATAATTATTAAAAAGATATTCTTTGATTGGGATATTCCATTTGTGGATACCACTGTTTTTTTCTATGGGATAATAGCATTACTCATATTATTTATAAAGGATTTTAAGGACTGTTTTAATATAAATATCAACTTTATGCATTCAAGAAATCATACTATAAGTTATATATCAATGCTATCTCTTATCGTGTATATATTGTTATTTGGTGCGTTAAGTGCTGGTTCATTCATTTACTTTCAATTTTAATTTATGAAGAATAAAAATTTAAAATTTGTTTTATCTGTAATCTGTTTTATTTTCTTATTGTTAATTATTGATTTCGTTATTAACTATATAGGGGAATCTCTACTAGTGAGATTACCAGATTATGCAAGCGGTCAAATAGCAAAAGATAACTTTAGGCTAAATAGAATAAAAACTGATATCATAATTGTTGGTTCATCAAGAGGCGTTCACCATTACAATGCAAATCAATTGTGTGATAGCATAAATAATTATATTAAAAAAGATTATACTTTATATAATGCTTCATTAGATGGGAAATTCCTAAACAGCAATTTGTTAGCTGTAGAATCTATATTAAACAGACATACCCCCAAATTATTAATTTTAGAGACACAAGATTCCGAATTATATAGTTACGATTATGCAGATGTATCTTTTTCTTCAATGCATTATTATTCAAATAATATTGTAAAAAAATATATAGATAATATTGGTTGGAAAGAAAAAATAAAAAATAGCTCCTCTTTATTTAGATATAATCAAAAAATATTAAGCATAATAGGTGCTTTTAGTAGAAGTGAAGAAAACAAAGATAATGGTTATCTACCTTTGTTCGGTATTATGAAAATTGAACAAAATCAGAACAAAAGTACTAATATTTCTTTAAAAATTAATAGTTATACTCTAAACAATCTTTATCGTGTTTTAGATATCCTCAAAAAAAAGAATATACCCATTGTCATAGCTACATCTCCAAAGTATAAACCAACAACATCAAATAAAGAATTAGCTTATATTTGCTCTGAACTCAATATCCCATATATAGATTTGTGTGACCAATATATATTTAATTCTCATGCTGAATATTTTCAAGATTCTATTCATCTCAACTATAATGGTGCACAAATTTATACAGACATGTTCTTTGAACAACTGAAACCATATCTTAAACAATTAAAACATTAACTTTGTTACTCAATAAAATAGCCTGTCTGTAATCGCAGACAGGCTATTTGTTATTAATATCCTAACGAGGTATTTATTACAATAGTTCTACTGAGCGTTTTATGAATTTGCTTAATGCTTCGCCTTTTAGCATATTGTTTGATAGGAGTGCCAAATCAATTAGTTGTTTTACTAATTTGTTTTCTGCTCCGTATTTGCTGAGGATATCGTTCTCTTTTTTTCGTAGCTCGGTAATTTCGTTCTCTTTGCTTCTTATCTCTTCTTTTTCTGATACAGGTATCTCGTCATCTTTTTTCTCTTTATGTGATGCTTTGAGTGCTTCTATCTCGCTGTTGTTTTTGTTTATTGTTTCGATAATTGGCATTATTTCGGCTTTGCAACCCTCTTCAATTTGCTCTATTGCCTTTTTTGATACGGGGTTTTCGGTGTTGATTATCAAGCTGTAACTGTCGGGCATTTCTCCATAGAAATTCATCATTCCGGGTTGTAGTGCCGACATATCTTTCATTCTGCGCATAAACTCATTTTGAGTTATTACTATTGGTTGTGATGATTCTCCTATTGCCTCGAATGTTACAATGAAATTGCTCTTTTCAATTTCGGGGATTTGTGTCTTAAAGACTGTCTCTGTCATCTCTTTTTGTATGTCGCTGAGCTCTACTACGTTGTTGTTTGCTTTTTCAACAAGTTTGTCTGCTACATTGCTGTCAACTCTTACAAAACGGCTCTTCTCAATTTTTTGTTCTAACATTCCTATGAAGTGGACGTCTAATTGTCCGTCCATTAATAGTACATTGTAGCCTTTTGCTTGTGCTGCTTCGATGTATGAGTATTGTGCTGTTTTGTCGGTGGCATATATGTATGTTATATTGCCATCTTTATCGGTTTGCTCTGCTTCAATGAGGGTTTTGTATTCGTCGAGTGTATAGTATTTCTCTTCGGTATCTTTGATGAGCGCAAATTTTAGTGCTTTTTCGTTGAATTTCTCATCTGATATCATTCCATACTCTATGAAGAGTTTTATTTGATCCCATTTCTCTTCAAATTGTTTGCGCTCTTTGTTGAATATATCTTGAAGTCGGTCGGCAACTTTTTTTGTTATGTATGTTGATATTTTCTTTACATTTGAGTCGCTTTGTAGGTATGAACGCGATACGTTCAATGGTATGTCGGGCGAGTCAATTACTCCTTGCAACAACATTAAGAAGTCTGGTACAATACCTTCAACTGAGTCTGTTACAAATACTTGATTACAATATAGTTGTATTTTGTTGCGTGAGATATCTAAATTGTTTTTTACTTTTTGGAAATATAGTATTCCGGTTAATTTAAATGGGTAATCAACGTTAAGGTGTATCCAGAATAGGGGTTCTTCCATTCCGGGGTATAGTTGTTGATAGAATTTTTTGTAATCTTCGTCGGTTAAGTCGGTTGGTTTTTTAGTCCATGCCGGAGTGGTGTCGTTTATTACATTGTCTTTGTCGGTATCGACATATTTGCCATCTTTCCACTCTTGCTCTTTGCCAAATACTACCGAAACGGGTAGGAAACTGCAATATTTCTTTAATAGTCCTTCAATGCGGTTCTTCTCTAAGAACTCTTTGTTTTCGTCGTCAATGTAAAGAATTATATCTGTTCCGCGTCTCTCTTTTTCAATTTCGGTCATCTCATATTCGGGTGAGCCATCGCAACTCCACATTACGGCTTTTGCTTCGTCTTTGTATGATTTGGTTTTTATTACTACTTTTTTTGCAACCATAAATGCTGAGTAAAATCCTAATCCGAAGTGTCCGATTATTGCGTTTGCATCGTTTTTGTATTTGTCAAGGAACTCCTCTGCGCTTGAGAATGCTATTTGGTTTATGTATCGCTCAATTTCGTCAGAGGTCATACCTATACCGCTATCCGATACGGTTAGTGTCTTTTCGTTTTCGTCAATTGAAACTCTTACACTTATATCGCCCAGCTCGCCTTTGAATTCGCCTATTGATGAGAGGGTTTTTAATTTTTGTGTTGCGTCAACGGCATTTGATACCAACTCACGTAGAAATATATCGTGATCGCTGTATAAGAATTTTTTGATGACGGGGAATATGTTGTCTGTTGTTACCCCAATTGTTCCTTTTTGCATAGTTTTATATGTTTTTATTTGTAATTTTATTTTATATTAGATTAAACACAAAAAAAATGCCAGTTGTTGCCAACTGACATTTTGACTTATTAGTTTTATGGTTTTTATAATATTGAACTTGTAAATGACATTTTTACATATCTCTATTTTTCAATTGATGATATTATCTTTTTATCTTTTTCGTCGTAATCAATCAATATGGTGTCGCCTTGTTTTATGTTGCCCATTAAAATGAGCTCTGCTATTTCATCTTCGAGATGTTGTTGTATTGCTCGTTTTAGAGGGCGTGCGCCATATTGTATATCGCAACCTGCATCGGCAATAAAGTTTTTGGCTTTATCGCTTAGTTTGAGGCTATATCCCATATCTGATAATCGGGTGTAGAACTCTTTTAATTCGAGGTCTATTATTTGGAATATTGCCTCTCTGTCGAGTTTGTCAAATATAACTATATCATCAATTCGGTTTAGGAACTCGGGTGAGAACGATTTGTTAAGCGCTTTTTTTACTATTGCGTGAGCTGCTTCTCGGTTGTTTTCAATGTTGTCCGATGCAAATCCTATTCCTTGCCCAAACTCTTTGAGTTGTCGTGTTCCGGTGTTTGATGTTAATATTATGATAGTGTTTTTAAAGTCAATATATCTGCCCAAACTGTCGGTTAGGCGACCTTCGTCCATTACTTGTAGTAGTAGGTTGAATACATCGGTATTCGCCTTCTCAATTTCGTCAAGTAATACAACAGAGTAGGGCTTACGACGAACTCTTTCGGTTAATTGTCCGCCCTCTTCGTATCCGACATATCCCGGAGGTGCTCCAATTAGACGCGACACGCTGAATTTTTCCATATATTCGCTCATATCAACGCGTATTAGCGCATCTTGTGAGTCAAATAGTGTCTCTGCAAGTTTCTTTGCCAAATAGGTTTTACCTACTCCTGTAGGACCTAAGAACATGAATGTTCCAATAGGTTTCTTGGGGTCTTTTAATCCAACTCTGTTTCGGCGTATTGCTTTAACTACTTTGTTTACTGCATCGTCTTGTCCAATGATTGATTTCTTTAAGACATCGTTCATCTTTAAGAGTTTCTCGTTTTCTCCTTCTGATACGCGTTTTAAAGGTACTCCCGACATCATTGATACTACTTCGTCAATGGCTTCGGCTGTAACTACTTTTTTGTTTTTCTTCAACTCTTCTTGCCACTTCTCTTTTGCTTCGTCAAGTTGAACTCGGAGTTTCTTCTCATTATCGCGATGTTCTGCTGCAAGTTCAAAATTTTGCTCTGTTACTGCATCTCTTTTTGCTGAAGCCTCAATCTCTATTTTTTTCTCAATCTCTTCAATCTCTTTTGGAGCTACAATGTCTGTTATGTGTGCTTTTGAACCGGCTTCGTCCATGGCGTCAATGGCCTTGTCGGGGAAGTTGCGGTCGCTTATATATCGTGATGTCAGTTTTACGCAGTTTTCAAGGGCTTCGTCGGTATATTCAACGTTATGAAACTCTTCGTATTTGCTCTTTATGTTTCGTAAAATTTGCATAGTCTCTTCTTCTGTTGTTGGATTGACTATGATTTTTTGGAAACGGCGTTCTAATGCTCCATCTTTCTCAATGCTTTTACGGTACTCATCAAGGGTTGTTGCTCCAATGCATTGTATATCGTCACGTGCTAATGCAGGTTTTAATATGTTTGCTGCATCAAGTGTTCCTGCTGCGCTTCCTGCTCCAACTATTGTGTGTATTTCGTCAATAAAGAGAATGATATCTTTGTTTTTGCTTAGCTCTGTCAAGATGGCTTTTATTCTCTCCTCAAATTGCCCACGATACTTGGTGCCTGCGAGAATTGAAGCCATATCGAGTGATACAACGCGTTTGTCAAATAGTATTCTTGATACTTTGTGTTTTACTATTCTAAGTGCTAATCCTTCAACTATTGCCGATTTACCAACTCCCGGTTCTCCAATTAGTACGGGGTTATTCTTTTTACGACGGCTTAGTATCTGTGATAATCGCTCAATCTCAATATCTCTGCCAATTACCGGGTCAAGTTTGCCTTCTGATGCCAATTTTGTCATATCTATGCCAAAACTGTCTAAAACAGGTGTGTCAGAGCTATTGCTTTTATCTTTTGCTGTTTTCTGCTTCTTTACGGGAGTACTCTCGTTTGACTCTTCAAGAGTGTCATCAAAATCGTCGTCATCATTAGAAAATGCTGCGCTTGGGGAGGGAGAGTTACTCTCTCTCTTATTCTCTTGAACCATATAGGAATATACTTTGGCGTATGATATATGCTCTTTTTCTAAAAGTTGTGATGCAGCGCAATTTTGCTCTTTGAGAATAGCTAATAAGAGATGTTCGCTGTCAACCTCTTTGCTGCTTAACAAACGTGCTTCAAGTACACTTATTCGTAATATTCTGTCAGAGATTTTTGCTATTGCAATATCTTGAGTGTCAGCTGTTTCATTTTCTATTGGTCTAATCTCGTTTTCAACAGAGTGCTTGATGTTTTGAGGGTCTCCTCCAAACGATGTTATAGCGTCAATAGCCTTTCCTGTCCCTTCTCTAAGAATACCTAATAAAAGGTGTTCCGGAGTAATTTGAGTATAGCCTGTTCGCTGTGCTTCTTCTCTGCTAAAACCTAATATATCTTTTAATCTTTTTGAAAAATTTTGCTCCATAATAGATTGCTTAAGTCAATGATGTAATTTATATGACTTTTGTCTGTTTGAATTTTAATTTAGAGTCAAAATTACATCTTTCATATATTAATAACGACAAATAGTGTGCCAAATTTTATTTTATACTCCAAATAATTAATATTTAAACCATATTTATATTTGTTTGTCAAAAAATTAAATAAACATGTGGCTTTTTTTATAAGTTGAAATTGTGATATTATCTTTTTTGTAGAGTATTTTAGTTGATAAAAATTTTACTAATCGGGCAAAATGTATTATCTTAGTGCAGTTTTTGTAAAAGGATATAAACTTGAATAAAATCTATATTAAATAATGGATCGTATAATTAAAATTAACATTGAAGAGGAGATGAAAAAATCGTACATTGATTATTCAATGTCGGTTATTGTTGCTCGTGCTTTGCCCGATGTTAGAGATGGTTTTAAACCTGTTCACCGTAGGGTATTGTATGGTATGAATGAGTTGGGTAATAACTCAAATAAACCTCATAAGAAATCTGCAAGAATTGTTGGTGATGTATTAGGTAAATATCACCCTCATGGCGACTCTTCAGTGTATTTGACAATGGTGCGTATGGCACAACCGTTCTCAATGCGTTATATGCTTGTTGACGGTCATGGAAACTTTGGTTCAGTTGATGGTGATAGCCCTGCAGCTATGCGTTATACCGAAGCTCGTTTATCAAAAATAGCTGAGGAGATGTTGCAGGATATTGACAAAGATACTGTTGATTTCCAAAATAACTTTGATGATACATTACAAGAGCCGGTAGTGCTTCCTACAAGAATTCCCAACCTTTTGGTAAATGGTGTTTCAGGTATTGCTGTAGGTATGGCAACAAATATGCCAACTCATAACCTTGGTGAGGTTATTGATGGTGTTGTTGCTTATATTAATGACCCTGAAATAACTGTTGAGGGATTGATGCATTATATTAAGGCTCCTGATTTCCCAACAGGTGGATACATTTATGGATATGCCGGAGTAAAAGAGGCATATGAGACAGGTAAGGGTAGGGTAATAATGCGTGCTAAAGCTGAAATTGAGATGGAGGGCACACGCGAAAAAATTGTTGTTACCGAAATACCTTATGGCGTTAATAAAGCTGAACTTATTAAAAGTATTGCTGACCTTGTTGAAGATAAACGCATTGAAGGAATATCAAATATAAACGATGAGTCTGACAATCGCTCAGGAATGCGTATTGTTATTGATATTAAGAAAGATGCAAATTCAAATGTGATATTGAATAAACTTTATAAGATGACTGCATTACAATCATCTTTTAGTGTAAACAATATTGCATTGGTTGAGGGACGTCCTAAATTATTGAATTTAAAAGATCTTATTGAGGCTTTCGTTAACCATCGTCATGAGGTTGTTATACGTCGTACAAAATTTGAATTAAATAAAGCTGAAGAGCGTGCTCATATATTGGAAGGCTTGATATTGGCTTGCGACCACTTAGATGAGGTTATTGCCATTATTCGTGCTTCT
>JAGBHI010000013.1 GCA_017935575.1 Bacteroidales bacterium | reverse complement strand
TCAAATGCTGTTGTGCTGTCGCTTGCTGCACATGCAAGGGCATCGGTTATAACACAAGCACGCTCAACACCTTTAATATGGTGTATCAAACGCAATATTGTGGGTGGCACGTGAATACCATCGGCAACAACCTCAACGGTCATATCTTCGTGTAGATAGATACTCTCTACTGTACCTTCGTATTTATACTCACGGCGTTTGTGGAAACCGGGCATCGCATTATAGAAGTGTGTTGCGTGGGTGTAACCGTTTTTATGAGCTGCATGTATATCGTCATACTCCGCTTGAGTGTGTGCTACTGATGCAAGAATACCCTTTGATGTGATATATTTACCAAATTGCATTGCTCCGGGCAATTCGGGAGCAGCGTCCCAGCGTTTAATACAGTTCCATTTCTCTACAAGGGGAATATATTCGTTAGGGTCAGGATCTTTAATATTCTCGGGGATTTGACCACCTGCCATAGCCATATTTAGGTAGTGTCCCTCAAGGTGAAGACCAAGTACAGGGCTGTTAGGTTCTGCCATAAGTTTAGTACATACCTCAGCAGCAGCCTCAATCATAGGAACTGTTGATGACGATAAAGTTGGGAAAATACTTGTTGTTCCGTGTTTCATATGAGCCTTAATTGCTCCACGGAAAGCCTCTTCAGTACCCTCCATAAAATCGCAACCGCCACCACCATGAATGTGTATCTCAACGCCACCGGGCACTACATACATACCCTTAGCGTCAATTACCTCAGCTCCAATTACAGCGAGGTCGCAGTTTGTAACCTCAAGAATTTTGTTATCACGAATAATAACAGAACCGTCCTTTAACCAACCTTGTGGGGTCAGAATCTTACCATTGATAATTTGTTTAAGCATAATGAATGTTATGTTAATCTTTATTTTTCAGTCATTTAGGCGGGCGAGGCGTTGCAAAACGCAACGGTCATAACGTTCGTCAACTACAAAGGTATTTAAATAATTGTTTATTAACGATTATTTTCAACTTTTTTTTGAGAAATAGTTGTTTTTACCTCAATCTGTTCTTTATAAAATATGGAGCAGCAACTTTTATGAACTGCATGAGAGCAAAGGCTATTAATACTACTCCTACCATATATGCTGCTCTGTAACTATGCAAATCGGCAATTGCTCCACCCACTACAACACCTATTCCAACACCAACGTCCCATGATGTAAGATATGTTGAGTTTGCAGTGCTTCGTCGGTCAGATGGCGCAAGGTTTATAAACATAGTTTGTACCGATGGGCATATCATACCATATGAGAAGCCCAATACAAAAGCCGAGGCATAAAATGCTATTGGAGTAGCAAGGAATATAAACATTGCATAACCTATAAAAAGTCCTATCATTCCTGCTGTGATAAGTTGAATAACTCTATCTTTTCGCAAATGAGGGCCATTGCTTATACGCGCACTTATCAAGCCTAATGCCATGAGCATAAAGAAGGGTCCTGTACTATTATCAATACCCACTTCATCGCGAGCATATACGGCTAAATAGGTTGATAGTATTCCGTAACTGAACGAGAGCAACATAAATGTTATGCTTTCGTGTGTACCTTTCAATAAGAAAAATCTGTCAAGAGATATGGGCTTGCGTTCAGCCATAGAGGCTTTTGCTTTTTTGTGTTGTTGAGGCATTTTTACACTTGTCACAAGAATAAATCCAATGAGGCAGGCTATAAAAGCACAAATAAAGAGGGCATTATAGGAGTCAAAAAAGTTGTAAACGGTAAATGATATTGTAGGGCCTAAAGCCATACCGATATTGTTGCTTATACCATAATATCCTATACCTTCGTTTCTTCGTGAGGGGGCAAGAACATCTATTGCCACAGTGCTGTTAGCTACGGTTATAAATCCGAATATAAGTCCATGAACAGCTCTGATTATGGCAAATATAATCATATTGCCCGGTATCAGATATGTACAGAATGTAAGGGTAAAAAGTCCGTAAAATAACAACTGCATAGGGTGGCGAGGAAGAGTATCTAATATAAACCCTGCAAATGGACGGATTATCAATGCAGTTATGGTGTATAAAGATAGTACAACTCCAATTTCGGTATGAGTTGCAGCATACTCTTGTTGCATATATATTGGAAGTATGGGTAGTATTGTAAAGAAGGCAAAGAATAGTAAAAAGTTTCCTGCCAACACCAACAGAAAGTTTCTATTAAATAATTTCTCTCTCTCCATTGTGAACTATTTTTACAATTGACGCGGAGTATCCATCAGCAAAAATATGCTTTCAGGTCCCATATTAAAAAGGAGGTCAAATATTGAGAGGTCTGGTATAAATCCATGTCTTTGAGAGAATACCTGATAGTAGGGTAATAATTTTTCTTGTTCAAAAACAGGTCGTTTAGGGTGTATTATTTCGCGCAAATCAATGTCTCCTTCTTGAGGTTGTATATACTCTTTACTATACTCGATTTGAGGTTTTATATTTAGTAATGAGCAAATAGTATTTTGTAGCTCAATATTAAAATCGTATAAAAACTCAAATTTATTTGGTTCAAAGAATGGGCGCAACTCCTCTTCGTAATATTCAAAATATGGCGATGATTGATATGCCGAATATATAGCACTCCAATGCAGATGTTGCCAATTGTCGTGCGATGATATTCTGACATCTCGTGTAAATATTTTTCCGCTTGCTTTCTCTACGGGAATACTTAAGGTCATAACCCCTGCTTCGGTAGCTATTCGGCACCTGTTTCTGTAGCTCTGCTTTTGATAATTGCAACAACTCTCTATTGTTACGGGGTGGTTGTTAAGCACCCTGTAATACGATATTGGGGCAGAGTATGAAGGGGTTAATATAATCATGCCAAAACTATTTTACCAACTCTTCAACCGAGCGGAACAAACGGTTAAATCTGATACCTCCGTTAAAGATACTCTTGTCGGGGTCAAGTGATAGCCATACAAATAGGGGTTTGCCTACGATGTGGTCTTCGGGAACAAATCCCCAATAACGGCTGTCGGCAGAGTTGTCACGGTTATCGCCTAACATATAGTAGTAGTCCATTTTGAATGTATAACTATTGGCAGGCTCACCATTTATATATATTTTACCATCTTTTACGGCAGTATCATTTCCTTCATAATTACGAATAACTCTTTCGTATATGTCCCAATTGTCAGGAGTAAGAGCAATTGTTGCTCCCCTTTGAGGAATCCATAATGGACCATAATTTGCCCGGCTCCATTTTCTTACCCCTAAAGGATACACCTCGCCTCCGAAAAGGTCGCCCGGTTCTTGAACTATTTTTGCAACTATTGGCATTGAATTCAACTTCTCTATCGCATCATTTGTAAGAGGCATACGATATACAGGATTATACGCTCCTTGCTCGTTTGTTTCAAATCCCAAGTATCTAAGAATATCGTTATATCTGTAATCGTTTATTATTGCAGTGCGGTCGGCAACCGATACTCCTAACTCTTCAAACTGTTTATCGGTTAGTCTGAGGTCAGAGCGCGATAACATAACGTAATAATTGAACTGTAAATTTGTCGGGTTTTCAGCAGCTATTGAGTTTATATATATCTGATTATTTCGTATCTCAAAAGTGTCTCCCGGCATACCTACGCATCGTTTAACGTAGTTTTCGCGACGGTCAACGGGGCGGTATATAATATCTCCGAAGATATCTTTATTTTTTAGTATAAACTCTTTGCCTTCGCTATAGCATAACGTGTAGTAGTCAGGGTTTGCAACCTTTGTAGTTACTGTATCTCCTGCAGGAAAGTTAAAAACTACAATATCGCCACGTTTTATCTCTCCTGTGCCTTTTAATCTTTTATAATCTAATTGAGGGTTCTCAATATAAGATTTACAATTGAGTATAGGCATAGTGTGTTGTGCTAACGGAAAAGATAGCGGAGTCATAGGAACTCTTGGTCCATAACTCAATTTACTTACTAATAGATAGTCGCCCACCAACAACGATTTTTCAAGTGATGAAGAGGGTATCTTGTAGTTTTGAAAAATAAAGTTGTTTATCAAATATACAGCTACAAGTGCGTAAAGAATAGCATCTGTCCACTCAAATACCTTACGCAGTGTGGGATTTTTGATTTTTTTCCATGCTCTCCAAGGTATATACTCGGTTAAGTATATATCAACAAACAGAATAAGTAAAAATAACAAATAGTAATTGCTACACCATATTGTAAACGCAATTAAAAGCAGTGATGCGAGAGAGAAACGTATCCATCTCGATTTTTTTATCCCTGCAAAACGATTTCTTTTTTTATTATCTTCCATCTCTCTATTTGTTAGAATTTTAACATATCCTGCATTGTCAAAAATCCTGTTTTATCTTTGGTAAACTCTGCAGCAATAACAGCGCCCAAAGCAAACCCTGCACGGCTTTTGGCATCGTGGGTTATTGTTATGGTATCAACGTCCGACTCATAAATAATGGTGTGTATGCCGGGAACTTCATCTCTGCGGAATGAGGTTATACCCAACTCCTTGTCCTTTGGCTCAACACCCTCAACCCACGACTCTTTACGCGATATATTTTCAATAATACCTTCGGCAAGAGTTATGGCAGTTCCGCTTGGAGCGTCCAATTTATGGATATGGTGAGTCTCTTCCATTCTTACATCGTAGTTGTCAAACTCTTCCATTATTTTTGCCAAATATTTGTTTACGGCAAAAAATATGTTTACTCCCAAACTATAATTTGATGAGTAAAAGAGTGTATTGCCATTCTTGCAAGCCTCTTTGACCTCAGGCATATTCTCTAACCACCCTGTTGTGCCTGATACTACCTTTACGCCTGCAGCAAAGGCTTTGCGGAAATTATCCATTGCCGATTGTGGCATTGAAAACTCAATGGCAACATCTGCACTACGAAACTCGGCAGAGTCAAAATCTTCTTGGTTATCTTTATCTATTCGGGCAACAATTTCGTGTCCGCGAGCAATGGCAATCTTCTCAATGGTTTTTCCCATTTTGCCATACCCTATTAATGCTATCTTCATAATTTTACATATATTTGTAACAACTTGCGAAGATACAAAATTTTATGGAAAATATACTCTCATACATTTGGAGATATAATATATTAAAGGGTAATAAACTTCAATTAAGCGACGGAACTGCTGTTGAGGTTGTTATGCCCGGCAATGATAGTAACCAAAATTTAATATTTTCAGATGCTGTTTTAAGAGTTGACGGTACTCCTTCAAAGATGCGAGTTGCAATAGCTCCTGCATCGCCAAAAGATTGCGATTTATACGTAACTTCTTGTAATGAGAAGATAGATGAGGAGTGTTATTGTTTGGTTATTCCTTTTTCGGAAGAGATAGAGCGATTGCGAAAAAAACTTCTTTCAAAATATGAAGATTTGCCTTGTAGCTACTCCTTTAAAGATCTGCCATCAATATTTATAACCGACCTTATATCTTCGCTTGCCATTGAACGATTGCAAGGAAAAAGTGAGAGAATAAAAGAGTGGTTGAGCATCTACAATGGCGACTGGGAGGAGGTTTGCTATATCTCTATTGCTCGGTCGCTTGGTTTTGGAATTAATGGTAATGCCTTTGAAGCACTTGCAAAAGCCCTGCCTTTGAAATTTTTACAAAAACATGCCGATTCTCTGTTTCAATTGGAGGCTATGCTCTTTGGTGTGGCTGGATTTTTAACAGAAGGAGCATATCCCGATAATCAATATTATAAAAGGCTTGTAAATGAATTTGCATTCCTAAAGAGTAAATTTACACTGCCTGTAAACGATGTAAAACTTTGGAGGTTTGGAGGAATGCGCCCCTCGAATTTTCCGCATCAGCGTATAGCCTTGTTGGCGGCACTTATACACACTTCGTTGCCTATCTTCGCAAAATTTATTGATGCAGACGGTGAAGATAAACTCCGTAAAGTCTTTGAGGTCTATCCGAGCGATTATTGGGAGGTGCATTATACCTTTGGAGCAGATACTCCGCCACTGCGTAAGACGTTAGGTAAAACTGCAGTTGACCTCTTGATAATAAACTCTGTTGCTCCACTATTATATGCTTACTCTGAATATATAAAGAGAGATGAGTATGCTACACGCGCCATATCACTGTTAGAGGGGTGTAAAGCTGAAAATAATGCCATAGTTCGTAAATTTACCGATAGCGGATTACCTTGCGATTCAGCTCTTGCCTCGCAGGCATTTATATCACTACACAACAACTATTGTACTTCTCGTAAATGTATAAATTGTAAGATAGGTTATAAACTTTTTAAGGAGGAGGTAAAGAGGGTTGTTTGATATTTGCCTCTCTCGCAGGCATTCAGTTTTAGGACAAAAAGAGCGAAAAGATTTCTCTTCTCGCTCTTAAAATATTTTGTTAGTGTATATTTAAATCACAACTTTTATAACCTCATTATTAACCTTTACCAACAATAAGCCTTTAATATCCAAATCTAAGGGAATTGCAATCTCTCCCATCTCTGCCGAGGAGGGGTTGGGAGAGAGGAGAGTTCTACCCATAGAGTCGTATATGCTTATATTCTTTATCTCCTTACTACTTTTTAAATACAACACCCCATTTGAAACGTATGCTTTAATGTTACTTACTGTTGTTTCCTCTTCATAGATACCTGTAACAATATCTTTTAAATCTATTCTGGTAAATGTCTCGTTCTCAAATTTACAAAGGGTATCATCTTTCATTAATACCCAAACTATGTTGTTATCACAAAGAATTGCTCGGGCTTCATGGTATCCAAAACAGTTCCACCACTTGAAATTATTTCCATCGTATCGCAAAAGATAGTGCGATGATGTAAACCACACATTTCCCTCATTATCAATATCACTTGCGTAAAAATGTGCGGCAGGGATATTGCTATCGGTATCGTGCCAATATCGTTTGTGATTATGTATTGTTGTGTCGTAGTAATATATGGCGTCTGCAATACAGTACCATATATTATCATTTTTGTCAATGGTTATATCCGGAATAATATTTGAGCCTTGTATGATGCTTTCGCAATATGAGTTCCCGTTTTTATGGCATAAAAGAGTGTTGTACTCTCCGTAAATAGCTATCCATAGGTTGTTTTTGCTGTCAAACTCCATATCCATTATTGATGGAGATATTGTAATGGATCGAGTATCGGGGGTGCTGTAACCTGCCGAATAATTGTTATATAGAGGCGCTGTGTAGTTTCCTCCTGCAGATGTCCAAATGGAGTCATTGTTATCAAATGCAAAGGCATACCTCGTATAGCTCTTGATATAAACATCTGGTCTGTTCAGAGTTTGCCCATTCTCGTGATAATATATACCATTATCTTTTATAGAGAACCAAAGCCTATTATTTTTGTCAAAAGTAATAGCTTGTATTATAGCTTCATTATCAATGCCTAATGAGTCAGATACATTGTATGCTTTATCCGCCTCTTTATTATATCTTATTATCCCTTTACTTGTAGCTATCCATAAGTTTTCTCCATCATTTGCCATTCTGTTAAAGTAGAACGATGTGTTTAATATCTCACTTCTTATTATAATAGAATTTGAAAAGAGTAAGATAATTAGTGGTATTGATATTTTTATTAATAAATTATTCATACTTCGTTTAAGACGTTTATGTTTACAAATAAAATAAAAAATATTGAGAAATAAGATATTTTTATAATATTGCGAATAAATTTATCATTTTGATTTTATTTGGCGAATTTATCGTGGCAATTTGTTGCAATAAATATTAAAATATAGCCATTTGTTTTGTAATTTGTTCAAATTTTACTACTTTTGCCAGCGAAAAGATACAAGATAATGTTTAATTCTTAAACAGAAATTTAAAAGGCGTTTAAACGTAAATGTATATTTTATTGTTTTAGTTTTAGGTAGAGGTAAAAATATGAGTTTTAATATCCCCAAAAGTGATAAAAAGCGAGTTGTAATAGTTGGAGGTGGTTTTGGAGGGCTTAAACTTGCGAATAAATTAAGAAATTCAGATTTTCAGGTTGTTCTTATTGATAAAAATAACTATCATCAGTTCCCCCCTCTGATATATCAGATAGCCTCTTCGGGAATTGAGCCCAGTAGTATATCGTTCCCTTTCCGAAAAATTTTTCAGAGACGAAAAGATTTCTATTTCAGAATGGCAGAGGTTCGTTCAATATTCCCTGAACACAAAATAGTACAGACATCTATTGGTAAAATATCATACGATTATCTTGTGCTTGCAGCCGGCACTACTACAAACTTCTTTGGTAATAAGAGTATTGAAGAGGGTGCCATGCCTATGAAGAATGTCAGTGAGGCAATGGGTTTACAAAATGCACTTCTTGATAATTTTGAACGAGCTTTGACTTGTGCAACCGAGCAGGAGCGCCAGGAGCTTTTGAATATTGTAATAGTTGGAGGAGGAGCAACAGGAGTTGAGATAGCAGGGGCATTATCAGAGATGAAAAACTTTGTCGTCCCAAAAGATTATCCCGATTTGCCAAATAGTCTTGTAAACATATATTTGATTGAAGCAGGGGGTGCTCTATTACCATCAATGAGTAGGGAGAGTTCTGAAAGTGTTGAGAAGTTCCTTCGCAGAATGGGCGTAAATGTCCTGCTTAATAAAATGGTTACCGAGTATAAAGAGAATAAGGTCTATTTGAAAGATGGCAGCACGATAGCAACACGCACCTTTATATGGGTTAGTGGTGTAACGGCAACTCCCATAGATAATATGCCTGCAAATGTTATAGGAAGAGGCAATCGCATTGTTGTTGATGAGTATAACATGGTTGAAGGAGTAGAGGGAGTTTTTTGTATAGGAGATCAATCAATAATGCCCAAAGGCGACCCTGCGTGGGAAGGAGGACACCCACAGTTGGCTCAGGTTGCAATTCAACAAGGAGCTTTATTGGCTGAGAACATCAAAAGATTAGAGCGAGGTAAGGAGTTGAAACCTTTCCGTTATCGTAACCTTGGAACTATGGCTACAGTAGGACGTAATAGAGCGGTAGCAGAGTTCAAGAGTATAAAAATGGCAGGATTTATTGCTTGGGTAATGTGGTTGGTGGTTCATTTGCGTTCAATTTTGGGAGTGCGAAACAAAATAATAGTTTTCTACAATTGGATGATAAATTACTTTACTTATGGTCAATCATTACGTCTTATCTTATATGCAAAAAAAGCAAAAGAGGTTATTGATAGAGAGGAGCGTTTGGCAGGTAGCCATTGGGGAGATGACCTTAAAAGTAGAGGAGTAGATTATAATACTTGATAGTTTTTAAAATTTTAAGATAATATAGGGTGCTTAATTGGTAAAAAATAACTAACTTCGCACTCAAATAAATTGTTAAACGTGGAGAGATTTGACTGCTTGCAACCACTTGAAAAAATGCTAAAATTGATTTTCTGCTGCAAGGAGGAGAGTTTCCCAATAAAATATTAGAATAAAATGGGTTATCTTTTTACATCTGAATCAGTATCAGAAGGCCACCCCGATAAAGTTGCAGATCAAATATCGGACGCGCTCCTTGATGAGTTTTTAGCTCAAGACAAAAATTCAAAAGTTGCTTGCGAAACGCTTGTTACAACAGGGCAAGTAGTTATTGCCGGCGAGGTAAAATCAAATGCTTACATTGATTTAATGGACGTAGCACGCAGGGTTATAAATCGTATTGGCTATACCAAAAGCGAATATAATTTTGACGGTGATTCATGTGGTGTTTTCTCTGCTATTCATGAGCAGAGTGCCGACATTAATCGTGGTGTTGAACGTAGCGAAGATATAGAGCAAGGAGCAGGTGACCAAGGAATGATGTTTGGTTATGCAAGTAACGAAACAGATAATTATATGCCTTTGTCGTTAGACCTTTCGCATAAACTTTTAATAGAACTTGCTGCAATTCGCAGAGAGGGAAAGGTGATGAAATATCTTCGCCCCGATGCAAAAAGTCAGGTAACAGTAGAGTATGACGATAATAATACTCCCGTAAGAATTGATACAATTGTTGTCTCAACTCAGCACGACGATTTTGTTAAAGCAGGTCAGACAATAACACAGGAGCAAGCAGATAATGAGATGTTGGCTCAAATTCGTAAAGATGTGAAAGATATTCTTATTCCCAGAGTTGTTGCAACTCTTCCCGAAAGAATAAAACTTCTATTTAAAGACGATTATAAGCTCTTTGTAAATCCAACAGGAAAGTTTGTTATTGGAGGACCTCACGGAGATACAGGATTAACAGGAAGAAAGATTATTGTTGATACCTACGGAGGCAAAGGAGCGCACGGAGGTGGAGCATTTTCCGGTAAAGACCCCTCAAAAGTTGACCGTTCGGCAGCTTACGCCGCTCGTCATATTGCAAAAAACCTCGTAGCTGCAGGCATAGCTGATGAGGCACTTATACAACTATCTTATGCTATTGGAGTTGCTGAGCCAATAAGTGTATATGTAAATACTTATGGAACAGCAAAGAATGGCTTGAAAGATTATGAGATAGCGGCAAAAATCAAAGAGATTTTTGACCTTCGTCCTTATGCAATTGAGGAGCGATTGAAACTTCGTAATCCTATATATGAGGAGACTGCGGCATACGGACATATGGGTCGTGAGCCTAAAACCGTTATTAAAAAATTTGCATCGCGTTATACTCCCGAGATTGTAAAAGAGGTTGAACTTTTCACATGGGAGAAACTCGATTACGTTGATAAAATTAAAGAGGCATTTGCTTAGCTGATATAGTAAATTTAAAAGAATTATGGATTGGAGTTTTATTTCGTTGGAACTTCCGTTAAACAATTCGGCACTGATATTTTTTATAGTGCTGACCATAATTCTGTTTGCTCCTATTATTCTTGATAGATTGCATATCCCCCATATTATAGGATTGATATTTTCCGGAATGTTAATAGGTCCTTATGGTTTTAACCTTTTGGAATATGATGCAAGTTTTGAAATATTTGGGAATGTAGGTCTGCTATATCTTATGTTTCTTGTGGGTTTAGAGATGAGTATCTCTGACTTTAAAAAGAACAAGAAGGGCGGTATATGCTTTGGAATAATAACATTTGTTGTTCCGTTATTGGCAGGATTGGCAGTTTCTCATTATGGCTTAGGTCTGAATTGGGTTGCATCATCGCTACTATCAACAATGTATGCCTCTCATACCCTCATATCATTTCCTATTGTTAGTCGTTATGGAATTGTTAAATCCCGGTCGGTATCAATTGCGATAGCCGGAACGGTAATAGCTGTTATTGCTGCATTGACAATGATGGCTGTAGTATTAGGTATTGCAGGAGGTGGAGCCGGAGCACTATATTGGATAAAATTTGCTCTTGGGGTAATAGCTTATGGAGCATTGGTAATATACTTTTACCCTCGTATTACACGCTGGTTCTTTAAAAAATACAGCGATAATGTATCGCAGTTTATATTTATATTGGCTTTAGTATTTGCTGCGGCCTATCTTGCCGAGATAGTAGGTTTGGTTGGCATTATTGGAGCATTCTTTGCAGGTATTGTACTTACCCGCTATATCCCTTCGGTATCTCCTCTTATGAACAGGTTGGAGTTTGTAGGTAATGCCCTTTTTATCCCCTATTTCCTCATAGGAGTAGGTATGATGATAAATTTGAGGGTATTTACCTCATGGCATAGTATTTGGGTGGCACTTCTTATGACAGCTGTGGCTGTATTCTCAAAATGGTTGTCGGCAATAATAATGCAAAAGAGCTTTAAATTGTCATCGGCAGAAGGAAGAATTTTGTTTGGTTTGAGTAGTGCAAAAGCCGCGGCAACATTGGCTGTTGTTCTTATAGGTTACAATATGAATCTGTTTGATGCATATATCCTTAATGGAGCAATCCTTATGATATTGATATCATGTACCATAAGTGCATTATTTACAGAGGGAGCTGCAAAGGAGATAGCATTGACTATGTTAAATGAGGAGGATAATACAAAGACAGACAAATTACCTCAAAAAATCTTGGTCTCTGTGTCAAACCCCATGACTGCCGACCTTTTGGTAAATATGGCAATGGTAATGAAAAACCCTAAGGTAAAACTTCCGCTATATTTTCTAAATGTTATAAATGAGGCACGTCACGACAACCCGTCGGCAAGTAAAATATCTGAAAATCTTTTAACTCATGCTTCAAAAATTGCAGCATCTGCCGATATCCCGGTTGAGACACTAACTCGTTACTCAATGAATGTTGCAAGCGGTATAGTACATACAATTAAAGAGAAAAATATTTCGGAGTTACTTTTGGGAATTCACCATAAAGCAAATATCGCAGACTCTTTCTTTGGTTCAACAACCGAAGCTATTTTAAAAGGGACAAATAAAACAGTTTTTATTGCAAAATCAATAATACCAACCAATACTTTAACACGTATAATCGTATATATCCCCGAAAAGGCTGAGTACGAAACAGGTTTTGGTGCATGGGTGAGCCGTATCGCCAATATGGCAACGCAATTAGGTTGTAAAACCATATTTTATGGACACAGAGATACTCTGGGACAGATAAAAGGGCGTCTTATCCGAGAAAAACGCAATATAAGGGTTGAGTATCATATAATGGATAAGTGGAACGATATATTAATGCTTACTGGTGTAGTATTGGAAGATGATTTGTTTATTATCGTATCGGCTCGTCAATCATCAGTATCCTATTCTCCTAATTTAGATAAATTGCCATCGTTCCTCTCAAAATATTTTGCAAACAATAATATTGTTATTTTATATCCCGAGCAATTTGGAGAGGTTGGAGATGTAACATATTTTAGTGATCCTCTCGCTATAAGCGTTCATCAAAATCATGCATATTTGAATAGAATAAAGAAATATTTTACATCTCTTTTCAAATCTTCTCGTGCAGGAGAGTTACAATAATATTCCGATATGAGTTATCAATTCAGGTTCTTTTCTATCCTTGTTGCCTCATTATTTGTTCATATTTTATATGCGCAAATTAGTTTTGGAGGAATACCCCTAAGTTGGCAGAAAGGTAATTCTATTTTAAAATCTTCAAAAGAGTTAAAGAGTCATCAAATTAATAATCCGTTTACAATACAACAGCTTATTGATGATGAGGAGTTGTATGATGGTATGCCTGAGCGTGTTGGTATAAATCTTATGGCAGGGCTTTCGTTGACAGAAGATGGAGAGTGGGAAACACTTAGGTCGGGAGAAAATTTATGTCGATTAAAAATAGAATCAAAAGGTGCTTTAGCAATATCATTATACTACTCATCATTCAGAATACCCAAAGACGGAAAATTATTTATATATAGTGGAGATAATTCTCATCTATTGGGAGCCTATACACATGAGACAAATCCCGAGGGAGGGATATTTGCATCGGAGTTTGTAGCAGGAGACAATCTCATATTAGAGTACTTCTCTCCCTCGCTACACGAGAAACCCGAAATTAAAATTGAAAAAATCTGCTATGGTTATAAAAATCTGAAAGTATCAACATCATCAGAAACCTCCTGTATGATTGATGTTGAGTGTGAAGAGGGTGAAGCATGGCGAGATGAAAAAGATGGTGTTGTCAAGATGGTAACAACAATAGGAGCATATTCATATCTCTGTACAGCATCATTGTTGAATAATACGGCACAAGATTTTACACCATATATCTATACTGCATTCCATTGCCTTGAAAGTTCTTCTCAGACAGTAACTGAAGAGGAATTAAAACAATCACTTTTTTACTTTAATTATGAATCTACCGAGTGTGGAAGTGAGGAGGTTAAACCAACAGTAACATTAACAGGCTGTTCATTACTTGCGGGGTCATCATTATATTCGTCAGAGGGACTTGATCAGGCATTACTATTGCTTGATAGCAATTTGCCATCTGATTTTTTACCCTATTTTAATGGCTGGGATATAGCATCTAAACCAGCGCAGTCGGGAGTGTGCATACATCACCCCAAAGGTGTGGTTAAGAAAATATCAACATTTATATCTCCCGCAACGAGCGATACATGGACAAAACCAGAAGGTGGCATAAATGCCCATTGGCTTGTCTCTTTCTCCAGAACGTTAAATGGACACTCTGCAACGGAAAAAGGTTCATCGGGGTCTCCTCTTTTTAATCAAGAAAAGAATATAGTTGGTTCTCTTACAGGAGGTAGCTCATCATGTACAACACCATCGGGGAGTAACTATTATGGCAAAATAGAGCGTTTTTGGACTCATATATCAAAATATCTTGATCCGTTTAATAGTGGAGTTACAAAAATGTCAGGAAGACGAAAAGATGATACAAAGCCTGCTCCTAAAGGGTTAACAATTAAGGCAGAAAACAACTCCTCAGATGTCTATTTGTCGTGGCAACCGGTAAAGGAGACTCCATTGAATTATGTAGTATATCGTAACGGAGTAATTGTTGAGCGCCCAATTGTGCCGGAGTTTAAAGAACATAATTTATATGTGGGAAAACATATATACCAAGTGTCGGCATATTATAATGATGGAGTATCGTCGTCTAAAAGTGAACAGGCTGTAGCAATTAAACACCCAACTTCTACCCCTCAAATAGATACTATAAAACGAAAAGGAGAGAATGAGGTTGATATAGAGTGGAAGCTCCCTAAAACTATGCAAAAGGTATTTTGGGGTAGTGGTAAGGCGGCAAACAAGGTGTCGTTTAAAAACCTATCTTCCCCTATCTATTTTGGGCAGAGATGGTACCGGGAAGATATTGCTGAAGTTAATGGATATGCAATTGAACAGGTTGAGTTTTATAGGTTGGCAAATACATCATATACCCTCTATATCAAACAAGGGAATAGAATATTCACTCAGGATATTGATACATCATCAAAAGATGAACTTGTAATTCTTAAACTTGAGACTCCATATATAATTTCATCAAATGAGCCTCTAATATGCGCTTTAAGAGTAAATAAGGCTGAATCCTATATGGTTGCCATAGACGATGCCTCTGCTGTAGAGGGTAAAGGTAATGTGATATCCGAAGATGGATATAGCTGGGATACGTTTGGTAACAATAATTTTTATCTAAAACTCTATATGACAAACGGTATTGAACGGGAGGAGTATGTTGAAAATTCAGAACAAGAATCAGCGATAGTGGCATCGTCAATACCCGTTCCATTTGTTACCCCTAAAAAATACAATATATATAGGGACGATAATTTGCTATCTACAGTTTCAAGCGGAGAATATAAATATTCAGATGAAAATCTTCAAAAGGGAGAGAAGTATTTATATTCGGTAGAGGCTGATTATGGAGATTGTGGATTATATAAGAGCGATAGATATGAGTTTAATCTTTCAGATAAAAGTTATAATGCTCAAATAGAGAGCCTGACAATAAACGGAGTGATAATATCTCCCGACGAAGATATATATAATTATTCGGCAGATTGTTCAAACGAAAATGTTCAGATAGTTGTTACTCCAAAAGATAATGCTACGATATTAATTGATGGAGAAGAAAGAACAAATTATGAAAAAGATATCTCGGTAGGAGGTAAATTTGATATCCCAATAACAGTTATATCGGAAAGCGGGGAGAACACCTCTGTTTCAGAGTTGTATATATATAAATTACCTCAAAATATAATTATAAAGAGGTGGGACGATGTTATTACAGTGGTAAATAATCCTGCAGTAAATGGTGGTTTGGAATTTATGCAATATGTATGGTATAAAAATGGAGAGAAATTACCATACTTATCGCAGTACATTACTACCAATGATGCCTTGAATGGCGATGATTATGTTGTAGAGTTGCAAACAGCAGAAGGCATTTGGTTAAAGAGTTGTTCATATATTTATGAAACGGATATCGAAAAAATTCACCTCTATCCTCAGTTAGTGGAGCGAGGAGGAGATATAAATCTGAATATAAATATTTCTGATGGTAGAGAAGTTTTAGCATATATAAGTGATATGATGGGACAAACCTCTCCTTTGCAAGTTAATGTCGGAGATAATATATTGAAGGCTCCAAATGTATCGGGAACATACATAATTAATGTTGTAATATCGGGAGGAGAAACCAAAACAATAAAGATAATGGTTAAATAATGTATGTTATGAAAAGGAACATTTTATTAATATTTTTTGTAGTTGTAGCAATGTTTGAGGTTGCAGCTCAAAACCTACGTAATAACATATCTGTAGAACTTATGGGAGGATTATCTCCATTTACTTATAAAAACAATATAGGAGATAGGAGAGGTATGCCCGGAACCTCAGCTGCTATTAAATATCAGTATCACTTTAATTGGAATTGGAGTTTAGGAGTTGGAGCCGAGATAAAAATGTATCAATCATCATCTCGTTTTGATTCATTTTCGGACAGTTATAATACTTATGCAAATTCATTAATATCTGGCAAGGCCGATGAAATGATATTTTCATACAGTTATAAAAATCTTGAAGAGCGTCAGAGAGCTCTCTATTTCAATATTCCTATTTTTGCTCAGTACCGCTTTAATAGCGGATTTTATATCAGATTAGGAGCCAAAGTAGGTATTCCGGTAAAGAGTGGAAGTGAACTATACTTTGAAGAGTTAAAGACTCAAGGATATTTCCCTCATGAGAATGTTACATATACAGATATGCCTCAGCATGGCTTTGGAACATACTACAATTCGGAAATAGACGAGGATTATAAGTTAAAAGTAAATACAACTCTTACAGCAGAGATAGGGTGGAGTTGGGACTGGAATGAACAGAATATACTTTATCTTGGATTTCATGGCGAGTACGGTTTGTGTACCCTGTATGACAGAGGAGAACTGGTGCCTCAATTACAATATGACGGAGGTAATTTGAATTACACTCCCATATGGGGTGCAGATGTAAACGTGGGAGATAAAAGAACTGCTATAACTGACGATAATATCCGCACCTTTGCAATAGGGTTGCTTATTCGTTATTCTTTTGGATTTTAGAATTATTGCTAACTCCAAAACAAACAAATAAAAAGGCATTGTTTTATAAAAAAACTGTGCCTTATTTTTTGTGATTTTACGATAAAATTTTGTATCTTTGTAGATGTGTAGTTTGCCTTTGTCTAAGAAAAATCAATAGAGATGATAAAGGCAAATCTGCTTGATTGAATTTAAATTTTTCTATAATATGTCAGAAGAGAAGATTGAAAATAACGAAAATTATTCGGCGAGTAGTATTCAAGTACTTGAAGGATTAGAAGCAGTTCGCAAACGTCCTGCAATGTATATTGGAGATATCAGTAAAAAAGGTCTGCATCACCTCGTATATGAGGTAGTGGACAACTCTATTGATGAGGCCCTTGCCGGATATGCAAACAATATATACGTTACAATAAACGAGAACAACTCAATAACAGTTGAAGATGATGGTCGCGGTATCCCTGTGGATATGCACGAGAAAGAGGGGAAATCAGCCCTTGAAGTTGTTTTAACCGTATTGCATGCCGGAGGTAAATTTAACAAAGACTCTTATAAAGTGTCAGGAGGTTTGCACGGAGTGGGTGTATCGTGTGTGAATGCACTTTCAACATATTTGAGAGCAGAGGTTCGTCGCGATGGTAAGATACATGTACAAGAGTATTCAAAGGGACACCCTCAAACAGAGGTTCAAATAGTAGGTACTACCGATAAAACAGGAACTATTGTAACGTTCCTTCCTGATGATACTATTTTCACTGAAACAGTATATGAGTTTCAAACACTTGCAAGCCGATTGAGAGATTTGGCATTTTTGAATGCAGGAATACACTTGACATTGACCGATCTCCGAGAGATAGATGAAGCAGGTAATCCAAAAAAAGAGGAGTTCTATTCTGCTGACGGATTAAAAGAGTTTGTTCGTTATGTAGATAGCTCAAAAGAGCATCTTTTTGATGATGTAATTCATATAAATACAGAGCGTAACGGAGTTCCTGTTGAAGTGGCTATGACTTACAACACTTCATATAACGAAACTCTATTCTCATATGTAAACAACATTAACACAATAGAAGGCGGAACTCACGTAGCAGGATTTCGTCGTGCACTAACTCGCACACTTAAAAAGTATGCAGAGGATTCAAAAATGCTTGAAAAAGTAAAAGTTGAAATTAGTGCTGAGGACTTCCGTGAAGGATTGACAGCGGTTATTTCTGTTAAGGTTATGGAGCCCCAATTTGAGGGTCAAACTAAAACAAAACTCGGAAATAGCGAAGTGAGTGGAGCTGTTGAGGTAGCAGTTGCTGAAACATTGGGCAATTTCCTTGAGGAGAATCCCAAACAAGCCAAAATGATTGTTGACAAAGTTGTACTTGCAGCAACAGCACGTCACGCGGCACGTCACGCAAGAGAGTTGGTGCAACGCAAATCTCCATTATCGGGAGGAGGTCTTCCCGGTAAATTGGCAGATTGCTCAAAACGCGATCCTGAACTTTGCGAAATATTCTTGGTAGAGGGAGACTCTGCGGGAGGAACTGCAAAGAGCGGACGTGACAGAAACTTCCAAGCAATATTACCATTGCGCGGTAAGATTTTGAACGTTGAGAAAGCAATGCACCATAAAGTTTTGGAGAGTCAAGAAATACGCAATATTTACACCGCGTTGGGTGTTACAATTGGAACAGAAGATGACAGCAAAGAGGCTAATATTAGCAAATTGCGTTATCATAAGATTATTATCATGACCGATGCCGATGTTGACGGAAGTCACATCGCAACCCTTATTATGACGTTCTTCTTCCGTCATATGCGACCATTGATAGAGAATGGATATTTGTATATTGCAACTCCACCTCTATATCTATGTAAAGCAAAGAGCGGAAAGGCGCAAGAGTATTGCTGGAACGAATTTCAGCGTGAACAATTTACTCTCAAATACAATGGAGAGATTACAACCCAACGCTACAAAGGTCTTGGAGAGATGGACGCAACACAACTTTGGGAAACTACAATGGATCCCGAAAACCGCACACTTCGCCAAGTAACCATCTCAGATGCTGCAGAAGCAGACCGTATCTTCTCAATGTTGATGGGAGAGGACGTTCCACCTCGCAGAGAGTTTATTGAGAAGAATGCAACATACGCAAACATTGATGCGTAAGAATATTAAAAATATAGAATAGTACCAATGAAGCTGTCTAACAAGGTGATTTCTGCGTTACGCTTGCCCTCAAAATGCTCATTTACGCCGAGTAAACTCCGCTTTTTCGGGCTACGCAAGCCTTGAAATCCCTCTTGTTATACAACTTCTAACAAAAAGGGAGTGTCTAAAAAACTTGTTAGACACTCCCTATTATAATAGGTTAAAAACTTACTTTACAAACTTAAATTTATCAACATCAAAAAGTCCGTTTGCGGTTAATTTAAGAGAGGGAATAACAGGTAAAGACATAAACGCCAATGTCATCAGAGGTGAAGTAAGCGAGCAACCTAAGCTGGTAATTTTATCGTGAAGAATCTTATAATCTGCCTCAACTTCATCAATTGATTTGTTTGACATCAATCCGCCAACAGGTAGAGGTAGTGTGTATAGTTCTCTGCCGTCCCATACCGCCATACCTCCTTTCATATCGACAATTGCTTCAACAACTTTTGCTATTGATTCATCATCATAACCGGCAACGGTAATATTATGGCTGTCATGACCAACGGTAGAGCCAAATGCGCCAAATCTTAAATTAAGCCCCTCAATAAGTGCTGATGCAGGTATTGCCCCTTTCTGGTATCTGTTATAACAGATAATTTTGTTTAGTCTGTCAGTAACATCGTTTATGCTAAGATGCTTTGTGTAGAGAGAATCTTCTACAATCCCTATTATGTGATTGTTATCGGGTTCAGGTATGTCTGATGCATTTATAGCCTCTGCCTCAAAATTGTTTATAGTTTTATCAATAGCCTTGTATTCAAGTTCTGATACCTTTTCTCCCTTTATGTATGAAGCTTTTACTTTAAAGCTTTTTAGATTGTCAACAATGATAAAGTCTGCATCATCTCCCTCTCTGAGTAGTCCAAGAGGCAGGTTATAGTGCTCAACCGCATTAAGTGATGCAGCTCTTAATACATTATATATATCACAACCCCTTTTTACCGCCTCTTTAACCATTCTGTTGATATAGCCCTTTTTTAAGTCATATGCCTTATAGTCGTCGGTACATAATAAGACAGAATTAGGGTATTTATCAATAAGAGGCATGAGTGTGTCAAGCGATTTTGCAGAACTTCCTTCGCGTATCTGAATTTTCATTCCCATCGCAATCTTCTCTTCTGCCTCCTTTAGAGAGGCTACTTCATGGTCTGTTGCTATCCCTGCATCGGTATATATTTTAAGATTTTCTCCCGATAATCCCGGTGCGTGTCCGTCAATCATTTTCCCTGCTTCCTTTGCGGCTTTCAACTTTTGGATAACCTCAGGGTTATTAAATATTACACCGGGAACATTCATCATTTCGCTTAGTGCAATATATTTGTCTGTTTTAATAAGACGAGATGTCGTTTCTGCATCAATAACTCCTCCTGCCGGGTCAAAATCAACTGCCGGGACGCAAGAGGGTAAAGAGTAGAATATCTTCATAGGGCTCTCTTCGGCACATTTGTGCATATATTCCAGCCCCTCTATACCACATACATTGGCAATTTCGTGAGGATCGCTTACTGATGCCAATGTGCCATGTTTAAGAGCGTTGCGCCCAAATTCAACAGGGTTTAGCATTGAGCTTTCAATATGACAGTGAGAATCTACAAATCCAGGTAATATATAGCCTTCAATAGTATTGTTTTGCTCGCTATCATTTTTTTTGACAGATGCTATTTTGCCATCTTTTATGGTTATGGTTGCAGAATATATATCTTTTTTGTGTATGTCAACCAGATTGCCTGTTATGCTATATTCCATCTTTATCATTATTGAATTATAAGAGGCTGTAACAAATTGAAACAGCCTCTTACATCTAATTATACGTATCTATATTATCTTATAGGGTGATACTCAACAAAAGCTTCAATTGCCTCGTACGAAGCCAATCCCAATTTAGAATATAGCTCAGCAGTTGCCTTGTTTCTATCCTCGGCACGTTGCCAGAAGAGGCGTTCGTCATTTCCGAGGAATGGAGCATTTTCCATCTGTGATTGGTGTTTAAGAATTGAGTTGCGTTTTTGTCGTAGCTCTTCGGGGCTGATAGGCACTGCCATCTCAATATAGTCAATATCCCATTCTGCCCAAGCTCCGCGGTACATCCATACTTTACAATTCTTCATCCACTCTTCATCTTTAACCTCGTCAATTGCCGCGAGAACAGCGTCTAAACAAACTCTGTGTGTTCCATGGGGGTCTGCAAGGTCGCCGGCAACAAACATTTGATCGGGTTTAACATCAAGAAGAAGTTTCTTTACGATGTCAACATCAGCACGTCCAAGAGCTCCTTTCTTGATAGTTCCTGTCTCATAGAATGGGAGGGCAAGGAAGTGAACATTTTCAGGTTTAACTCCTATATATGAACATGCTGTACGAGCCTCAGCTCTACGAATCATGCCTTTCATATAGCGAGCTTCGGGAATATCCATATCTCCATCTTTCTTAGCTGCTACTGAAGCTGCAATATCTTCAAGACGTTTTTTAATGCCGGGAGTAGCAAATTCAAAGTCTTCTGCAATACTGTTCATCAACATAACGTATCGCATCATATCCTCATCACCAACAGCAATGTTTCCTGATGTTTCATATGCTACGTGTACATCATGTTTTTGATTTACCAATCTTTGAAGTGTTCCCCCCATTGAGATAACATCATCATCGGGGTGAGGGCTGAAAACAATAACCTTTTTGGGGTATGGTTTTGCGCGCTCAGGGCGGTAGGTGTCATCTGCATTGGGTTTACCTCCGGGCCAACCTGTAATAGTATGTTGCAAATCGTTGAAAATCTTAATGTTTACTTCATACGCCGATTTGTATAGTGCAAGTAACTCGCTTAAACCGTGGTCATTATAATCTTTGTTGGTAAGTTTAAGAATTGGTTTGCCTGTAACATGGCATAGCCAAACAATAGCACGACGTATAAGTTGATCTGTCCATTCGCAAGATGATACCAACCAGGGTTTGCTTATACGTGTCAATTTCTCTGCTGCTGCGAGGTCAACAACAAAGCGAGCACGTTTTACTGTTTGTAGGAAACTTGCAGGAACAGCATCGGTAACGGGTCCCTCTACTGCCGATTTTAAACTTGCCGCAATCTCTTCGCCCCAACCTACAACAAAAGTCTCTTTTGCATTCAATAGAGTAGATATACCCATTGTTATTGCGCTACTAACACCTTTGTCGTTGGTTTGGAATACTTTTGAAACAAGATTTTGAGAATCTTTGCTTAAAAGCATTAAACGAGTTGTTGAACTCAATTGAGAACCAGGTTCGTTGAAAGATAGAGAACCTGATTGCCCTAACTCAAGAAGTGTAATATCCAATCCTCCTAATTTTGTAATAGCCTCTTCGTATTGTTTGCAATACTCAAATACGTTTTCAGCAGCCTCAGGAGAGAATACGTTTTCAGGTTTTATATCAACATTATCTATGAAAACCTCTTTTAAGATGCTTAATGTGCTCTTTTCTCCTTCAATAGCAGGGTAAAATTCGCTCACATTGAAAACAATTGTGTTGGCAAAACTGAAGCCATTAGCTTTATGCATTTCAACCAACTCTCGGTAAACCACATGTGTTCCAAGACCCCAACCAAGAGCCATTACACATTTGCGATTTTCAGCATTGCATTTTTCAATGATAGTCGCAATTTTTTTGGCAACATGAGCAGCGCCACCGTCAGCACTCTCATAAACTTCGGTAAAAACCTTCTCAAATCTTGATAGAGCGGTAAGTTCAAGGACATTATCAGGACAATAATATCTTTTAGGAACTCTCTCTAATTTAATTTGAGAACTCAAATTAGTCTTCATAATTTTATATGTTAAGTTTAAAAATTAATTTTCTCATGTTTCAAACAAAGGTACATCTAAAAATTTTATTTTAAAACAAAAAAAGTGATATAAATTTATGTTTTTAAGTTAAAAAAACAAATGCTTTATGAATAAGATAATAATTGTGTAAAATAGTCTTATATTTTGACTCTCTTTAAGATTTTAATTTATACCTTTGTAAATTAGAATTGGAGTATCATCTTAAAAGAGCATATATACAAATCATTAACAATATATTAATAACTTAAAAATTAATAATTATGAGACTTATTATTCAACCAAATTACGAGAATGTATCGCGTTGGGCTGCTAATTATGTTGCATCTCGTATCAATGCGTTTAAACCAACAGAAGAGAAACCTTTTATTTTGGGACTTCCTACAGGTTCATCACCATTAGGTATGTACAAAGCTCTTATAGAGTTGAACAAAAAAGGAGTTGTTTCGTTTAAGAATGTGGTAACATTCAATATGGACGAGTATATAGGTCTTCCTAAAGAGCACCCACAAAGCTATCACTCATTTATGTGGAATAACTTCTTTAGTCATATCGATATCAATCCAGATAATGTAAATATTCTTAATGGAAACGCAGTTGATCCTGAGGCTGAATGTAAAGCATATGAAGATAAAATTGCTGCATTAGGAGGTATTGATCTTTTCTTAGGAGGTATAGGACCTGATGGACATATTGCATTTAACGAGCCGGGATCATCATTGACATCTCGTACAAGAATTAAAACTCTTACAACGGATACAATTATAGCTAACTCACGCTTCTTTGAGAATGATGTTAATAAAGTTCCCAAAACAGCATTGACAGTTGGAGTTGGTACAATTATGTCGGCTAAGAGTGTCCTTATAATTGTAAACGGTCATAATAAAGCTCGTGCTTTGAAACATGGAGTTGAGGGAAGCGTATCTCAAATGTGGACAATCAGCGCTCTTCAACAACACGAAAAGAGCATCATAGTATGTGACGAGGACGCAACTGCCGAGATAACAGTTGGTACATATAAATATTTCAAGGATATTGAAAAAGATAATTTAGACCCCAACTCTCTTTTATAAAGAAGTGATAAAAACCTCTTGATATCCTAAAAAAGAATAGTTCGTATAATCAAAAAATGAGTAAAAAGATATTAATAACCGGAGCTGGAGGTTTTATTGGCAGTTTTATGGTAGAAGAGGCCTTGAGAAAAGGTTTTGAAGTTTATGCGGGAGTCAGAAGTTCAACTAATCTTGAATATTTACAAGATGAACGTATAAATTTTATAACGCTGAATTTTGCCGATAAAATAGAGCTAAAAAGAGAAATTGACGAGTTTTGTAAAACAAATGGCAAATGGGATTATATAATTCATAATCTGGGAGTAACAAAAACTTTGGATCCCATGGTTTTTGATAAAATAAACTTTGTCTATTTGAAAACTTTTGTTGATGCTCTTATAGAGACCGAGAATGTTCCGAAGAAGTTTATATATATGAGTAGTCTCAGCGCATGGCGTACCGATACCAAAGAGACTTTCCCGATTGATGATAAGGAGCACCCTTATCCGTCATCGGCATATGGAAGGAGTAAACTTCGCTCAGAATTATATCTTCGTTCATTGAAATCCTTTCCTTTCGTAACAATACGACCAACAGGAGTTTATGGTCCACGAGAGAAGGATTATCTTGAAATGATTAAACTCATTAAGAATGGATTAGATGTAACAGTAGGATTTGAAGAACAGAGGTTGACATTTATATATGTAAAAGATTTGGTAAAAGCGGTATTCCTCGCCCTTGAAAAGGGTAAAGTGGGCGAGGGATACTTCATTACCGATGGAGTAGAATATTACACACAAAAAGATTTTCGTTTATTGGTATCCAAGGCATTAGGGAAAAAATTGGTTCTCCCGATAGTGGTTCCTTTGGCGATATGTAAATTTGTTTGTAACTGTTCAGAAGCTTTAGCGGGAGATAAGGAAGTTCCCGTATTAAATAAAGATAAATTTCAGATACTGAAACAGAGAAATTGGACTTGCGACACATCAAAAACCGCAAATGACCTTGAATTTACAGCCGATTATGACCTTGAAAAAGGTGTGAATGAATGTATCTCATGGTATAAAGAAAAAGGGTGGCTTTAGAGTATGCCGCGTAAAAAACACGTTATGGCTTACAAGTATGATTTTTTGGTAATAGGTTCCGGAATTGCCGGAATGAGTTTTGCCTTAAAAGTAGCAGAAAAAGGTAGGGTAGGAATCATCTGCAAAACAGGGATTGAGGAGGCCAACACTTTTTATGCTCAAGGGGGAATAGCATCAGTAACCAAACCAACCGATAATTTTGACAAACACATTGAGGACACACTTATATGTGGAGGAGGTTTGTGTAACAGAGAGGCTGTAGAGAAGGTTGTACGTGAGGCTCCGGCTCAAATAGAGGAGTTGGTGAATTGGGGCGTAAACTTTGATAGAGACGAAAAGGGAGGATTTGATTTACATCGCGAAGGAGGGCACTCTGAATTCAGGATACTTCATCATCGTGATAATACAGGACAAGAGATACAAGACAGCCTTATTCGAGCTATAAAAAACCACCCTAAAATAGAACTCTTTGAAAATCACTTTGCCGTAGAACTTATAACACAGCACCATTTGGGAGTAACTGTTACACGTCAGACACCTGATATAACATGCTACGGAGTATATGTTTTAGACCAAAAGAGCGGAAAAGTTGAAACATTCCTTTCAAGAACAACAATCATAGCCACAGGAGGAGTTGGAAATGTTTATAAAACAACAACTAATCCAACCGTAGCAACCGGTGATGGAATAGCCATGGTTTATAGGGCAAAAGGAGAAGTTCAAGATATGGAATTTATCCAATTTCACCCAACAGCACTATATAATCCGGGCGAACGTCCAAGTTTTTTGATAACTGAGGCAATGAGGGGTTATGGCGGAGTATTGCGCACCAAAGATGGCAAAGAGTTTATGCAAAAATATGATGAACGAAAATCTCTTGCCCCTCGTGATATTGTTGCTCGTGCCATAGATAATGAGATGAAAATGCGAGGCGACGATTGCGTATATCTTGATGTTACCCATAAAGATGAGCAGGAGACGCGAGAACACTTTCCGAACATATATAGCAAGTGTTTGTCTTTGGGAATTGATATTACTAAGGAGTATATTCCTGTAGCACCTGCTGCTCACTATTTGTGTGGGGGAATAAAGGTTGATTTAAATGCATGTTCGTCAATAAAAAATCTTTATGCTTTCGGAGAATGTGCATGTACCGGATTACACGGAGGTAACCGTTTGGCGTCAAACTCTCTGATAGAGGCAGTTGTCTATGCTGATGCTGCGGCAAAACATGCAGTAGAGGCAATAAAAGATATAGATATAAGAGAGGATATCCCCGAATGGAACGACGAAGGAACAACTCAACCCGAAGAGATGGTCTTAATTACTCAAAGTTTGAGAGAGGTTGAGCAACTAATGTCGGCATATGTGGGAATAGTTCGTTCAGATCTGCGTTTAAAACGAGCATTAGATCGTTTAAATATCCTATATGAAGAGACAGAAAACCTTTTCCAACGCTCAGTTGTAACAAGTCAAATATGTGAGTTGCGTAATATCATAAACGTAGGTTATTTGATAATAAAACAGGCAATGGCTCGCAAAGAGAGTGTAGGATTACACTATACAATAGATTATCCGCCGAAGAAGTAGTTATCAGCCTTAAATCTCGTTTTCGGCATTAAAATGAATTAACAATAAAGAGTTGCATAAAAAATGCAGCTCTTTATTGTTGTTTTAATAAAATTAATCTCTTTCATAACCAAACAATTCGCTAAAAATTTGTATCTTCGCAGTTAAGCAAAAATTATACTCGATATGGAAGAAGTAGAGAAAAAAGAGATTGAAGCAATTTATAATGAAGATGCCATACGTACTCTTGATTGGAAAGAGCATATACGTCTTCGTCCCGGTATGTATATAGGAAAACTTGGCGACGGTTCTCATGCCGATGACGGAATATATGTGCTTCTCAAAGAGGTTATGGATAATGCCATAGATGAGTATATGATGGGCTTTGGCTCTCAGATTGATGTTAACATAGAGGATAACAAAGTTGAAGTGCGAGATTATGGTCGCGGTATTCCACTTGAAAAGGTTATTGATGTTTCGTCAAAGATGAATACAGGAGCCAAATACGATTCAAAAGCCTTTAAAAAATCGGTTGGTTTGAACGGAGTCGGTATTAAAGCCGTTAATGCTCTATCTACCAATTTCAGAATTGTTGCATATCGCGACGGACAATGTAAAGAGGTAATATATGAAAAGGGTGCAGTTGTAACAGATGCTCCTATATGTGCAACAACTGAGAAGAATGGAACGCTTGTTCAATTCACCCCTGATAATGACGAAAAGATATTTGCGAATTATGCTTTCCGCGAGGAGTATGTTGAGAATTTATTAAAGAACTACTCATATCTAAATAGCGGATTGGCCATATATCTTAATGGTCGTAAATTTTACTCAAAAGGAGGATTATTAGACCTCTTGAATGATAAGATGACAGCGACACCTCTCTACCCAATAATCCATTTAAAGGGCGATGATATTGAGGTGGTAATAACTCACTGCGAGCAATATGGCGAGGAGTACTACTCATTTGTGAATGGTCAGCATACAACTCAAGGAGGAACACATCTTTCAGCCTTTCGCGAGGCAGCAACACGTACAATAAAAGAGTTCTTCAACAAGAACTTTGAGTTTTCCGATATTCGTAACGGAATGGTAGCGGCAGTCAGCATAAAAGTTGAGGAGCCTGTATTTGAGTCGCAGACAAAAACAAAATTAGGTTCAAAAGATATGGGACCTGATGGACCTACTATCGGTAAATTTTTGAATGACTTTTTGAAAAAGGAGTTAGACAATTACTTACACCGCGAACCAACAACGGCAGAGTTGATGCTTAAAAAAGTGCAAGAGTCTGAAAAGGAGCGTAAGGCTATAGCCGGAGTAACAAAACTTGCACGAGAACGTTCAAAAAAGGCAAATTTACATAATAAAAAATTGCGTGATTGTCGCATTCACCTTAGCGATGCAAAGGGAGAAGACCGCGATAAATCAACACTTTTCATAACTGAGGGAGATTCAGCTTCGGGCTCAATCACAAAGAGTCGTAATGCCGAAACTCAGGCAGTATTCAGCCTACGAGGTAAACCCCTTAATTCATACGGTTTAACACGTAAAGTAGTTTATGAAAATGAGGAGTTTAACCTATTACAAGCAGCACTTGATATAGAAGATGGTCTTGAAGGATTGCGTTACAATAAAATAGTTATAGCAACCGATGCCGATGTTGATGGTATGCACATAAGAATGTTGCTTTTAACATTCTTCTTACAATTCTTCCCCGAACTTGTAAAGAAAGGGCATGTCTATATATTACAAACTCCACTTTTCAGGGTTCGTAATAAAAAAGAGACCTACTATTGTTATACCGAAGAGGAACGTATTGCCGCAATAGAAAAGGTGGGAGCGCACCCGGAGATAACACGATTTAAAGGTCTCGGAGAGATTTCTGCTTCGGAATTTGCCAACTTTATAGGACCAGATATGCGTCTTGACCCGGTATCACTTAATAAACAAGATGCCGTAGGAGAGATGTTGGAGTTCTATATGGGTAAGAATACAATGGATCGTCAAAATTTTATTATTGATAATTTGGTAACAGATGAAGACCTCTCATAATAAAACACTATTATTCCCCGGCAGTTTTGATCCTTTCACTATTGGGCATCAGTGGATAGTTGACCGAGCATTGACTTTTGCCGATAAGGTAATTATAGCCATAGGAATAAATGAGAATAAAAAAAGGACATTCTCTGTTGAAGAGACAGAGGCTTCACTAAAAACACTATATCAGGATAGTGATAGAGTAGAGGTAATAACATACACAGGTTTAACCATTGATGTCGTTAAAGAGGTTGGTGCAAATGCAATAGTACGAGGAGTCCGTTCAACAATTGACTTTGAGTATGAGAAAGCTATTGCAGATACAAACCGCGAATTATCAGGAGTAGAGACAATATTACTATTTACACACCCTACATTATCGCATATAAGCTCCTCAATGGTACGCGAGTTGTTACATTTCGGGCGAGACATATCGGGATATTTACCAAGACCATGAAATTCAAAATAAGAAAAATATTTCTTCTGTTATTTGTAATCTTTGCTCAAAATATAGTTGCGCAACTAAATCAAACCGAGGGTTCAAAAAAACTTTCGCTTATTAACTACGCAATAAACAATTTATATGTTGATACAGTAAATGAAGCACGCATAGTGGAGGCAGGTATTAGAGCTATGTTAGAGGAGTTGGATCCCCATTCTGCCTATCTCACAAAAGAAGAGGTTGAAGAGAGCAACGAATCGTTAAATGGTAATTTTGATGGAGTTGGTATTCAATTTATGATGCAGAAGGATACCTGCTATATATTACAAACAATATCGGGAGGGCCATGTGAGAAAGTGGGTATATTGGCAGGAGACCGTATCATATTCATAAATGACACTATTGTTGCCGGAGTTAAGATGAGTGCTAACGACATTAAGAAGCGCCTTCGTGGATTGCGGGGGACAACTGTTAATGTCTTAGTAAAACGCCACGGAAGTGAAGGGTTATTACCATTTACCATAACTCGCGATCAAATACCCGTGCATAGTGTTGATGCTACCTATATGGTAGCAAAAAACACGGGATATGTAAAGCTAAGTCGCTTTGCCGCAACAACATTTGATGAGTTTGTTGAGGCTATAGTACCAATGATAAGACTTAATAGAATGAAAAATCTTATCATTGACCTTCAAGGAAACGGAGGAGGATATTTGTCAGCGGCGGTAGGCTTAGCCAATATGCTACTTGACGAAGGTAATCTTATTGTTTACACGCAAGGACGCACCTCTCCACGCAAAGAGGAGCGAAGTGGTGAGAAGGGAGTATTCCGAGAAGGAAAACTTATAGTATTGGTAGATGAAAACTCTGCATCGGCATCAGAGATATTGGCAGGAGCAGTACAAGATTGGGACAGAGGAGTAATAGTAGGTCGTCGTACCTTTGGAAAAGGATTAGTACAACGCCCACTACAAATGCCCGATGGCTCAATGTTGCGATTAACAGTAGCACACTATTATACACCAACAGGACGTTCAATACAGCGACCATATAATGAAGGAAACAAAGCATATCGCAACGATATTTGGGAACGATATAACAGAGGCGAAATGATAAGTGCCGATAGCATACATTTTTCTGACTCTTTAAAATATACTACACTCAAGAATCATCGTACAGTATTTGGCGGAGGAGGAATAATGCCCGATTGTTTTATTCCTGTAGATACAACGCTCTATTCAGACTATCATCGTGATATAGTGGCAAAAGGCATTATGCCACAATTAGCAGCGGAGTATGCCGAGAATAACAAAAAAACTTTATTGTCAGAGTATAAGCGAGAAAATAAATTTATAGAGGAGTATCAAGTAACAGATTCTCTAATGACTCAACTTATAAATTTAGCGATTGAAGTAGGAGTGGAGTATAAAGAAGAGGAATACAACCGTTCAAGTTCCTTGATGAAGTTACAGATGAAAGCCTTAATAGCACGAGATCTTTTTGACCAATCATCATACTATAAGGTTATAAATACAGGAGCAAATGATGCTCTTACGCGAGCATTAGCTATAATAGCCGATGAAAATGAATATTTAAAACTACTTAATGAGGTTAATAAGAAGTAGTATCAAGGTATAATTTCAAAAGTAGATATAATAGGGTAGTGGTCTGAATCCTTAATACTTTTATCAATATATGTATTAAGGCATTTTAGACCTTTTCCATATAATATATGGTCAATTCTGAAAAAGAACTTATCGGCATGATAAGTAATATCGGGGCCAAAACAAGTCTCAACATAAGCATCTTTTAAATCTCCTCTTATCTTATTGTAAACGTATGATTGTTGAGTGTCGTTGAAATCGCCACAAATAATAATATCCCTATCAAAATCTTTGACAGTTTCAGCAATCTTGTCAGCCTGTAAAGCTCTGCGTTTAGCAGCGGCAGCTATTTTCCAGATAAGTTGACGCTTAACATTGTCCATAAGAGTGTCGCTTTCAGTAATGTGAGAAGTTACATAGTTGAACAGCCCTCTGTCATCTGAAGATAGTCTGTTTGATTCCAAATGATTAACAACAAATCTTATTGCTCTTCCTTTGATATCAATACTATACATAATTGAACCATTGGTGTTTACAGGTGCAATTATAGGTTCTGCATTAGTAATTGGGTATTTTGACAAACATGCCAATCCCGATTCATAATAGTGATTATCATTAAGGAATACTTTCCTATATGGATATATTTTAGCAAATGCTGAATCAAGATCATTCTCTTGTAATGAGTTTAAAGCTCTACCAACAGCATATTCCTGTAAACAAACCACATCAGCATCGCTACTCTTTATAAACTCAATTATGGGATTAATCTTTTCCCCTTTGTGCGGTGTCATTTTAGCAAAGCAACAGGTATTAAAACTCATAACTTTAACAGTATCTCCACCTGTATATTCCGTATTATTTATATTTATAGGGAAATATCTGTAGATGCTACCCCATGACGAGGCAATAGCAATAATAGTAATAAAAGCAATCTTATTTTTTTGTATAATCCAAAATATAAGAATAGCAATGTTGCTCCATAATATAAAAGGGAATATTAAAGAAAGATATACAGTTTTATGTATAACATTTGGGGATATCAGGTAGCTATACGCTGCAACAATTAACAGCAATCCAAAAATCGCTGTTATAGTAGAGCCTATATATTTATATATTAATTTTAAGAGCTTCAAAACAGGTAAGTTATTAAAAATAAGGTCCTCCGCCAATACCTTTTTTTCTCCAATAAAGAATTAGAATTAACCCAAACAACATACCTCCAAGGTGAGCAAAATGGGCAACATTATCACCTGCAGCCCCTGCCACGCCAAAGAAGAGTTCCACGATACCATAAAAAGCAACAAAATATTTAGCCTTTATAGGAATAGGAATGAACATTAAAAAGAGTTCGGCATTAGGGAATAGCATACCAAAAGCCAATAATATACCAAATACAGCGCCTGAAGCACCAACGGTATTGAACATGGCGGTGTACATCTCTACGGGTACATTAACCATTGTTCCATGAATGGTTTCGGCAGCAACATAACTTTGACCGGCAACAGATAACCACCATACAAGTTCTTGAATGATACCGGCACCAATACCTGTTGAAAAGTAGTAAAATAAAAATCTTTTTGATCCCCATACCATCTCTAACGTTCTACCAAAAATAAAAACGGAGAACATATTAAAGAAAACATGGCTTATTGAAGAGGGGTCGTGCATAAACATATATGTTATAAACTGCGCCGCATTAAAGTCGGGAGCAGTAATATAATGTAACCCCAAATATTTGGTTAAATCAAAATCAAATCTATTACCTAAAACAAAGGTGGCAAGCCATATCAAAAAATTTATAATGATTAAATTTTTGGTAACCGGCGGTATTGATGCAAAAAAAGAGTTCCCTTTAAACATTTACTAATATATTTATTATATAAACAACAATGAAAAATGAGTGATTGTTATTGCGGAGACAAAAATAGGCAAAAAATATAAAATGTCGGCTATCTTAAATCAAAATAAGTAGTTGATGTGT
>JAGBHI010000086.1 GCA_017935575.1 Bacteroidales bacterium | reverse complement strand
TGGCGTAAATAGTTGGCTGTTACTGAATCGGTTGCTATAAAGCCTCCTAATGATGCAAATGATTTTGAGAAGGTTCCCATTATTAAATCAACATCTTTTGTTACTCCAAAATGGTCGCATGTTCCGCGTCCGTTACGTCCGAATACACCTATTCCGTGCGCCTCGTCAACGTATGTGGCTGCATTGTATTTTTCAGCCAACTTCACTATCTCAGGCAGGTTTGCAACATCGCCTTCCATACTGAATACTCCGTCGGTTACTATCAATTTTACTTTGTCCTCGGGAAGAGATTTTAATACTTTCTCCAAAGACTCCATATCGTTGTGCTTGTATTTTAATTGTGTTGAGAAGGCTAAACGTCGTCCCTCAATGATTGAGGCATGGTCTAACTCGTCCCAAATTATATAGTCGGCACGTCCTGTTAAACATGATACTACTCCAAGATTTACTTGAAAACCTGTTGAGTATATTATTGCCTCCTCTTTTCCTACAAACTCGGCTAATCGTTGCTCTAATTGGGTGTGTATATCAAGTGTACCATTTAAGAAACGAGAACCTGCACAACCTGTTCCGTATTTTTTTGTTGCTTCAATGGCTGCCTCTTTTATTTTAGGGTGATTGGTTAATCCTAAGTAGCTGTTTGAACCAAACATTAATACTTTTTTACCGTTTATGATAACTTCTGTATCTTGATCACTCTCTATTGCTCTAAAATAGGGATATACTCCTAATGCCTTTGCTTTTTGAGGGGCATCATATTTTGATAATTTTTGTTGCAACAACTTCATAATCAACTCCTTAAATTATACTTCTTTTTGTAAAAAAAGATTTTTCCTTTATCTTTACAAAGTTAATACTTTTTTATTGTACGTAAAATATCTTTTATTAAATACTCATATTTTTAGATTTATATACTAAATTTATCTACCAATAGAGCAGAATAAACGAAAAATAGATCACTCTCTGAATATTGTTGTTTTTTAGAAACTATATGTTGCACTTACGGTAAAGTTACGTCCCGGTGCACTTATTCCACTACTATATGGACGATATCGTTTATCGGCTATATTTTCAAGTGAAGCATTTAGATACAATCCTTTATATATATTGTATGACGCTCTAAGATTTATGGTTATCCAACCGGGTGAATATGCTTTGCCGTCAGCATCAAGTGCATATATTTCTGTTTTTTCTCGCTCCTCCTCCGGCATATCTTCGGCACTGCATTCTGCTTGAAATTGTGTGTATGCTTCAACTGATATTTTTCCATTATCAAATCCTAATGCAGCTCGTCCAAAGAATGGTGCTGCATGACGAGATGGCGATTTTTCGCCACTATCCAACTCCTCTCTTCCGTGTTGATAATTTAGCCTTGTATTGAAATAAAACCACTTTGCAAACTCTGCCTCAATACCTGCTTGAATCCCCCATATATTTGCCTCTGCGGCATTTTGAAGGGCTTGTACTCTACACTCCTCGCCTTGATACATCATTGTTTCGCTTCCGTTGAATGTTGAATTTCGCCTTACTATCGCATTGTTTAAATGTGTGTAATATCCTGTTATATCCATTTGCAAAAATGTTCCGAACTTTTTTGCCAATCCTAACTCAACGTTATCGGCATATTCCGGTTTAAGATTTGGATTGGGTACAGTTATATAACCATCAACACTATCAAAAAGTTTACCCATATCATCAACATTTGGTGCTCTAAAGCCTCTTGCATAATTTATTCGCATTAACCAACCATGTTTGGGACGCCAATTTAGCCCTATGTTTGCACTGACACTTCCTGCATCTGATTTTTGATGTTCGTCAAATGGCACTTCGTATCCTGCTGTTGAAAAATCGGAATTTATCAGATAGTGATTGTATCGTAATCCTGCTTCAAGATTTAGGGTCTTGGTTGCTTGCCACTCTGCTTGTGCATATATTCCGGCACTATACCACTTGGCTTTGGGATAACGTGATGCTATGACTGATGTTTCGTTTGTTAATACGTTTAATCCTTCGCCTGTTGATTTTACATTGTTCTGTATATATTCAGCTCCGTAATATAGAGATAGATTTTTCAATATTGATTTTCTGAAATCAATAGTGGCACTCCACGCTTCGACATTCTCGGTTTGGGTTTCGCGATTGGGTTTGTTCAAATCGCGACTTATTCGGCTCTCTTCAAACATCTGAAAGGCAGCGTTTATTTTAAGTGAGTCGTACATTACTGTTTTTCGCGTTTGTTCTATAACCAATTGATTCATCATCCATGTTTGAGGACCATAGTTCCACTCGGCATAGCGCGGTTGTCCGTTGCGCATGCGTTGATGACGGTCATAGCGTGAATAATCTGATGTTTCGCTATAATGAAATGCATACTCCAAATTCCAATATTGGTTGGGGGCATAGCGTAACTTTTGCATTATATTAAACTGATTGTATCCTGAGGGAGATTGTTTTCTCTCTTCGGTGTTTAAGGTTACTATATCTTCAACTGTTCCGCCTACGGTATAATTGGGTTGTACGTTGTATTGCTGTACATAATCGTCTGGACCGTGTAAGCCCTGTTTTAAATCGTTAAAATCAGAGTAGGTAAAACTTGTAACAAAGCCCCATTTTTTAAAACCTACTCCTATATGTGCATGACCTGTAAACTCGGTTGATGCTGTTGCTGTCCGCAATGTTGCAGAACCATATAGATGCGGTTTTTCTGTTTCTGAGAGTTTTGTTTTGAGGGTATTGAAAATCATAACTCCTCCTATTGCATCGCTTCCGTATCCTACGGCTCCGGGTCCGAAAAGTATCTCGGACGAGCCGATGGCAAATGGGTCAAGTGATATTACATTTTGTATGTTTCCTGCGCGGTATATGGCGGTGTTCATTCTGACACCATCAACCGAATATAATAGTCTGTTGGTGGCAAAACCTCGTATCATTGGGCTTCCGCCGCCATATTGGCTTTTTTGTATGAATACTTCGCCCGATAGATTTAATAAATCGGCTGCTGTTTGGGGATTGTATTTATTACTCTCTTCAAAACCAAGTTTTGTTATTTTTATTGGTTGCAAATCGGCATTTTGTGTCCATCGGCTTCCTGCTACTACAACTTCATCAAGGTTTATTCCTTCTTCAATATTGTCTGCCCATATCGGCATACTTAATACCGATATGAGCAGTGTAATGTATTTCCATCTCTTCATCTTATATGTTTTCTTTATTCTCTAATTTTTTACTATTAGCTTTCCGGTGTATTTGTAACCATTGTTATCAACTGCCATATAATAATATACTCCTGCCGAGAATGTTGCCGTGGGTATATTTATTGTTGATGCACCTGTTTGAGCAGCCATCATCTTTCCATTTGAGGCATATACCTCAATACTAATTTTATCAATATTGTTTAGCTGGAATATAAATTCTTCGCCTTTTACAACTGTGTTGCCTGATATAAGTTTTAAATCGCGAGTGGCAATATAAGCTCCTTCTATTCCGGTTTCTTCAGGTACAGGTTTTGAGCCTTTTATCATTGACTTGATGGTTTTGGTATCTGTTCCTGCCGGTGTTGTTACGGTTAGTGATATATCATATGTTTGATCGGGCTCAATTCGCATTGTTGGGTTACGCTCGGTTTTTGAGCTTATATATAGAGGCTCGGGATATATCTCCCACTTCCACTCTGCATCGGCTTGGTTTACGATACTGTAACTTTCAAGTTGTATCTCTTGTGGATAGTTTGACGAGGTGTTATCGCCTGAGCCTACATTTAACAACAATGGCTGTGCTATAGGCTTAAAGTTTTTATCTACTAAATCTCTCTCCCATATTCCATTGTTGGTTGCTAATCGTACTACTCCCTCTTTATAGAATGGTAACAAACGATTTAATACCATTACCTTTGGTAATCCTTCGTGTAAATCAATCCAACCGTTTGTTGTATCATCGCGATATAGAAGTCTTCCGCGTGGGGTTGTGTATCTCTCATTCAAATATCCCATTGTAAAGGCAACGGCATATACTGCATTCTTTTCGTTGCCGGTAAGGAAAAAACGTCCCACTTGATGTGTTGCCACTGTATTATCCCATGAGGCAATGGTTAGCCCATCGTCATATTTTTGCCACGTTGCTCCATTGTCTTTTGTTACCCACATTCCTCCGGGATTGTTATCACTTACCCAAATTTCATTCTCGTTTTTTGGGTGTATGGCTATCTTATAATTTATTGATTGTGTAAGAGCCTCAGGTATGACATACTCTGTAAAGGTCTCTCCCATATCTGTTGAATAGTATAAATAGCCTGCGGTTCCTACTACTATTTTATTTGGATTTGAACGCGATACAGCTACCGAACTTATTGGCTCTTGAAATTTGTAAACTTCATTGAAAGATAGTCCATCGTCTGTTGTTCGCCACAACACCTTATACTCTTCTGACCAGAAACTTGCACTCTTTACCACATAGAAACAGCCTGCATAGCGTGGATCAAACTCAAAGCCTATTCCGTGTTGAACTGACTCTTTGGGATATATCCAAAATTCGTATAGTGTTTCAAAATTGTCGGTCCAATCTTCGGGTAGTATTGCTGCTCCACTTGCATCGGAATAGAATACTTTTCGGGGGTTAGAAAGGAATACATATCCTGTTGCTCGTTCAGAACCTCTCATTGATATGGTTACGCCGTTGTATTGGTCCATTTGCGACATGTTTCCGTTATGGTTGCGTCCGCCTACCATTACGTCTTCGTTCCAGCCTTGGTCAAAGCCCCACATCTCTGAGGCATATATTCCATTGAAACGTCCTTCGGCATGCCATTCAAAGAAGTCGTTGCTATATATTATTCCACCATCGGTTGATAACCATGTATCTCCCGCTCCGTTTGTTTGGATTGATTGTTGGTCGCAATGTAAATCAAAGTTTGCTTTATCGGGATTTCCGTAATAGCCACCTATATTTTCAATAGTTTTTCCTCCATTGGTTGAACGGTATAACTGTATTATTCCGAATAGTACGGTTTCAGGGTCGGTTGCTGATGCTACACATACCATATCGTAATATCCTTGTCCGCCGTGCTTATCGGCATACTCCATTTGGTCAACGGGGTCATACTCTGTAAACGACGCTCCTGCATCGGTACTTTTGAATATTAGAGGCGAACCGCTTAAATAAAGTTCATCGTATTGTGTATAATCATCAATACGACACACCCATAGATAAAGGTAATCGGCTCCTGTTGGGGCTTCGCTTAATCCTATACGCGCACTGATAAGGGGCTTGTCTGTAACGGTTAGTTGGCTCCAACTTGCTCCTGCATCGGTACTTTTGTAGAATACTACTGTATAATTTTGTCTTACCGCCGCATAACATATATTGGGGTTTTGTAGTGAGAATTTCACATCAAATGCCATTCCGTTTAGTACAAGGCTCCATGAATTTCCGCCATCGGTTGAACGATATAGATTTGTGCGTGTTCCTGCCAAAATTATATTGTCGTTATCAGGCTTAAATTGCGCTACACTTGAACGACTGTAATTATAAGGATCAGGGGTTATATTGTTCCAAATTACTCCGCCATCGGTTGTCTTCCAAAATGCTCCTCCTGCTCCAACTATAACTTTATTGGGGTCAGAGTGACTTATATCTACTGCTGTTATCTCGCCCGATAACCATTCGCCTCCGTTACAGGGGAACCAATTTGCTCCTTTATCGGTGGTTTTGAAAATAAGACCTGTTTCTGAGCCACAATAGAGAATATTGGGATTTGAGCGAGATGCTGCTAATCGCTGAATATTGGTTTGCGCAGGTGAAACCTCTTTTGTATTTAAATCGTATGTTATAAAGGGAGATATTACTTCCCATTTATCGCCATATTGACCTTCTCCTGATGTTGATTTTAGCAGATTATCGCGAGATACGACACGGTTTATATCGGCTATCTCTTTGCGATATTGTTCTACTTTTGGCAATCGGATTATTCCCTCTTTATCAACAAAGTTTACATATGCATCTTGAAAACGACGGAAGTGATTTACTACCTGTTTTGTTTGGGGTGTTTTTTTTCTGGCATCGGGATTGTTACGCAAATAGACGGTAAAACTATCAAGCATTGCATAATAGTTTAACCCTTGTGGCTTTGCAAGTTTTGCCATCCATGCCGGTGAACCTGCCGGTAAATAATCCAACAGATATGGTGTGTAGTATTTTTCTACATTCTCTTCTTGCTGCGCATTTACACTAAACGATAATGACGCCAACAATATTAACGATATAAGAGTCCTGATTTTCATATTTTTATTTTATTACGAATTTTCCAAAGTATTTTTGAGTCGCTGTTTTGATTGAATAGATATATACTCCGTCTGTCAAGTTGGGTAAATCTATTTCTGCACTATTATCTTCGGCAGAGACTTGTTGTGTGTGCATAAGTTGCCCCTTTGTATTGTGTATTGTTATTACTGCATCTTCTCTTAGCCCTGATGTTGTAAATTGCAAACTTTCTCCATTGGTTACTACTATGTTTGTCAGTCCTACCTCTCCTATTAATTTGCTATCTTCGACAGAGTCGGGTGAGTCAATGACAATCATATCTTTTATGGTTCGCGATGATGTTCCTGCCGATGTGGTTACCGTAAGGGTTACATCGTAACTTCCGCCTTTTCCGAATATTACTTTGGGATTGCGAACGGTTGCATCACTTACCCATTGTGGTTGCGGTGAGAAACTCCATTGCCATTTTGTATTTTCATCTTGTTTTACAATACTGTAACTATCAAACTGTACCTGCTTTTGAGGTGTTGATGTTAAATCGCCATCACCAAGATTTAATGCCATTGGCTGAGGTACTGCTATGAACTCTTGGTGATATAGGGGGGCTTCCCATAATCCTTGGTCGGTTGCCATACGCAACACTCCTCCTTTGTAGTATGGAACCACTTTTGATATTCTGGCTCCCGGATTTAAGCCCGATGAGTAATCAATAAAGTTGGTCATTGTATTGTCCTTGAACCAAACATAGGCTCCATCGTACGATGTCATATAGGTACTGCCATGTTCGTCTCCTACAAGAATTATCTGATGTATTCTTTTGTCTGATAGGTTTGCAAGATTGTATTGTTGCCAACTCTCTCCTCCATCAAAACTCTCTACGACTGCCCCTGCAACATCGTTACATATTACCAATAGATGGTTTTCGTCATTAGGGTCAATTACTACTCGAGTATAGTGATAACCGTCTAATTCAGGGAACGGACGCGCTGAGCATTCGGTAAAACTCTCACCGCCGTTATCGGAACGCCACATATGATAGTTTCCCACTATATATACTCTGTCAGGATTGGTTCTTGCAAAGTCGTAACTGTAAAATTCCTCTCCTTCACTATCAAATACTTGTTGAAATGACGCTCCTTCGTCGTGCGACAAATAACATTGCCATGTATTTGTCATATCTTGTACAAATACTTTTAAGGCGTATCGGGGATCGGTTGCTATGTGTCCGTTTATGCGAAGCACCTCGTATGGTTTTATATCGCGAAACCATGTTTGATAATCTTCGCCTATTGTTCCATTCATATTTTGTGGCATTATACGTGTTGCCGCATCGGTAAAGAATACTTTCCATGGGTTACTCTTCATTACATAGCCTGTTGCTATTTCAACGCCTCCTACGTGAACAGAATTTCCTTCGCCATAGCTTTTTGCATGCACAACATCGCCATTATGCCAACGTCCTGCCGCCATTACATCTTCATTCCAACCTACTCCTAAGCCTTGGTAATCCGATGCATATATTCCATAATATCTGTCTTCTCCTTTGGTCTCAAAGAAATCGGCTGAGTATTTTATTCCTCCGTCGTTACATATCCATGTGTCTCCACATGGGTGAGTAGCTATATCTTGTATATCGCAGTGCATCCAATCCGAACGTTGATATCCTCCTATTGCATCTCGAAAACTTGTGGTTCCCTCTTGAGTTGAACGATAGAGTGATGTTAATCCAAATAAAACATGTGCAGGATTCTCGGTTGATGCTCCTATCATCATATCAAAGTATCCTTGACCTCCGCTCTCGTCCATTATAGGAGAGAAGGTGTTATCCCAATGGTAAGAGCCTTTGAATACGGTTTTATCTTCCCATGTGTATCCTGCATCTTTTGAAACAAGAATTGCAGGTGTTCCTAATCCTCCATATGGGTTTGAACTGCTATTTATCTCATACATACTGGAATTTACAAGCGCATATACATAGTCTTCGCCTCCCTCTGCCTCACTTACCGCTAAACGACCTGCTACTACAAATCCCACCGGTAGCTCTGACATAGTCCAAGAGAAACCTCCATCTTCTGAGTAATAGAAGTAAGACCATATTTCATTATTTCCTCGTTTTAATAGATAAATTTTATTGGGATTCTCGGGGTGCAACTCGTGGTCAAAACATAATCCGTACAACAAGCATGAGAAATTCTGTCCGCCATCATAAGAGATAAAAAAGCCATTATACAAAATATCTTTGTCTTTATCTCCAACAGAGAGTGTTATTGTTTGTCTTTCATTCGGATTTATTTTAATTGAGTTTACCCTACTTTCAATACCTTCACATCTTGTCCAGCTCTCTCCTCCATCAACGGTTTTCCACAACCATGGACCACCGCCTACATATACGATATTATTATCAACAGGGTCAATGGCTATACTAAAGATAGGACCTCCAAAAAAGTGTTGGGGGGCACATGGTTGCCATGTTTCTCCTTTATTGGTTGTTTTAAAAACAACTCCGCTCTCTGTTCCACAATAGAGAGTTGCGCTATCTTTTAAACTTACGGCTATACGATATACACAAACTTGAGAATCTTTCTGAGTTAACTCTCCATTTTTATTGGTATATGTTTTATTAGGTCCTATATTTCGCCATATTGATTGTGCTTCGTCACTATTTTTTAGGAGCTTTTTATTTGATTTTGCCGATGAATTTATAGCATCAACATATGCCTTATACTCCTCCATTGTAGGGAGCTTTATTGAGCCGTCTGATGTTACATATGGGCGATATGCACTCATCCATCTGCGGTAAAAGTTTACTACTTGCTTGTTTTCTACTATCCTTACACGTACATCAACATCTTCAGCTATCCACTCTTGATACAAGCGTTGCATTTCATGAAAATTAACTTCCGATGGGGCCTCTGCTATAGCTTTCATCCATTCTGGAGCATTTATAGGCAAAGGCTCAGGCATGTATGGATCATAGAATTTCTCCGTTGCATAAACTACAGATTGCAACATCAAAAAAGAGATTAAAATGGTAGTCAGTTTTTTCATTTTTTATGGTATTATATTATTCAACTCATAAAATTAAAATATTTTTTGCAATAATAATACAATGTCTGTTTTTTATTATAAAAACAGCATATAATAAATGTTAATTTAACGCATAAATTATGTTAACAGTTTAAACATTGCTAAATTTATAAATATATATTTAAGTCATTAACAAGGTTGCTCTATCATCAACATTTTTACATTTTTTACACAAAATTCAAAATTTGGTGCATAATAATATTGAGGTATATAAAATTTTTACGATATTTGCAGAAATATAATCCCGTATAGGGTAAATTTGATTAAATAGAAATTTAATTTTTACAATATATTGTTATCATGGAATTTTCAGTTGAGCAAATTGCATCGTTTTTACATGGAGAAATTGTGGGCGACGGTTCTATTAAGGTTAATAACCTTTCAAAAATAGATGATGGTAAGCCCGGTACTCTATCGTTTCTTGCAAATAGCAAATACACAAACTATGTTTACGAGACAAAAGCAAGTGCTGTACTTGTAAGAAGAGATTTCACTCCAGAGCAAGAGGTAAAGACAACTTTAATTAAAGTTGACGACCCCTATGCATGCTTAGCTCTTCTTTTAAATATGGTTGACCAAGCAACTCGACCCCAAAAAATTGGCATTGAAGAGAACGCATATATAGCTGAAAGCGCAATTATTGGCAATGAAACTTATGTTGGTGCATTTTCCTATATCGCAGATAATGTTCAAATAGAAGACGGAAGCAAAATATATCCTCAATGCTACATTGGCAACAATGTAAAAATAGGGAAAAACTGTATAATTTACCCCGGAGTTAAAATTTATCATAATTGCGTTATAGGCAATAATGTTATTATTCATGCCGGAGTCGTAATTGGAGGCGATGGTTTTGGTTTTGCGCCTCAAAACGGAGAGTATGTAAAAATTGCTCAAATTGGTAATGTCGTAATTGAGGACAACGTTGAAATTGGCTCTAATACAACTATTGATAGAGCAACAATGGGTTCAACTATCATAAGAAGAGGCACCAAACTTGACAACTTAATTCAAGTTGCTCATAACGTAGAGATTGGAAATAACACTGTAATGGCTGCACAAGTTGGAATAGCAGGTTCTACAAAAATTGGTAGTCAGTGTATGATTGGTGGACAAGTTGGTTTTGCAGGACACATAACTATAGGCGACAATGTTAATATTGGCGCACAAGCAGGAATTCCGAACAGTGTTGAAGCCAATTCAAACCTTTTGGGTTCTCCCGGCATACCCATTAAAGAGTTTGCTCGTCAAGTTGTTCTTACTAAACGCCTGCCCGAGATGAATGCAACAATAAAACAACTTCAAAAAGAGGTTGAGCAACTAAAAAGCATGTTGTCCGAGAACGAAGGCAAGTAATATTAACAACGTATAAGACAATATATTACAACCAAAAAACAAAAAACTGTAAATCTTCAAGAACAAAATTATTGCAAAACGTTTTTTTTGTTCCAAATATTTCAGTTTATTTGCATTAAATTTTGACACAAACATATTACTATGAAACAAAAAAGTCTAAAAGATAGTTTCTCGCTAAGTGGCAAAGGGTTACACACAGGTCTTGATATTACCGTAACCTTCAATCCGGCTCCAGAAAACTTCGGATATAAGATAAAACGAGTAGATTTGCCCGATCAGCCTATTATTGATGCTGTGGCTGAAGCTGTATGCCAAACTCAACGCGGAACTGTTGTAAAAAAAGGCGATGCTACAGTAAGTACAATAGAGCATGGTATGGCAGCATTGTATGCTTATGGAATATCAAACTGTTTGATAGAGGTTAATGCTCCTGAATTTCCAATACTTGACGGTAGCGCAATAAGATATGTTGAAGAGATTGAAAGAGTTGGTATTGAAGAGTTAAATGCCGACCAAGAGTATTATGTTGTTAAAAACAAAATGGAGGTTAGAGATGAGGCAAGCGGAGCTTCACTAATATTCCTCCCCGATGAAAATTTCAGCATTAACACTTTGATAAGTTTTAATTCTCCTGTCTTAAGCAACCAGTTTGCAACATTGGAGAATATGGCTGATTTCAAAAATGAGATTGCAGCAAGCAGAACTTTCGTTTTTGTAAGAGAGATTGAGCCTCTATTGAAAGCTGGTCTTATAAAAGGAGGAGACCTTGACAATGCTATTGTTATTTATGACCAAGAGATGCCACAGGAAGAGTTGGATAAATTAGCCGATCTTATGGGCGCTCAAAAGAAAAGCGCATTGGAACTCGGATATTTAAATAACAAACCTTTGGTCTTTGACAACGAGCCAGCGAGACACAAACTTCTTGATTTAATGGGAGACCTTGCATTGATAGGTCGCCCTATTAAAGGTAGAGTTATTGCCACCCGTTCAGGACATGGAATAAACAATAAACTTGCAAAAGCAATACGCAAAGATATAAAGAAGCAAGAGGTTCAAGCTCCAAATTATAATCCTGATAAGGAACCAATAATGGACGTAAACAAGATAAAAGAGCTTCTTCCGCACCGCTATCCGATGTTATTGGTTGATAAAATCATTAATATGGACAAAAAGGCTATTGTTGGTATTAAAAACTTTACAGCTAACGAACCTTTCTTCCAAGGACACTTCCCTCAGGAACCCGTAGTTCCCGGAGTTTTGCTTATTGAAGCTATGGCTCAAACAGGAGGTTTATTGGTTTTGAATTCAGTAGATGACCCTAAAGCATACTCAACATACTTCTTGACAATAAATAATGTAAAATTCAGACAGAAGGTTGTGCCAGGAGATACTGCCATATTCCATGTATCGTTTATGACAGAACTTCGCAGAGGATGTGCTTCAATGAAAGGATACGTTTTTGTAGGAAATAAAATTGCTGCAGAAGCCGAATTCCTTGCTCAAATAGTAAAAAACAAATAACATTCAATATTATGCAAAATTCACTTGCATCGATACACCCCGATGCCAAAATTGGTAAAGATGTAGTTATAGGTCCCTTTGTTACAATTGAAGAGGACGTGATTATTGGTGATGGAACAAGAATTGATTCAAACGCGAGTATCTTAAAAGGATCTCGTATTGGCAAGAATTGTCATATATGTTCATGTGCTGTTATAGCCGGAGAGCCTCAAGATTTAAAATTTAGAGGTGAATACACAACTGTTGAAATTGGAGACAATACAACAATTCGTGAGTTTGTTACTGTAAATAGAGGTACAGCATCAAGAGGTAAAACTGTAGTGGGAAACAATTGTCTTATTATGGCATACTCTCATATCGCTCATGACTGCATATTAAAAAACAATATAATTGTTGCTAATGCTACTCAAATTGCAGGAGAGGTTGAAATTGACAACTTTGCCACTATAGGAGGTGGAACTCTTATGCACCAATTCTCTAAAATTGGAACACACGTCATGATTCAAGGAGGTTCTCACATCAACAAAGATATCCCTCCTTACGTTATGGCAGGACGCATACCAACTGTATATGCAAGTATAAACTCGGTAGGTCTTCAACGTCGCGGATTTACAAAAGAGCAGATATATAATATTCAGAATATATATCACACTCTATACAATTCGGGACTCAACAATACAGATGCTATCAAAAAGATAGAGGAAGAATTCCCCGATTCAGAAGAGAAAAAAGTTATTGTTGATTTTATAAAATCTTCAGATAGAGGAATTATAAGAACCAAATAGATATCATTGTAAAGTTATTAATAGCTTTGCTAATACAAATTCAAAGTAAATAAGAGTAAAGTAGATTATTATGATATACAAGTTTTTATTATTATCTGACGAGGTTGAAACCTTTTCAAGAGAAATTTGCATTGATTCGGAAGCTACTTTTTTAGAGTTGAACGATGCTATTTTAAATTCGGTTAATTATACCAAAGACCAAATAACATCTTTCTTCATTTGTGAAGACGATTGGGAGAAGAGAGAAGAAATAACTCTGATTGAAATGGACTCATCTTCTGACGAAGATATTTGGTTAATGGAGGACACAAGACTTAGTGAATTGATTGAAGATGAACATCAACGCCTATTATTTGTATTTGACATGATGGCAGATCGTTCATTCTTTATGGAGCTAAGAGAGATTGAATTAGGCAAAAACCTAATTGACCCTCTATGTACAAAGGTTAAAGGTAAAGCGCCAAAACAGATAATGTCGCTTGAAGAGTTAGACAAAAAAATAATTGCTTCTACCCCTTCAATTGATTTAGATGATGACGACTTTGGGATTGAAGGAGGATACAATCCTGATGAGCTTGACACTGAAGGTTTCAGCGATATGGATTTTAGCGACGACAACGGAGGTTATTAAAATAAATATTAAAAAAACGAACGGAAGTTTGAAGTGAACCCCAAAGTTTGGACAAAAAACTTTGGGGTTTATTTTATGCGAAAGAAACACGATTATTCAGCATTGCTAAAATATATGCATATGCTTGAAGATGGCTATTCCATCAATTATATCCATACCAATTATGGT
>JAGBHI010000085.1 GCA_017935575.1 Bacteroidales bacterium | reverse complement strand
ATTGTGCCGAGTTCTACCTATATCAATACAATTTTGACGTAACAATTGGAGCAACAGCAGGAACAGGCGGTAGCGTTCAAATAAACGGAGAAAATGTATCTTCTACAACAGTAGCAACAGGAGCATCGGTAACCCTAACAGCAAATGCTAATGAAGGTTATGGCTTTGTAAATTGGACTAACTCAGCAGGAACAGTAGTTAGTACCGATGCAGAATACACATTTACTGCTACAACAAATGATACCTATACAGCAAACTTTGCAGAGAAGATAATAGTAACAATAGCTTCTTCAAACAACGAATGGGGAACAGTTCGTTTCAGTGATGCAGAAGGAACAACAAAAGAGGTAGGAAGTGGAGCATCAGTAACAATTGTAGCAGAACCCACATCAGCTGCATATAAATTTGTACAATGGGAAGATGGTTCAACATCAGCAACTCGTACAATTGATAATATAACAGTATCAGCAACCTATACAGCAACATTTGCTGAGAAAACCATATATACAGTAACAGTTAACACACCTGAAGTAGCAGGCGGTTCAGTCTCATACACAGTAAATGGAGTAGCAGATGCAACAATATATGAAGGAGATGAATTGGTATTCACTGCTTTAGAAAATGATGAATACATATTTGTTGAGTGGAGCGATGGAGCAAATCAGTTGTCAACAGACAACCCATACACAACCACAGCAACAGCCAATATGACTATTGTTCCTGTATATAAAGCTTTAAAACAATTTACCATAAATATTGAACAACCAACAGGGGCAACAATTACAGTTGTAAATAGCGAAGGAAATACTATTGAAACAGCATTAGAAGGAGATACTATAACTTGTCAAATAGAGGTAGAATCGGGTTATCAATTTAACGATTGGCTTGTAAATGGAGGTAATCAAAGCTCTAATAGCGAGTCATATGATATTATTCTTACAGAAGCAATTGCTTCTCCTTTGACTATTACTGCCGATGTTACTCGTTTAACAGCAGAGCAGATGTATTCAGCTCTTACAGCACCAACATTCAGTAGAGCAGGAAATATGCTCTCTGCTACAGGAGCAACCGTTTTAGACGGAGCAGATGGAGCAGTTGTAGGTACAGCAACCAATAGCACAGTAGCTTCACCTCAACCAATGTATGTTTCTCCCGAGGCACAATTTGATTTGCAAGTATCAGTTGAAACAGAGGGTTGGTATGGTATGCACTTCCATTTAATGCATAACACTGTTGATAACATCATTGCAAGTTACGGATATTTTGGATCAACAACATCAGCTTCAGTCTCTACATTCTGGTCAGGAGTTTCTGCAGATACTCGTTTAACTGCAAACTCAACAGATAATACAATTACATTCCCGATAGCATTATCAAGCGATGTAAAAGTTGGAGATATTATAGTTTTAAGAGCAATAGGCTCAAGTCCGGTTGATCCGATAACACCTGTAGGTTCATATACTGAAGGATCTTACGTTGACTTCCTATTCCAAGTTGTTGATGCAGAGGTTACAGCAACTGCCAACCCAACAGCGGGAGGAACAGTATCAGTATCACCTGCCGAAATTAAAATAGGAACAGAGGTAACCCTCACAGCAGAGCCTAAAGATGGTTATGCATTTGCAAATTGGACAGATGCTAATGACGCAGAAGTAGGAACAGATTTAACTTATACATTCCCTGCTACTAAAACAAACACTTATACAGCAAACTTTGCTCAGGCATTTACAGTAAGCATAGCTTCTGCAAACGAAACAATGGGTACTGTTGCTTTCGCAGACGGAACAACAGAAAGTAAAGAGGTAGCAAGCGGAACAGAAGTAACAGTGGTTGCAACACCTGCTGCAGGATATAAATTTGTATCATGGAGCAATAATGTAAACACAGCCGAGCAAACAGTAACAATTACTGAGGATATAACACTTACAGCAACCTTTGCTGCAAAAGCTGAATATAATGTAACAGTTACGCAAGTTGAAGGTGGAAGTGTAACATATACCGTTGGCGGTGAAGTAGTAGATAAAATCTATGAAGGAGATGAGGTAACATTTACCGCTACTCCTACAGCAGACACAGATTATATCTTTGTTAAATGGGTAGATGGCAACGGTAATCAATTATCAACCGAAAACCCATATACAGTAACAGTATCAGACGATATAACTATTGCACCTGTATATGAATTGTCGGCTCAATATACTCACGACCTATTCAATACAAGCAACGGAAGTTCGTCTATTCCAACATATCGTATTCCTGCAATTGCAAAAACAGTTACAGGTCGTTTGATAGCAGTGGCATCACATCAAGTTTGTGGAACCGACCCTGGTTACGGAGAGGTTGATATTGCTTGTCGTATGAGCGATAACAACGGTAAAACTTGGACTGACAAAGAGATTATAGCTGACGGAGACGGTGTAACATCTGCATCAGTAAACTACTTTACTACAGCATTTGGTGATGCAGCAATTGTTGCCGATAGAGAAAAAGAAGAGGTTATAATAGTAGTTGTTGCAGGTTGTACAGTATATAATAACTCTGCTACAACTCGTAGTAACCCCAATAAAGTAGGTATAATGCGTAGTACCAATAATGGAGACACTTGGAGCGAACCCGAAGATATAACAGAGGCTATATATGGTCTGTTTGATGATGGTTATCCAATGCAATCGGCATTTGTGGCAAGTGGTAAGATATTCCAAAGCCGTGTAGTAAAAGTGGGCGAATACTATCGTATTTATGCAGCAATGTGTGCTCGTCCAAACGGAAACCGTGTAATCTACTCTGATGACTTTGGTCGCACTTGGAGACCACTTGGCGGAGAGTTTGCACTACCCGTACCTGACGGTGATGAGCCAAAATGTGAAGAGATGCCTGACGGACGTGTAATAATCTCAAGCCGTAAAGCTTCAGGTTGTTACTACAACATATACACATACACCAACACAGCAACAGCAGCAGGAAGTTGGGGTACAGTTAGCTCAAGTTCATTTGATGGAGCAGGAAGAACTCCCGGTACTAACTCAACCAATGGTGAAATTTTGATTGTTCCCGTAACACGAACAGATAATAATACCGATATGTATTTGGCATTGCAATCAATACCTACAGGAACATCATCTTCTTCAAACGATTGCAGTAATGTTTGTATCTATTATAAAGAACTTACAAGTTTTGACGATATGAATACTCCTGCAAACCTTTCAGCAAGTTGGGACGGTTATTACCATGTAACAACCAATACATCAGCTTACAGTACAATGGTATTGCAAGATAATGGCAGAATTGCATTCTTCTATGAAGACACATATACACTATTCGGAACAGTAAGTAACCCTACATCAACATGTTTCACTGATGGATCAGGAACTCACAACTATGACGGTTACAACAATATATACACATCGTACGAGATAGAGGATATTACAAATAATGCTTATACTCTTAATTTGGATATAAACCGCGGAGATATTGTAAAAACTTATCTAACATCATACGTTAATGCTTCATCAGCATCAGACGATGTTAAGAGTGAGTTGAATACTAAGATCTCAGGATTTGGCGATGACCCAACACCTGCCGAGGTTGATGAGATATACAGTGTATTGAACTCAGATCCATGGGACGGTAAGGCAGTAACATTCACTAACGTTCAACAAAGCGGAACATATACACTATATATAAATGATAGTGGAGAGTTGGCAACAAGCTCGTCTGATGCGTCAACTTTGGGAACATCGGCACAATTTGAGTGTATAAAACAATCAAACGGAAAATATACATTCTACAATGCCGCAAAAGATGTATATATGATATGGCGTTCAAGTGCAAGTCAAAACTACGGACAAAACAGCAATAAAGGAACAATGACCGATTATGATGCAACATATTGTGATTGGACCTTTGTTGATGCAAATTCAACTTCAGCAGGAACATACTATATGTACGCAAAACGTAGTGGAGGAACAAATGACGGCTCACTTGTTTTGATGGCAGACGATGGAGACTTTGATTCTTGGGACACTTCATTGGCATGGTCATCAACATATAGTAACTTATATCGAATAGATGTGTTGCCAGAGAGCGACGAAACAAAAGCATTGATAGCATCAGCAAAAGAGATACTTGCAAAAGAGGGAGTAGGTTATCCTTCATCTTCTGCACGTTCAACACTAAGTGCCGCCATAACAAAAGCTGAGGCTAATCCTTACCAAGGAGCAGCAGTTGCATTGCAATCAGCAATTGATGCATATTATGCTTCAACTGATGTTGTTAAACCTGTAGCTGATGGTAAATATGCATTTATTGTTGGTCATGCTACAAAATACTATATCTATAACAATGAAGGCACATTGTCATTAGCATCATACACTGAAGATATGGAGTTGCCCGAAACAGCAAAATTCACTTGTGAGTTATCAGGAGATTACTATATGTTCAAAACATCAGATAATAAATATATGGCATTCCCTTCATACGGAACCGAGAACTACTCTGATGCAAGTGCTGATGGTTTAGAGGATTCGGCAAGTGATTTGACAAAATTCTCTATTGCTAAGTTGTATAACAATATAAATGCAAACGTAACAGCTTCTAATGCTGATCTATTTGGTAAAATATATCTTACAGTTCTATTAAGAGGTCATAAGAATGACGGAGGAACTGCCGAGAGCGGAGTATTTGTAGTTAAAACAACTGACGGAAGTTGGGACGGAGCAAGCACTCCATACGATAATGGAACATTCTCATCAGCAATAAGCATAGTTGAGGTACAAACAACATTAACTTTAACAGCAACAGTAAATACAGATCAAACTTCATGGGGAACAGCAACAGTAACACCTGCCGAAGTTGAACCCGGAGGCTCTGCAACATTTACTGCAACTCCTAATACAAACTTTGTTTTTGATGGTTGGTATAAAGGAGAAGAAAAAGTTAGTACAGAGATAGAATATACAGTTGAGAACATAACAGAGTCGTTATCTCTTGAAGCACGATTTGCATATAAATGCTCATTGGTTATTGAGTTTAATGCCAAGAGAGGTTCTGTAACACTTAATGGAGAGAGTGTAGTATCTGGCGAGACCAATCTTGTAGATTTCGATTCTCAAATAACATTGGTAGCTACACCAAACGGAGAGGGTTACAGTTTCGAAGGTTGGGAGTATAATGGAGTATCATTATCTACTAACACATCGTACTCAACTAATATTACTGAGAACAGAACATATACAGCACTCTTTAGCACAACCAATACAGCGATAGTAACTTTCGCTACTAACGATAATGCAATGGGTAGCGTAACAGCAACTGTAGGAGAAAATGCAATAACTTCAGGAGATGCCGTTGAAGAAGATGCAGAGGTTATACTTACTGCAACCGCAAATGATGGTTACCGCTTTGTTGAGTGGAGCGACGGAGATACAACACCAATACGCACCGTAACAGCTTCAAGCGATGTAAACCTTACAGCAACATTTGAACTTATACCAACTTATATAGTAACAGTATCAGCAACAGAGGGTGGTAATGCAACCGTATCAAAAGAGACAGTACAAGATGGCGAAGAGGTTACTCTTACAGCAGTTGCTGACGAAGGTTATGACTTTGTGAACTGGACGTTAAACGGTGCAGAGGTTTCAACCGAAGCAACTTACACATTCTCGGTAATAAGTGGTAAAGATGGTGAGTACGTTGCAAACTTTGAGTTAGAGACTAAAGTAACAATCAGCGTAACCGTTGAAGGAGAAGGAACAGCAAATGTTAATGGAGAACAATCAGTAACAGTTGATAAAGATACAGAAGTTACCCTTACAGCAACTGAGGGAGCTCAAACATTTGTAGGTTGGGAACTTAACGGAGTTTTAGTTTCTGATGCAACTTCATACACAATTACAGCAACAGATGATGTAACATACACCGCAGTATTTGCGGCAGAGGTATATTCATTGCAAGTACAAGCAACTACTGATATGGCTGCTGAAGATGACCGCTTTACTATAAGTCAAAGTGTTTCAAATGTTTGTGTTGGCAGCAAGGTTATTTTAACTGCCGAGCAACCCACTAATGGATACAACTTTGTAGGTTGGTATATGGCAGATGCTGAACTTAATTTTGAGAATAATAAAGTTTCATCTAAATATACAACTGTAGTTACAATAACTGAAGAAAATCTAATAACAGATTATGGTCTTGTTGCTGTATTTGGTAAGTTCTCTGCAGGTTCAGAGATGACTATTACAGCTGACGCAAGTACTGAGGTAACAGTTACAGTAACAACTGATACAGATTGTACAATCTCTGCAAATGGTACAGAGATTTCAGCAACAGCAGGAACAGCCGTAGAGATAACAGCAACTACAACTGAAGCGGGAGCATTAGAGATAACAACAAATGCAGGAACAATAACCTCTGTTGATTGTGGCGAGAGTGTGGCACTAAATGAGGTTGCTACTTCAACATTAACCGAATTGGTATTGCGTAACGTAAATGCTCCGGAAGTTGCTATTGAAGCTCCTCAATTGGAGAAGATAACCGTAGTATCAGAAGCTCCTGCTTATGATGCATCAGGAGAAGAGTATGATTATAATGTAGCAACATTATCTGCTATATCTGACTTGAGTATGGGAGTACAAGTGGTAGTAGAGAAAGAGATAAACACTCCTCAACCAATTGAAGGCAAAGGAACACCTTCATACTTCAACTTCTTGTCAATGCCATTTGCATTCAATACTGCTGATATTAAGTATTGGGACGGTGATAGTTGGGAACCTGCAGTGGCAGAAACACACGTACGTATCATGACATACAACAGCGAGATACGTGCTCAAGGTAAATATGGTCAGGCATGGGAAAAAGTTGCAGCAGGCGAGAGTATTCAACTGGAAGCTAATCAGGGATTTGTAATAGTAGGAAACAACAATTATGGTGGCGCAGATGCAGATTATAAGATGAAACTACAATTCTCATCAGCAGAAGCAGCTTACTCACAAGACGGAAGCATTAAGAGTGTAACAACAGTAGAAAACAACAATGGCGGAACAAGTCATATGTTTGACGAAAACTGGAACCATGTAGGAGTACCATACTTAACAAAAGTAACAGCTCCCGAAGGTAAAACTATTTACACTCACAATGGTTACTCATACGAATCATACACACCGGCTGAGTCTAAGATATTGGCTCCTTACCAAGGATTTATGTTGCAATCAGTAGGTACTGTCAGCCTTGAACCTGAAACTGCAGTAGCAGCTTTAAGTTTGACAAAAGCATCAGAGAGTGTATATGCACAAGCAAACATCTCAGTTGACGAGAGCGCACCTGCTAAGATAATCTTGAGTGACGAGTCATCAGAGAACTTTGTAGTAAACGAGGACGCATGGTATATGGCACCTACAGCAAATGCAATATCGGCTAACTACTTTGTAGTTGATGGTATGCAAGCAAGCGTAACCGTACAACCCGAAGCAACCGAGTTGCCTATGACAGTTTATGCAGGAGCAGGCACCACACATACAATCTCATTAACCCGTATGGTAGGCGAGAATAATGTATATCTAAAAGATGCCGTTACAGACGAGGTTGTATGCTTGAACGATGAAGATTACACATTTGAAGCAACACCCAAAACAACAATTGCTAACCGCTTCACAATCTCAATGACCGAGCCAACAGGTATTGAGGGTAACACCATATCAACATCAGATATTAAAGTTGTTGTTAATGGAGATAACCTAACAATATATGGAGCAGAGGCAGGCGAAGCAGTAACTCTTTACACAACTGACGGAGTTGTATTAGCAACAGCTGTAGCAGAAGATGGTGCAACAACCATTGCAACATCAGCAACAGGAGTAGTTGTCGTAAAAGCAGGAGCAGAGGTTGTTAAAGTAGTTAAGTAGTTTTTAGTTTTCGGCTAACGCCGCCCTACGGGTAGTTGTTAGTTGTTAGATAAAATGGGTTGTCCTCGAGGGCAACCCATTTTTGTTGGTAGTATATCAAAAGCAGTAGGGGCAGAGCATGCTCTGTCCGCCTAAGATAACTAAGATGACTAAGTAAAACCCTAGTAACCCTATCTATCTTAGCTATCCTATTTAGCTAACAACTGAAAGTTGCTTTCAGGCAACTTTTCCCTACCTAAAATGTTAAAACAGAAAAATTTAACATTATAAACGACAAATAAATAAAAAAAAGCCTTAACTTTGCAAAGCAAAGTGTACGCATAGCAGTACACGCATATATAGATAGTTAGCAGAATATATAGAGAAAATAGAATAGTATAACCAAAAGGCAATAGCTATTAGTCTAATTAGACCAATTGGACTAAGCCTAATAGAATAGGGAAACAAGAAAAAATAAAAACAATAACCAAAAACAATTATGAAAAAACAACTACTTTGGGTTTTAACGCTCGTGCTATTAGCGTTATTCCCGTATCAGAATGTAAATGCCGATTTGGTGAATTTAGGCCATAGCGGTTGGACAATCTTCAATGTTTCATCTCAGTATGCCGGACAAGATGACGGCCAATATGTAACCGGAGATAAGGCAATAGACGGAAACAATTCAACCTATTGGCACTCGGATTGGGATAATGCAGCAAATAAGAAAGCAAATCAATGGATAGTATTTGATCTTGGTTCTGTACAAGAATTCTCTGCGTTTAATTATATATCTCGTGCTGCAGCAGAGGCAAGTAACGGAAATATTGGTGGATATAAACTATATATTAGTACAGAAACCCCAACAATAGGATCTCTTACATCTACAATGACGGAGATTAAATCCGGAACATTTACTTATCCGGCACAAGAACATCTTATAGAGTTGGATCAAGAATATTCTGCAAGATATGTAATGTTGTATTCAACATCTACTTACGGAGTGAATGCAGATAATACAAACCTATTTGCCAATTGTGCTGAGTTCTACTTATACAAAGAAGGATATTGTGCCCCTTCAGGCAATATGGCAAATACAGGAAATGGAGCAGGAAGAAAGTTAAACTCATTCACATTGAGTGATGGCGCTTCTCAATTAGAGGTGCCAAATATTCAAACCTCTGCAACAGATGCTGTATATAAAGACAAAACAGCCCTTGTATTAACAACATCACCCGGAGCAACATTAAGTTTCTCTGCATTGAGTTGGACAGGTTCTTGGATGCACGGATATGTATTCATTGACTACGGTAAAGATAAGGAATTTAATCAGACATTGAATGCAAACGGAGCTACAACTGAAGGAGAGTTGGTAAGTTACAACTTCTATTCTTCAACAGGAACAGCTACAGGAACAAACAGTCTTGGAGCATCAGCTTCTAACAATTGTGGAGTAACACAATCTAATATGCCACAATGGACATTGCCTGCGAATTTGGAAGCAGGAGATTACCGTTTGCGTTTTAAAGTGGATTGGAACTCTATTGATGCGTGTGGAAGTTCTTCTATAGCAGCTGATAATGGTTGTGTTGTTGATGTAACATTGCGAGTTGAAGCGCCAATAACATCACGCACAATAGCAGTTGTGGCATCGCCAACAGAAGGAGGAGTTGTAAAAGCGAACGGTACAGTAGGTGGAGTAACAGCAGAAGGCGTTATAACTATCACAGCAGAGGCAAATGCAGGTTATCGTTTCTTAAGATGGATAAACACAGATACACAAGCGGAAGTAACAACCAATGCAGAGTTTTCAAACAACGAAGCAGGAAACATATCTTATACTGCTGTATTTGAAAAAATCCCAACATATGCAGTAAGCGTATCAGCCAACAATAATGATATGGGTGAGGTAGAGATATCTGCATCAGAAGTTTTAGAGGGAGGTACAGTAACATTAACAGCAACGCCTAACAGTGGTTTCATATTTGTAAATTGGACAGTTGGAGGCACAGAGGTTTCAAGATCTGCTACATATGAAGCAACAGTAACTGCGGCAACAGCATACGTTGCAAACTTTGCAGAGAAACAATACTGCACAAACTTTGGAACATCAACAAGAACAGGTGTTGACAGAAATTTAGTCTCTTTAAATTTTAACGATGACAACAATACAAATACAGCAATTGCAGTAAATCAAACAACAGGATCAGGGGCTCAAATCTATTTTGATAAAACAAGTAATGTAATTACACTTGCAAAAGGAATAGACGTAACACCTGCAATTAATTGGAATGGCTGGGCAATGCATGGATATCTGTATGTCGATTGGAATGGAGATAAAGAGTTTACCCCACGTTTAGGAGCAAATGGGGTTCCTACCGAGGATAGCGAAATAATAGCCTATTCATATTACAATGGTCGCAATCATAAGGGTACATCTGTTGGAGAATCAACAGATGCTGCATATCCTAAAGCTATGCCAAATTTCACTATACCTGAGAGCATTCAAAATGGAGAATATAGGGCAAGATATATGATTGTATGGTCAAAAATGGATCCATGTACATTATGCAATACAGACAATGCCCCTGTTGTAGTTGATTTCACAATAAAAGTAACAAATGCAACTCCCACCAACTCAAGAAAGCAAGATTTGTTTACATCAGCAAATATTAGCCAAGCCAATAATATATACCCATATCGTATTCCGGGTATTACAAGCACAAACAAAGATGGGCGTCTTATTGCAACTGCTGCTCGTTTGGTTTGTGGAACTGACCCCGGATATGGACGCGTTGATGCAGTATGTCGTATAAGTGACGACAACGGAGTAACTTGGGGTGCTGAAAAAACAATAGCTGCCGGTAATGAAAATCTTATATCTGCAACTCAAAATGTATTTGAGATAGCATACGGAGATCCTGCCGTAGTAGCAGACCGTGAGAGTGGAGAGGTTATAGTAATTGTAGTAGCAGGTTGCACAACCTATCAAGCGGCTACTCGTTCTAATCCTAATATGATTGGTATTATACGTAGTGAGAATTACGGAGATACTTGGGGAACACCTGTAAATATTACCGAAGATATTTACAAATTATTTGATGGAGTTAATGCAATGGAGTCTGCCTTTGTTGGTGGAGGTAAAGTATTCCAAAGCCGTGTAGTAAAAGTAGGTAATTACTACCGCTTATATGCAGCAATGTGTGCAAGACCAAACGGAAACCGTGTAATCTACTCTGATGACTTTGGTCGCACATGGAAACCTCTTGGAGGAGCAGCGGCATCAATCACTCCCGATAATGGAAACGAGCCAAAATGCGAAGAGTTACCCGATGGAAGAGTAATCCTTTCAAGTCGCAATGCAAACGGAAATGGTCGTCTCTATAACATATATACATATACAAATACAGCAACAGGAGCAGGAAGTTGGAGTAGTTGTACAGCAAGTACATTTGAAGGTTCAAATCATGCACCTGGTAGCAACAATACCAATGGAGAAATTTTGATTGTTCCTGTAAAACGTAACAACGACAACAAAGAGATGTATTTGGCATTACAATCTCAACCTACAGGAAGTGATCGTGTAAATGTAGGTATCTACTATAAAGAACTTACTAACCTTGACGATATGAATACTGTTTCAAACTTCGCAACAGGTTGGAACGGATTCTATCAAGTAAGTACAACACAGTCGGCATATAGTTCAATGGACTTGCAAGATGATGGCAAAGTAGGATTCTTATATGAAGAGACATTAACAAGAGACGGAACAGTAGCAAATCCAACAACAACATGTTTAAGTGGAGGAACTCATAACTTCGATGGATATAATAATATATATAGAGCATTTACTATTGAGCAATTAACAAATAATGCATATAGCCTTAAAACAGATGTAAACAGAGGAAACTTTGTAAAAACATATCTAACTTCGGTAGTAGATGCTTCAAATCTCCCAACTGCAACTAAAAATGAGTTAAAGGCAGATATTACTGCAATGGGAAATAATCCTACTACTGAAGAGGTAGATGCTATATATACTGTATTAAATGCCGACCCATGGGACGGTAAAATTGTAACATTTACAAATATTCAGTCAAATGGAGACCAGCGAGCTTTATATATAACCGGTAGCGTTTTGTCGTTGGGAACAACTTCTCAAACAGCCGAGAGTATTGGAGCATCTGCACAGTTCTTATGTACAAAACAAGCTAATGGCAAATACTCATTTAAGAATATTGCTACAAACGAATATATGATATGGCGTGCAACTGATGGAGCAAATTATTCTCATAACGGTAATAAAGGAACGCTATCATCATATAATGCTACATATTGCGATTGGTTAATAAATGATGCAAACTCAACAAAGGAGGGAACATACTGCTTGGTAGGTAAACGTGATGATGGAACAACTGATGGATCTTTAATTGTTGCACAATCAAATGGAGCATTTGATGCATTTGGTGCTGATCCTATTTGTGGAACTTATACTAATGGTAGCAATTATAGTAATGTATATTATATTAATATTGTATCATCAGATGTTGAACAAACAATAGAAACTGCAAAAACTCTTATAAACAAAACAGGAGTAGGTTATCCTAAAGCAAATGCTTCTGCTCGCACAACATTGCAAAATGCAATTAATGCTGCAGAGGCTGATGCAAGTGTAGTAAATGGATTAGCATTACAATCTGCAATTGATGCTTACTATACAACAACAGATGTAGAGTTACCTACAAATGGAGTCCTCTACTCATTTATAGTAGGTCACGGAACACAATATTATATATATAACAATGGAGGAACATTAGCAGTTGCACCATATACTAAAGGAGAAACAGTATTACCTGAAACAGCAAAATTCACATGCGAAGTAAATGGCAATTACTTTATGTTCCGCACATCAGACGGAAATTATATGGCGTTCCCAGGTTATGGAACATCAAGTTACTCTGATGCAAGTCCTGATGGTATAGAAGCAGAAGCAAGTGATAAAACAAAATTCTCTCTAACCAAATTATATAATAATGTAAATGCAGATGTAACAGAATCTAACGAAAGTTTGTTTGGAAAAATATATCTAACAGTTCTGTTAAGAGGCCATAAGACAGACGGTGACGTTGCCGAGAGCGGAGTTTTTGTAATTAAAATAGGAAATGACTATCGTTTTGATGGTGCATTAAAACCATATGACAATGGAAGCTTCTCTTCTGCCATAAGTGTAGTAGCAATGGGTTATCCTCTAACAGCAACAGCATCTCCTGCCGAAGCCGGTACAGCAACAGTATCTGCATCTTCGGTTGAGATAGGAGGATCTGCAACATTTACAGCATCTACACCAAATGCAGGTTATAATTTCATTGGTTGGTATAAAGGAGAGGAACAAGTAAGTACCAATCTTGAATACTTAGCTGAAAATATAAATGAGCCTTTAAGCCTAACAGCAAAATATGTTGCGCAATTGGCAGTGAATGTTACAGTGCCTTCTACTTTCGGTAAGGTTACTAAAGATGGAGAGGAGGTTAATGGTAGCATATCAGGAAATGCAGGAGAAACAGTTCAATTAACTGCAGTTGCTGATGAGGGTTATATCTTTGACCGTTGGGTTGTTAAAAACACAGCAACTAACCAAATCAGATTGAAATCGACTACTACAATTGATGTAGAATTAGGAACATACGAGGTTGAGGCATATTTCGCTCCTGAGGCTTATGCTCAAATATGTAAACCAACTTTCCAACTTAGTGGAAATGTATTTACAGTTAAATCAGCATCAATAACCGATGGAGATGGAGTTGCGAATGGTGATATAGTAGGTACTGTATTTAATATGAAGAATGCGAGTGAGGTTCAGATCGATTTAGGTGAGCCTGCACAATGGGGTGCTACAAAAGCAATTACTATTGAACCGGGAGCAACCTTTACATTGAATATTGAGTATATGAAAAACTGGGGCGATGTAGAGTTGTTTATTAATGAAGGCGATGGATTTGAAACTCTATATGGTCCATACGAGGGAAGTGCTTCTGCAGGTTTGGCATTCACTAATATGCAAAATGACGATAAAATATCTACTTCAGAGAGCACAGCCTCATTCCCAATTACAATAGGTAATGCCCATAAAAACGGCGATATAGTTGTAATTCGTTCAACTTCTGGATCTTTCGCTGGTGATGCTTGTAAGGCATCTTTATCACAAGGAGGTTATCTTGACTTTGTATTCGTAATTGACGGTTGTGTTCCTTCACGTACTATCAATGTTAATGTTGAGCCTGCTGAGTCGGCTACAATATTGATGAATGAAGAGTCTAATACATCTCTTACAACCGAAGGCGCAATAGAAATTACAGTTCAACCTAAAACAGGATATGTATTTGAAAATTGGACAGATAAAGATGGAAATGTGATATCTTCTGAGCCAACTATAATTGATAAGACCGAGGGAGATAAAACATATACTGCAAACCTTGTAAGAGTTTGGAATGTAACTGCTACATCAAATAACGGAGAGTGGGGTACTGTTCGTATTGAAGGTGGTTTAGGCGAGGGAGTATTTAAGAATGCTACTACTGCAACACTTGTGGCTGAGCCTAAAACAGGATATAAATTCATTCAATGGACTTTGAATGGTAAAACAATTTCAACAGAAGCAATCTACGAAACTGTCATAATGAAGAGCGAGAATTACATTGCTGAGTTTGAGAAGGTCTATATCGAAATGGCAATGTACTATGCTTTGGCTCAGGACAAAGTGGCATTTGAGGAGAGGGCTAACCGCTATTTGGCATCGGTAACAGCAGTTGCAGGAAAAGATACTGAAAATGAATTGACAACAGTTGTATTTGATACTCAAGAGGAGATAGGATTACAACGTGTAGATGCAGAGAGTACAGCATATGCAAGAACGTTAGATGGTGAGGCAGTTCCAACCACAACAGGAGCCTTAATTGATGAAACAGGTAACACTATTAAAGTATTGGTAGGAACAACAACCCTTGATTTGAACTTTAAGGCGTGGTTACAACCAATAACAGTGAGCGGTTATATAGCGCAACCTGAGTTAAACGAGACACAACAAGCAATATATGTCGATTGGAATAATGACCGCGACTTTATGGACGATGGAGAGAATTACAATAAAGTTGATAATACATATCCAAATCCGGACTATATCTTACCCGATGGATACAATCGTCAAATAACAATTCCCGAAAATATTCAACCTGGATTATACCGTATGCGTGTTGTATATTACGACCCAACAATATTACAGGCTGAATTAGATTGGACTCAAGATCTTGTTGATGAAACCTTAGACGCCGGAGAACGTGTAATAAATCAGGGACGAGCATACGACTTTGCGATACGTGTTCGTGAAGATAGAGACTATATAACATTTACTGCTCCCGGAGGAACTTTCTTCCATATTGAAGATAATGCAGAGATAACTCTCACTTATCCCGACGAAGAGGCAACAATCTATTATACTATTGATGGTACAGACCCCAATAGTTATGACCCAACATTGAAGAGTGGTGGAACTATTGCTTTGAATACTTATAAATCGGGAGAGATTGATATAAAAGCAAGAGTAGGAGAGAATGGAACAATATATAGTGCTAAATACTATGTAGCTTCTGCCTCTTCAACAGTAGATGCTCCTATAATTACATCAGATGAGAATGCTTCAACAATTATTGCCGCTGAAATTAAGAATGGAACCGGAATAGAAAATGGAGTTGTAGATTATCAATTCAGCAGAGGTCAAAAAGTTGTATTAGATGCAATACCTATTACTTCAACACCAGAATTTACTTTCGACATAACCTACGAAATGAGTAATTACGGTTTGACAATATGGCGATTAGATGTATTAGATAATGACGTAGTTAAATCTGCTCCTTTGTTAACCTCTAATACAACAGGTGCTGTTGATATGGACGCATACGCGACATTCTTAACAAATGAGAATAAAACCTACACACGAGATGGTAATAATTTCACACTCTCATTTGATATTGCCGATTTGTATCAATTAAATACAGGAAACTCTATAATCATCAGAGCAATTGCTTCAAATAAACAAACACAGCCTGCAAGTGGTGAAACAATAGATGTAACTTATTATGATACCTATGGAGTTGGAGAATATGTCGATTTCGTATTTACCGTTGCTCCAAAAGAGGAGAAGATTAAACTTTACGGAACAGAGGGTAAAAATATTGCAGTATCTGTAACAACAACCGAAGATTGTTTCTTGGCTGTAGGAGGAACTACTAAAAATATGACTGCAGGAGAGACTGTACCTGTTGAGGCTAAGATGAATGCTGCAGGTGAAATTGCAATTGAGGCAGTTGGAGGAAATATCTCAGGTATTGATATTGAGATGTTGGAGTGTGGAACAAATATTCTTCTTCCCGAAACAGACCTTGTTAAAACCGTTAAGTTGAAGTCAGATGTTGATTTTAATGCTACAACAATATCTTATGCTTCTGTTCTTCCCGAAGAGGGAGTATTGGTTGAGGTAGAGAAAGAGATTATGCTTCCTTATGATAAAGATGGTAATGGATCTAAGCCTGCTTTCTATAACTTCTTATCAATGCCATTTGACTTTGATCCGGGTATAAATGTTGAATATTATGACCAATCAACAGGAACCTGGAAGCCTGCAACGCTTGAACAAGATATAAGGATATTGCTCTATAATAGTGCTACACGTGCATGTGGAACACAATACTATGGTAAAAACTGGCAAAAATTATCTGGAACAGGTGGTATGATTTTTGCAAATAAAGGATTTGTTGTAGTAGGAAATGTTAAACATGACAACGGTGATCATAAGATGAAACTTAGATTTAAATCGTTCTATGCCGAGCAAGCTCAGCCGGGACAACCCGCTGTTACACGTGAAATTAAATATGAGCAAGATGGTAATCCTAAATCGGTTAGAGCTATTAACTATCGTAGTACAGTAGGTGAAACTCACCCATTTGATGATGATTGGCAACATCTTGGCTCACCATATTTGACACATAGCGATGGTATTGATTATATACTTTACTATCACGATGGTTACAAGTATATACCTGTATCTCAAATTGAGGCCCCAACTATTGCAGCGTTCCAATCTGTAATGTTCCAAGCTAATTTGGGAGATATTGCTGAGCAGAATATTGTAATAACTCCTTTGGCTGCTTCTTCAAGAACAAAAATGGCTCAAAGTGTATATGGTAGAGCATATTTAGCAATCAATGATGAGGAGAGTGTTAAGATTATGTTAAGCGATGAGGCGTCTGAAAACTTTGTTGTAAACGAAGATGCTTGGTATTTGGAACCCACAAGCAATAACGAGGCAACTATGTCAGTAAACGTTGCAGGATCTGAGGCTTCAATCACTGTTCAACCCGAACCAACCGAAATGCCTTTGACAGTTTACACAGGAGTTAAGAGTACTCAAACTATTTCGTTGAGTCGTGTTGATGGCGATGTTAACATCTACTTGAAAGATGCCGTAACAGATGAGGTTGTTTGCTTGAACGATGAAGATTATACATTTGAAGCATCGCCCAAAACAACAATCGCTAACCGCTTCACAATCTCAATGACCGAGCCAACAGGTATTGAGGATAACACCATATCAACATCAGATATTAAAGTTGTTGTTAATGGTGATAACCTAACAATATATGGTACTGAGACAGGCGAAACAGTAACCCTTTACACTATAAATGGTACTGTATTGGCAACTGCTGAGGCAGAAGATGGCGTAACAACCATTGAAACTACAGCAACAGGTGTTGTAGTGGTTAAAGTGGGAACTGAAGCTGTTAAAGTAGTTATCCCTTAATTAAATTAGAAATTAGGAATGTTTTATATGAGCAAAGGGTTGTCCTTCGAGGGCAACCCTTTGTTTGTTGGTAGTAGGAATTAGTAATTGTTTCTCATTCCTCATTCCTAATTATATATCCCAACAACTTCGTTAACTAAAAAGAGATAAAACTCAAAAATTATAACTACTTTTGCAGATGATAAACTTTTGCAGAAATAGAGGCTATTTTTGCAATTATAATTAAGATAATTCAAATGGATAAAATAACTGAAATAACTGCCACTGCGCTTAATGCGCTTTATGGTATTGATAAGGAGAATCCTGCTATACAGTTGCAAAAAACCAAAAAGGAGTTTGAGGGTAATCTTACTCTTGTGGTCTTCCCCTTTTTAAAGGTTTCTAAAAAATCTCCGGAGGCTACTGCTACTGAGGTGGGAGAGTGGCTTGTTGCCAATTCTGATTTGGTGTCAGGTTTTAATGTGGTTAAAGGGTTCTTGAACCTATCAATTGCAGGTAACTCTTGGATTGAGCAACTTAACGCAATTGCAGCTGATGATAAATATGGTTTTACGCCTGTAACTGAGAAGTCGTCGCTGGTAATGATTGAGTATTCATCTCCTAATACAAACAAGCCTTTGCACTTAGGACATGTGCGAAATAACCTTTTAGGCTTTAGCCTTTCTCAAATATTGGCTGCCGACGGTAACAAGGTTGTTAAAACTAATATTGTTAATGACCGTGGTATTCACATCTGTAAGTCGATGTTGGCTTGGCAAAAATGGGGAGAGGGTGTTACTCCCGAAAAGGCAGGAAAGAAAGGCGACCACCTTATAGGTGATTTTTATGTATTGTTTGATAAACACTACAAAGCTGAAGTTAAAGAGTTGGAGGCTAAAGGTATGACTAAGGAGGAGGCTGAAGCAGCTTCGCCTTTGATGCTTGAGGCTCGCGAGATGTTGCGTCGTTGGGAGGCAGGCGATGAAAGTGTCCGCTCGGTTTGGCGTATGATGAATGAGTGGGTATATGCAGGATTTGATGCTACATACAAACGTATGGGTGTTGATTTTGATAAGATATATTACGAGTCAGAGACATACCTTGAAGGTAAAGATAAAGTTCTTGAAGGTTTGGAGAAGGGTATTATGTATCGTCGTCCCGATGGTTCGGTTTGGGCTGACCTTACAGGGGAAGGTTTGGACGAAAAACTTTTGCTTCGTGCCGATGGTACTTCGGTTTATATGACTCAGGATATTGGTACAGCAAAACTTCGTTTCATTGATTATCCCATTGATAAGATGATTTACGTTGTGGGTAACGAGCAAAATTACCACTTCCAAGTGTTGTCAATTCTTTTGGATAAACTTGGCTTCTCATGGGGTAAGGATCTTGTTCACTTCTCATACGGTATGGTTGAGTTGCCTGAGGGCAAAATGAAATCGCGTGAGGGTACAGTGGTTGATGCTGACGATCTTATGGACGAAATGGTTGCTACTGCTCGTGAAACTTCGGCTGAACTTGGCAAACTTGATGGTTGTTCGGCAGAAGAGGCTGCTGCAATATCTGAAATGACAGGTTTGGGTGCTTTGAAATATTTTATCTTGAAGGTTGACCCTCGCAAGAACATGACATTTAACCCTAAAGAGTCAATTGACTTTAACGGTAATACGGGACCTTTCATTCAATATACTCACGCTCGTATTAGTTCTGTTTTGCGTAAAGCAGCAGAGAGCGGTATTGAAATTCCTACTCAAATAGATGGTGATGTTGAGATTTCAGAGAAAGAGGTCTCTCTAATTCAACGTTTGGCTGAGTTCAAGAACGTGCTTAAAGATGCAGCAGCTACTTACAGTCCTGCTCTTATCGCAAACTACACCTATGACTTGGTTAAAGAGTATAACCAATTTTATCACGACTTCTCAATCCTTCGCGAAGAAGATGAGAGCAAACGTGCCTTCCGCTTGTTGCTATCGGTTAATACTGCAAAGATTATTCGCAACGGCATGAAGTTGTTGGGCATTGATGTTCCTGAGAGAATGTAGTTTCTCAGTTGTTAGTTGTTGGCTAACGCCACCCCGTTGGGGTAGTTGTTAGTTTTTAGATATTAGATAAACAAAGGTTTGCACGAAATGCAAACCTTTGTTGTTGGATTAGGGAGTTTAAGGTCATTAGGGTCTCTAAGGTCTTTAGGGTGGCTAAGATGACTAAGATAACTATGCTGAACTAATTGGGCTAATTAGTCTAATTGGACTAATAACTGAGAGATAAATAAGGGAGATAATAAAGAAAAATTTCCTTATTTATTTGTTTTATATCTAAAGCATCTCTATTTTTGTAGGACTATAACCTAAAATCATTTAATAACTCCAAAAAACGAAAGGAGTACACTATGAACAAGAAATTAAAAATTCGCGACCTTACGCTTCGCGACGGACAGCAGTCACTATTCGCTACCCGTATGACGGGGGAGCAGATAAATCAAGTTATTGATATATATAAAGAGGCAGGATTCTATGCCATGGAGGTATGGGGTGGTGCAGTACCCGATTCGGTTATGCGCTATCTTGATGAGAGCCCTTGGGTAAGACTAAGCTCAATAAGTAAAGTTATTGAGGGTCGCTCATACCTGACAGCCCTATCTCGTGGTCGTAACCTATTTGGTTATGCTCCATATCCCAATACAATTATTGATGGTTTCTATAAAGAGGCTGTTAAGCAAGGTTTGGGTATTATGCGTGTGTTTGATGCTCTTAACGACCTTAACAACGTAAAAAGCTCTATTGAAAAGATAAACGAGGTTGGAGGTATTGCCGATGGTGCTGTTTGTTATACCGTTGATCCCAAGTCGGCAGAGCCCGAAAAGGTTGGTTTCTTTGCTCGTCTATTTGGTAAAAAACCTGCTGTTGAGGAGAAGATATTTACCGACGAATATTTTGTTGAGAAGGCTAAGGGTATGGAGGCTATGGGTGCTAAGATTATCACCCTTAAGGATATGGCAGGTTTGGTTAATCCTGCACGTATTGCAACTTTAATTCCCAAATTAAAGGCTGCCGTTAATGTTCCTATTGATTTCCACACTCACTGTACTCCGGGTTACGGTCTTGCTTCATCTTTGATGGCTGTTATAAACGGAGTTGATATTTTGGATACTAATATATGGTACTTTGGTGGTGGCTCAGCTGCTCCTGCATTGGAGTTGATTTATATCTTCTGTAAGAAATTGGGAGTTGAGGTTGAGGCTAATATGGAGGCTGTTGGTAAAATCAGAACAAAACTTGAGGGTATCCGTAAAGAGCTTGCTGCCTTTGATTTGGTTAAGAGCTTCCCAATTACTTTTGACCCATTGAAGGATACTATACCAGCAGAGATTGATGCCCAATTTGACAGAGCAATTGAGGCTGCAAAAGCAAATAATGAGGCTGAGTTGCTAAATGCTTGTCATGCTATTGAGGCATACTTCAACTTCCCTAAACCAAACGAGATTGTTAAGAATGCTGAGGTTCCCGGTGGTATGTATAGCAATATGGTTGCTCAACTTCGTAGCCTTGGTGCAGAGGATATTCTTAACGATGCAATGGCTCTTATCCCTGAGGTGCGTCGTGCTGCAGGTCTTGTGCCTTTGGTAACTCCTACATCTCAGATTGTAGGTAGTCAGGCTGTAAACCTTGCTCTTGACCGTAAAAAAGGCAATCCTGACTATACAATGGTAACAAACCAATTTGTAAATCTTATAAAGGGAGAGTATGGTAAAACTCCTGTTGCAATATCGCCTGAGTTCCGCGAGAAGATTACAGGTAGTGCCGAGGAGGTTCCTTACGATATTGCTTCATATAAAGCTCCTGAGAACCCCGAGTTACCGGAGTTTGGAGGTGTTAAACTTGCAAAAGATGATAACGATTATCTTCTTCTTCAGCTATTCCCCGCTGTTGGTGCAACATTCCTAAAAAATCGCCGTGCAGAGGAGTTTGAGGCAAGTAAACCTAAAGTTGAAGAGGTTGTTGTCGAAGAGCCCGAAGTTGAAGAGGAGCCAATTACAGGTCCTACTGTTACAATTCCTATGGGCGGTACAGTGCTTTCGGTTGCCGTTAAACCCGGTGATACTGTAAAACGTGGAGATGAATTGTTTGTGTTTGAGGCAATGAAGATGGAGAACAGCATTATTGCCGAACGTAACGGTGTTATTAAACGCGTATTTATTGAACCCGGACAAGTTATTGCTACCAACGCGGTATTAATTGAGTACGAAGGATAAAAGCACTTAATAATTTGAAAAATGAAGCTCTCTAACAAGGTGATTTCTGTGTTAGCTTGCCCTCAAATGCTCATTTACGCCAAGTAAACTCCGCTTTTTCGGGCTACGCAAGCCTTGAAATCCCTCTTGTTATACAACTTCTAACAAAAAGGGAGTGTCTAAAAATTTGTTAGACACTCCCTTTTTTTGTTGCTCTGAGTATTTCGCGTTTCCCGTTGGGTGGTCCCGCAAGGCGTTCAACCGAGAAACCTACTTCAATTAACATTCGGCGAATTGCCCCTTTGGCGCAGTAGGTTGTGAGTACTGCATTGGGTGAGAGCGATGCGAAGAGACGCTCAAAACTCTCTTTACTCCACATTTCGGGTTGCTTTTCGGGAGCAAAGGCATCAAAATAGACTATATCTATATCTTGAGGGAGATTATCTGTAAGGTAGTCGCCCTCAATCTTTTCTAATGTAAAGTATGGGGTTATCTCAACAGCCTTGTTCCATGGAGCATCTGTTATGGCTTTGTATAGCTCTTTATCAACTATTTCGCCATAGTTCAGTTGCGAGAGGGTAGTGGGGCTTACAGGGTACTTTTCAATGCTTATATAATGTAAAGGACGAGTAGAGTCTGCTACCATTGCTGTTACTACTGCATTCAAACCTGTACCATATCCAATCTCCAAGAGTCTGAGAGGTGTGCCATTGCTATGGTGTAGATATGCCGATTTGCAATATATGTGTTCCGACTCTGTTAAAGCCCCTTTTACCGAGTGGTAATGCTCGTCAAGCTCTTTTACGTATATTGTGGCAGAGCCATCGTCGGTTATCTCAATCTCCTGCATTGCCTCTATTTTATTGCAATTTTGCAAACATTTGAACCTGCTTTTACTATATATATTCCTTTGCTTATATCAGAGAGTGGTAGGTTGTTGCCATATGCACTCTTAATAAGTGTTCCTGAAGTTGAATATATATCTATTTTTTCAGGTTGGCTCAGAATTATTGTGTTGTTAATAACCTTAATGGTGTTTTCGTCAGATATCTCATCTTCAATTCCGCTTGATGAACTTGATACGGTAAATTCAAAGTCGTAATATCCTCCTTGCCCAAAGTTATCGCACGCCCATAGGTTCATATCATCATTGCCTGCTACATACATTACTCGCATTAAATAAGTTCCATCAGCAACACCTTCGGCTAATGAAAACGATTGGTTTATTGCTTCTGTTCGGTTGCGTGTTGCATCGGCATATATCTGCTCGTTGCTGTCAAATGTTTTGTTTCCGTTCAAATCAACATATACCCTTACTAATCCCCATACGGTATTTTTATCAACTATGTTGAGTGTTACGCTCTGTTGTGGGTGCGTTGTAAATGTATTCTCTATTACGCTTGTTGAACCATTGTAGCTTTCGGTTTTGGGGTTGGTCCAATTTGCATTGACATCTGCTCCTGTAGTTGTAAGTGTTACAATCTGTCCTACATATGAGTTTGATGTTCCTTGTGTTGTTACGTTGGGTGTACAATACTCCTCTTCAGGTTCCTCGCCACCCTCTGATGGGGTATTGAATAGGTAAAACTCTGAGCAAGCCGAGAATTTTGTATTGTTGTTTGTTGATTTGCACAATAGTAGCAGATATCTTGCAGAGTAGTTACTGCCTAAACTGATATGATGTTCGCGTGAGTTGTTATATACAAATGTGCCACTCTTAATCTTTGTTCCGTTTGATGGTACATAAGCTGATGATAGCAAACCTGTCATGTCGCTGTTTGATATATAAATCTCATAATTAGCAATATCTCCGTTTTGAGAACCATCGGCAGTACGTGATATATAGTTGAATGCGCTGAACTCTTGTACGCTACCTAAATCAAATTGAATGTAGTGTGGTAACTCGTAGTTTGTGCTACCACCACCGGTATTATCATATCTTGAATGCCAATGAGTATTAAGGTTTCCGTCAATGGCGTAAGAGGCAGGTCCGTCGTTACCGCTTTGTGCGTATCCGTCTGCTTTTGCACTCCAACCACTGCGAGAGAGTTGCACCTCTTCAACTTCTTCACTACCTCCGGTACCACCCATAAAATCAAATGATATTGTTCCGTCGCTATTCTCCTTTATATTGGTTATTGGTTTGCCAAGATAGTATGACCCAGATTTTGTTGCTGAATAGAATTTTGCGGCAGGAGTAGATGTATCGGTAAACGAAGTGTTTCCGCTTGTGCCGGGGAATGGGTCGCCTGCGAGTCCGCTTGCTGTTGTAGAGAACTCATTATCGGCTGGCATAATGGTAAAGCGTTGGCGAGAGGGGTCGTTGTTTATTGTCTTTACTGACCATACGTAGCCGTCATAATCGAGGTGAGTAATCAACAATCCGTGTCCCGAACAACCGCTGTCCCAACCTATCTGTTGGCGGTTCTCAAGGAAGAACTCTTCGTCCCAACCGCTTGCATCGTTGAATATTTGATATGCTTCGCCGGGGAACTCAGATAGTGGTTTCATATTTTTTATTGAGGTTGCCTCTTTAAGGGTTACCAATGTTTTTGTTGTCATCCAACCAACATAGTTACGTTCAAAGGCTGTATATCCGCAAGGAATTCGGCTGTTACCATTGTAGGAGCCTCGGTCCATGATACTCCATGTATTCATACCAAAGTTGTTATTGCCCGATGTGTCATAGAGGTCGCACAATCCAAAGCAATGCGAAAACTCGTGGCATGCTGTTCCTATTCCTTCAAGTGTTGAGCCGTATGTACCGTCTAATTCACTACTACATGCGTATGTATCTATTACAACTCCATCAAGAGTTATTGACGATTTATAGTCCGATTTAGATAGTAGTGACTCTTGTGGCCAAATTGTGTTGGCATCGGCTCCTGCCGATTGTGCATAACCTGCGTAGAGAACATATACTTGCTCAACCTCTCCGTCGCCATACCAATCGTAATCGGCAAAATTAACTTGAGAGTCAACAAGCTGACACGCCTCTGCAATCATTGTGCCAACACGTGAGTCGTGTTTTGTGCCACTCTCTGCTCCGTAGTATGCCATATTTTGACTAACGGTAACGGGTCCCACAACATCAAAATCAAGATTTATTGCTCCGTACGATTGGTCATAGAAATAGTCATGTACGCTACCTATATGTCCGTTTCGGTTGTATCCAACCTCATTCATCATAGCCGAAATCTCAGCATTGGTGCTGGTTGAAAGGAACGCTCTGTCCTTGAAGTTTACAAGTATTACCAACCCTTTTTGTGTTGGTGTTGTTGCTTTGAGTAGTGTTGGAGTCTGATTATCTTTAAATCTCTTTTGTAATCTGTTACTGCGTGTTAGGTTCGCCTGTTGTAGTTTTTCGCTCCATACCGAGGTTATACTATCGCGAATGACAGAGAGCTTTTCTTTGATAAAAGTTATCTCATCTCCTGCTCGGTCGGCAATATTATGAGCTAATATATCTGTAGCACATAACATATTATCTCGCCATTCAGCGAGATAATAGTTGCCATTTTTCTCTTTTACAGGCACACCATCGGCTGTAGTGTAATACGAGAAATTCTCGTCGCCGTTCAGAGTTATTATGAGGCGAGTGCCGTCAGCTTGTTCAATACTCTTTTCAATTCTCTCAGCAGGGATAGCTGCTGCATGTAATATACAAATGAATGTTGCAACAAGAGTTGCGGCTACTCTTCTCATTTTTTATGTTGTTTTTTGATTACTCTTTTGTCGGATTTAAAATAAATCGGACTGATACATTCTCCTCTATCTCTATCTCTTCAAAATTGATTTGTGGTAAAGTAGGAGCCTCATCTGCCATAACAGCAGTTTCAACTGCTGATGCTTTTAGCATTACATTACGATATACAACAGCAGGGCGTGATGGATAGTAGTTTATGCGTGTTGCACTTCCGACGCTTTGACCTATGGCTTCTGCTAAAACTGATGCATCGTGTTTTGCACTTTTTATTGCTTCAACCTTCAGACTATCAGCTATGCTTTGGCGGTCTGAAACCCAAACTTTTGTAAGACGGCTGTTTGAGATGTTATTTTCTGCAAGTGAGTTCATAACATCTTGAGCCTCCTCTGCTGTATATACCTCTAACTTAAATGTCTTGTATTGGTTTATTGTCTTTCTTTTTGCCGATGCAAGAGATTGACGGTAGAGTGTTAGTTGCTTTTTTGCATCAACACCTGCTGTCTTTAATGCCATGGCAAGTTTCTCTTCCCACTCTTTAAGTGTGTATTTTCCTTTTAAATCGCTCTCTCTAAGAGTAATCTCTATTTCGGCGCGGTCAGGTGTAACTTTTACCTTTGCATTTCCGTTTATCTCAACATAAGCACCTTCATTCTCTTGAGCCGATACAAAACCTATTGTTGCAAATACAAATGCTACTGCAAAAAATAATTTCTTCATAATTTCTCTTTTTTAGTTGAACAATTAATGGCTTAATTTATAAACCCTACCTGAAATCTGTTTTTAATAACAGATAAAGAGCCTTAAAACAGACTCCTTATCATTATGACAAATTTTGTAGGTTAAAGTTTAAAAGCTATTTGTTCAACTTCCACTCAACACCCTCTTTGGTGTCTTTTACCTCAAATCCTATCTCTGCAAGGCGGTTGCGAATAAAGTCGGCTGTTGCCCAATCTTTACGTGCTTTTGCCTCTTTTCGTAACTCCATAATCAAATCAACAGCCTCTTTATATGCATCGTTGCCTTCTGATGCAGAGTCGCCTCCTTCAACTACGAGTCCTAATACATCAAACATAAATATTTTGAAAGTCTCTTTCAACTCTTCCAAATCTTCTGCCGATATGGTTGCTCCGCCTGCCAATATGGTGTTTATTTGGCGTACTGCATCAAAAAGATGCGATATTACTATTGGCGATGATAGGTCGTCGTTCATTGCCTCGTAGCACTTAGCACGCAAATCTTTTACGTCGCATGTTGTTGTATCGGCAGGGGCTATTTTTGATAAGTTCTCCCAACCTTGGCATAGGCGTAAATATGCTTTCTCTGCTGCAACAAGTGCATCGCTACTGAAATCGAGTGTACTACGATAGTGTGCTTGAAGTATGAAGAAACGTATTGTCATGGGAGAGAAGGGTTGGCTCAATAACTCGTGAGTTCCTGTAAAGAACTGATCGAGTGTAATGAAGTTACCCAACGATTTTCCCATTTTTTGACCGTTGATTGTTATCATATTGTTGTGCATCCAATAGTGAACACACTCTTTTCCTTGTGCTGCTACCGATTGAGCAATCTCGCATTCGTGGTGTGGAAACATCAAATCCATTCCGCCACCATGAATATCAAACTCCTCTCCTAAATATTTAGTTCCCATTACAGAGCACTCTAAGTGCCAACCGGGAAATCCGTCGCTCCAAGGCGAAGGCCAGCGCATAATATGTTCGGGTGCAGCTTTTTTCCATAGGGCAAAATCAATAGGGTTGCGTTTTTCACTTTGTCCGTCTAATTGGCGGGTAGTGTTAAGCAACTCATCTATATTTCTGCCTGATAGCTTACCGTAGTGGTGGCTCTTGCTATATTTTTCCACATCAAAATATACCGAACCTTCGCTCTCGTATGCGTATCCTGCTTCAAGAATTTTTTTAATATATTCAATCTGCTCTATTATGTGTCCCGATGCATGAGGCTCAATGCTTGGTGGTAAAACATTAAGTTTTTCCATAGCCTTGTGGTAACGGTTTAGATAGTATTGTACCACTTCCATAGGCTCAAGTGCATCAAGACGAGCCTTTTTTGCTATCTTGTCTTCTCCTTCGTCAGCATCATGTTCAAGGTGTCCAACGTCGGTAATATTGCGAACATAGCGGACTTTATATCCTATGTGTTGCAAATAACGGAATAAGAGGTCAAAGGTTATTGCAGGTCGTGCATGTCCCAAATGCCCATCGCCATATACAGTGGGTCCGCACACATACATGCCTGCTTTCCCCTCTGTTACCGATTTAAAAACCTCTTTCTTTCGTGATACGGTATTGTATATAACCAAAGTCTGTTTTTCCATAATATTATAAGTTAAATCAGTTGATAAAGGGAGTTGCTGTTCCTCCTTGTCCGCTGACTGCTATTTTGCCATTTTGACTCTCGTAGCGTGCAATGTTGTCTTGTAGTGCATATAATAGACGTTTTGCATGCTCGGGTGTCAATATTATTCTTGATTTTACATTTGCTTTTTGTACTCCCGGCATTATTCGGGCAAAGTCAACTATAAACTCTGATGATGAGTGTGATATTATTGCAAGATTTGAATATACTCCTTCTGCAACTTCGGGAGAAATCTCTATCTCCATTCCTCTCTTTTTATCTTCCATATCTTTATTTTGTTTATGTTATCAAATTATATTTTCTGTTTCGGGTGCTATAACACCGTCTTTCATGTAAATTATTCTGTCGGCACTTTGTGCAAGGGCTATGTCGTGGGTAACTATAACAAATGTCTGTCCCATTTGGTCGCGTAGGCTATGAAACAGACTGTGCAACTCCTCCTTTTGTGCGCTATCCAAACTTCCTGATGGCTCGTCGGCAAATATTATATCAGGGTTATTTATTAATGCGCGAGCAACGGCAACACGCTGTTTCTCTCCTCCCGAAAGTTGGGCAGGTTTGTGATTTAACCTATCTGCAAGATTTAGGAATATGAGTATCTCCTTAGCTTTTGCCTCACTCTCCTTTTGTCCCTTTTTTGCTATCAAAGCAGGTAGTATAACGTTCTCCAACGCTGTAAACTCAGGTAGCAGTTGATGAAACTGAAATACAAACCCTATATGCTTGTTTCGGAACTCGGCAAGTTTCTCCCCTTTAAGAGTACTTAGGTCTGTGCCGTTTAGGACAACACTGCCTGAGTCGGCACTATCAAGAGTGCTGAGTATTTGAAGAAGAGTTGTTTTCCCTGCTCCACTTTTTCCGGCAATGGCAACAATCTCTCCTTTTGATATCTCGATATCCACCCCCTTTAAAACTTGGAGTGGTCCAAAACTTTTATGTATGTTTTTAGCTTTCAGCATACTCCTGATATTTTTCTGATGGCATACGACGCTAAATAGCACCCAAACACTGCGGGTATGTACGATATTGTCCCTACGGTAAAACGCTTACCTTTCTCATTTGTTGGTATAACTGAATTTGGAACAATACTCTCGTCTGAGAATACGGTCATCACCCCTTTTTTTATCCCTTTTCCTCGTAATGCTTTGCGAATCATTCGTGCCAACGAACAATTTTCGGTTTTTGATATATCAGCGAACTTTATCGCTGATACATCTAATCGCCCTCCTGCTCCCATTGACGAAATTAAATCAATGCCACATTCAACACAAGCAACTATAAGTGCCGTTTTGGGGGCAAGTGTGTCAATGGCATCAATAACAAATGTAAAACCTCCGTTCTTAATAAAATCTTTTATCTCCTGCTCTTCTAAAAACCGATGTTGCGAATGTAGTTTTATATTGGGGTTTATATCCAAAATTCTACGTTGCATAACCTCTGCTTTGCTATCTCCTACGGTTTTTGCAGTAGCAGGTAATTGACGATTTATATTTGTTATTCCTATGTTGTCTCCGTCAATAATGGTCATCTCTCCAACTCCTGCTCGTGCTGCAAGTTCAGCTGCGTATGCTCCAACACCGCCTAATCCTACAACCAAGAGGTGTGCCGACGATAGTTTTTGTAAACCTTCATCGCCAAGCAATAGTTGGCTGCGCGATAACCACTCGGGAATCATCTTTTGTTTTTATCTTAATAGTCTCTGTTACAACTTGTTGTTGCGTATTGCTTCGTTCATCGCTTTTGCAGCACGACGTCCGTCGCCCATTGCAAGGATAACGGTTGCTCCACCACGTACAATATCACCACCGGCATAAAGGTCGTTAAGGTCAGAGCGCATAGTCTCTTCATTAACAATAATTGTTCCTTTTTTGCTTATCTCCAATCCTTTAATAGCATTAGGTATAAGTGGGTTTGGTGAAACTCCAACACTTACTATAACCTCGTCAACCTCGATTGTCTCTATTGCTCCGGGTATTGGTTCTGGTGAGCGACGACCTGATGCATCAGGCTCACCTAATTGCATTTTTTGTAGGCGAACAGCAGTTACTTTACCTTTCTCATTGCCAAGATACTCTATTGGGTTATGAAGTGTCAAGAACTCAACGCCCTCTTGCTTTGCATGGTGAATCTCCTCGCGACGAGCAGGCATTTCGTCTTCGCCACGACGATATATTATCATAGCTCTTTCAGCACCAACACGTTTTGCTGTACGTACTGAGTCCATTGCAGTATTTCCACCTCCAATAACGGCAACACGTTTACCTTTTATTACAGGGGTGTCGCTATCATCTTGTGCAGCGCACATAAGGTTTACGCGAGTAAGATACTCGTTACTTGACATCACTCCAATCAAGTTCTCTCCGGGAATATTCATAAATCTCGGAAGTCCTGCTCCACTTGCTACAAATATTCCTTTGAAGCCCATTTCGTGAATATCGTCGTATGATATTGTTTTACCTACAATGCAATCGGCAATAAATTCAACGCCCATTGCTCTTAGGTTGTTTATCTCAACATCAACAATGCTGTTTGGCAAACGGAACTCGGGAATACCATATTTTAACACGCCACCAATCTCGTGAAGTGCTTCAAATACAGTTACAGAGTATCCTGCTTTAGCCATCTCTCCTGCAAATGATAATCCTGCAGGTCCTGAACCAACAACAGCAATCTTAATACCGTTCTTCTCTTTTATTTCAGGTAATGCCATCTTTCCGCTTTCGCGTTCGTAGTCAGCTGCGAAACGCTCAAGATAACCGATAGCTACAGGCTCTTTACCCAATTTAAGTTTGTAGAAACATTTTGACTCACATTGTTTCTCTTGAGGACATACACGACCACAAACTGCAGGTAGTGCACTTGTCATCTTTAATGTTTTTGCTGCCTCTAAGAACTCTCCGCGCTCAATGTTTTTGATGAACGTAGGTATGAAAATATTTACGGGGCAACCTTGCATACATTGAGGATCGGGACAATCTAAACAGCGAGATGCCTCACGTAGTGCTTGCTCGGTTGTTAGTCCGCAGTTTACCTCTTCGTTGTTAGTTATACGATACTCGGGGTCAAGTTCTCTCATCTTAACCCTCTCTATCTCTATTCTGTCTTTATTTTTTTTCTCTTTTCGCAAAGCTTCGCGCCATTCGGTAGCGCGTTGTGCTGCAATATCTTCTTTACTCATAATCTGAAAATATTTATTCCATCTCTTTATATGAAGAGAGGCGCATTAACATTTCGTCAAAATCAACTTGGTGAGCATCAAACTCCGGACCATCAACGCAAACAAATTTTGTTTTGCCACCTACAGTAATACGGCATGCTCCACACATACCTGTTCCGTCAACCATAATGGTGTTAAGCGACACTACTGTGGGTATCTCATATTTTTTTGTCAAAAGCGATACAAACTTCATCATAATGGCAGGGCCAATGGTTACACACATATCAACTTTTTCGCGTTGGATAACCTCCTCTGCTCCGTTTGTAACCAATCCTTTTTTCCCATACGAACCATCATCGGTCATAATTATAACCTCATCGGCATTTGCGCGCATCTGCTCTTCCAAAATTATAAGGTCTTTTGTACGAGCTGCTAAGATTACTACAACTCTGTTACCTGCTTTCTTGAAAGCCTCAACAATAGGTAATAGAGGAGCAACACCTACACCTCCACCACAACACAATACTGTACCAACCTTCTCAATATGGGTTGCTTGTCCCAATGGACCAACAACATCGCTAAGGTAGTCGCCCACATTTAGAGCGCATATTTTTTTAGTTGATTTACCAACTGCTTGAATAACCAAAGTTATAGTTCCTTTTTCGGCATCTGCCTGAGCAATGGTAAGGGGAATTCTCTCTCCCTTCTCTCCTGATCTTACAATAACAAAGTGTCCGGCTTTTCTCGATTTTGCGATAAGTGGCGCTTCAACAACCAATTTTACCACATTTTCTGAGAAATACTCTTTTTCTACAATCTTATTCATAATTGTCAATATTATTGGAGATTGATAACAATCTTCCTCATTTCTTATTCATTTACAAGCCATTATGGCTTAAAGTGTTATATTATAAATACAAAGACATCTCAATCTAAAAGCAAAGATAGTGAGTAATTGTTAAATAATCGTATAACCTTACAAAGTTAGTTATAAAATTTTAGTTTTCAGCAGTTAATTCAGAATATTCCTATGAAGAAAGTGTGAAATTAAGATAATGATATGCAAAACGAGATTGCACTATCTCTGCAACCTCGTTTTATGTAGATATGTATTGTTAAATTTTATACAACACCTTGAGCCATCATAGCCTTTGCAACTTTCATAAATCCTGCTATGTTGGCTCCTTTTACATAGTTGATATAACCATCTTTCTCTGTTCCGTATTTAACGCAGTTTTGATGAATATCTTTCATTATTGAACGCAGACGATTATCAACCTCTTCGGCACTCCAAGATATGTGTGCAGAGTTCTGACTCATCTCCAATCCCGATACCGATACTCCGCCTGCATTTGCAGCCTTACCTGGAGCATACAACATACGATGCTCGGTAAATAGCTCAATAGCCTCAGGAGTACAACCCATATTTGAAATTTCACCAACGCAAATAACTCCGTTGTTGATAAGATTTTGAGCATCTTCGCCATCTAATTCGTTTTGTGTTGCGCAGGGTAGGGCAATATCGCAGGGAACCTCCCAAGGACGTTTGCCTTCAACAAATTTTGCATTAGGATATCTCTCGGCATAGGGTTGGCATATATCATTACCACTTGCCCGTAGAGTAAGCATATATTCTATCTTATCGCCACTAATTCCCTCTTCATCAAGAATATATCCGTCAGGTCCGGAGATTGTTATAACCTTACCTCCCATCTCGGTTGCCTTTTTGGCGGCACCCCATGCAACATTTCCAAATCCGCTAATTGCAATTCGTTTTCCTTCAATGCTTATTCCTTTGTTGTTAAGCATCTCTGAAACAAAATATAGTGCGCCATAGCCTGTTGCTTCGGGGCGAACAAGAGAACCTCCATATTCAATACCTTTACCTGTCAATACACCGTTCCAAGTGCGAGTTAGTTTCTTGTATTGTCCGTAGAGGTAACCTATCTCTCTTGCTCCAACACCTATATCTCCTGCCGGAATATCTGTTTCAGGACCTATATATCGCCAAAGCTCGTTCATAAAGGCTTGGCAGAAACGCATAATCTCGCCGTCGCTCTTTCCGCGAGGAGAGAAGTCTGAACCGCCTTTACCTCCTCCCATTGGTAGGGTAGTTAGAGCATTTTTAAAGGTCTGTTCAAATCCTAAGAATTTAAGAATAGATAGGTTAACCGATGCATGAAAACGCAAACCTCCCTTATAGGGACCTATTGCACTATTAAACTGCACGCGGTATCCGATATTAACCTGCACCTCTCCTTTGTCATCAACCCATGGTACTCTGAAAATTATTACCCTTTCAGGTTCCACCAATCTTTCAATCAGTTTAGCTCGTTCAAACTCGGGGTGTTGATTATACACCTCTTCAATAGAACTTAACACCTCACGTACCGCTTGAAGGTACTCTTTCTCTCCCGAATGCCTTGCTTCGAGCTGAGACATAAATCTCTGTAAATTCATAGTTTATCTATAAGGGTTAATATTATTAGACCAATTGGTCTAATTAGTCCTATTGGTCTAATTATGATCTCTTATTGGTTTTTTACTCCTCAGGAGCAAACATGGGGTCCCATGCAGGTAGCATAATTGGTTTTTGTTCCATAAGTTTCATAAGGTTCTCAGGAACATATTTTTTCTCTACTACCAAACGGAACATATACTCATTAAACCACTCATCGGTCATAATAAGGTTGCCTTTATATCCCGATTGCTCACCCCAACTATTTTCAACCATCCATTTTTTAGGAGTTCCTTGAGTATCTAAATCAACAGCTATCAAGGTCATTGCGTGAGTTGAACCACTTGCAAATGTTTGAATACGCTCTTTTTTATTCATAGGGAATGATGTACGGAATAGCGATGCGTAGTCGGTATTATTCAAGTCAAGAGTCCCTTTATCTTTATTCCAGAATTTACGAACATCGCAAGAGAAATACATTGCTGTATTATCTTTTATTGAAGCTATAGCCATTGTTTTGATATCTTCAATAGGGAGGTTCAAATATACCCAGTTTTCGCCGTCATAAATGTGGCGGTCAAGGTCAATTTCATAAACTTTGTAATATTCACGAGAGGGGTCATTCATAACCATAATGTAGTTATTCTCCAAATCCTCACCTATATACTCCGCATAGAAACTTTTAGGAGTGTACGTTTTTGTGCTAACAGGATTTCCATCTTTATCATAGCGAGTCCACTCAAACTCTGTTGGAGGTACACCAACACACTCTGCCAATATTCTGTATATTTCGGTAAGCATCTCTGTTTTAAGAGTCATCGCACTCTTTTCGCTTTTTTCAGCTCTAAGAGCAAGGGCAAACTCGCGTAGTTTTAGCTTAAGAATATTACGCATCTGGTCGGTATTGTTGCTTTGATATGTTTCGGGCATTGTGCTTTTGGGAACAACACCATATTTCATAATCAAATTTGATACACCTGTAAATTGGCCACCATCACCTATCGGGTTTTTCAAAAGCCACTCCACTTGACGAGAGTCTATAGCCTCGTTTTTAGTATCAATTATTGCTTGAAGAAATAGGTTTGATTTCTCCAAAAGGTCATAGAACGATAGATAATTATGAGAAAATACCATCTCGGGTAAATCATATTTATCAATCATCTTTGCGCGCAATACATTTAATCCTGTAAACAACCAGCAACGCCCCGATGATAACTGATTAGTAATACCTTTTGTTTTTACTCGGTCTGAGAAGTAGGTGTCGCACATAGCAAGATTTTCGGCATTTACCGAAAGAACTGCAATAGAGTTTGTTGCAAGAGCATTTCTTACAGCCTTTTGCTCGGCAGAACCTGTATAACCTTTGCTAATCTCTTTAAGCATATCTTCGCTTATGCCACCCTTGTTGTCTTGTGCAAAAGCACCTGTTGCACAAGCAAGAAATATTGATGTGCAGATAATAAGTCTCTTCATAGTTTATAAGTTATTTTATTTCTCTATCTTGTTTTTTGCGAAGATAACAATTTTACCATATAGTTGCTATCTTTAAGAGTTAAAAAAAATATAAATAGTAAGAATATAAAAAACGGAAGAAAACTCATAGAGTTTCTCCCGTTTCATAATTATTTAGTGTTTGTTACTTACTATTTAACAGCAACTTTGCGAACGTTGTTTCCAACTTTTACAAAATATACTCCTTTATTCATATCGTTTAACGAAAGTTTTGTAGCAAAAGCGCTCTCAACCATAACTCCTGCAACGTTGTAAACCTCAATTTGAGCCTCTTCGTTTAGAGATACTGTATTGTTGAAAAAGAATATTTTATCTTTTCCTGCAACACTCTCTTCCTCAATACCTGCAGGCTCAGTTGTTGTTGTAACTTTTATACCATGCAACCAAAGTTCAGCATTATTTACATTTTGTAGATATGCGTATATAGGTTCGTCAGTTTGCATGTTCCAAGCTCCATCATTTCCGTTATCAAGATTTTCTATTCCTGTCCAGGTATAAACTCCACTTCTAAACAAAGGCTTAAACATACTTGCGTATGCTGCAGAAATTACATAGTAGTCAGTAAATGAGGTTCCGATATCTTTAGAAGCTAACATTCTGACCATTGCTCTTCCGTCTTTTGACAGACAAAGGCTGAACGTTTTACAAGATGGCATCATTACAGCAACACCACCACCATTGGTACTCATCATTCCAGATGCTGCACTTATTACAATAGCACCTGTTAATGCTCCATCTGTTCCAACCTCTCCGTCAGTACCAGAACCAACCCACCATGAGTCAGCGTAAGTAGCAGGATAATCGGGTAAAATATCAGCATACACCATTTGGATAAGTTTTCCGTTGGGATCAATTTTGTAATCTTCTTCATTGCACAAACCAACGTATTTTTCAATCTTTTCGTCAGTATCAAACCATAACCAACCATCAGCATCAAGATCTGCCGGATCAAATAGGTTATACTCTTGTGCTTGTATATTCATAGTACAAGCCATTGCTAAAAGCATTAAAGTAAAAATTTTTCTCATAAGCATTTTTTATTTAAATTAATTAATAATCTATATTAATATAAGTTGTTGACTACCCGTAGGGCATTTTAAGGTAATTACAAAGTAATTAAAATTAACTAAATGTTAATTTGTTCCTTAAAATGGGGGCACAGTGCTCTGTGCGACGGAGGAGTGCGTTAGCCAACAACTAACAACATGTAAGTGAAATTACATCTCCCTCCATTCAGGATTTTGGGCTACACCATGGTAGCGAATTTCGTCCCAAGGAATAGGCAAGTAATACTGTTTTTCCTCAAATAATCTCACACGTTTAGGGAACTTGTTCATATTTGAGGTAGTATATCTGACCACTCCACTAGCACTATTTATAACAATCTTCATACTTTGTAAAGGATTGGTTTCTCCATTGAGTTTTTCAACAGCAATACCCCAACGGAATATATCCCAGTAGGTTGTCTCTTCAAATGCTAATTCAATCCTGCGTTCATTAACAAGTTCGTCCCAAGTAAGAGATGGTAAGGGGTGCATTTTTGCTCTGCTACGAACTTCATTAACTTTTGCCAAAGCTATTCCGTCCTCTCCTAAACGCAACATAACTTCGGCATAATCTAACAATGCCTCTGCGTAACGCCAGATTATATAGTTCTGTTTACTTGCATAGGTCTCGTTTTTGTCAATTTGTTGAGTTTCATCAACAAATTTACCCATATAGTATCCTGTTCTGGTTACACCTGCATTTTCTGAAGATCCATATTTAGTTAAATCTTCTCCCGGAGTCTCAGTATTCCCTACGCGAGTGTAGTGAATATCCATTGTATGTCCATTCCATACCGAGCCATCATAAAGTACGTTTGCGTAAAAACGATAGTCTCGTCCTTCGTAAGGATTGTTTTTATTATATGTATAACCCTCTCTCATACCATACTCATCAACGTGATTTTGAGTTGGGGTGTATGCTGCAATTGTTCCTGTAAAATGAGGAGCTGCTGCATCGCGGTCAAGTTTGTGACCATACCCTGTGTCGTAGTTTCCGTCGTCAGAGTGTTGAACCTCCAAGATTGATTCTATACTATTTTTTGTAAGGAAAATTTTACGATACTCTTTTTTAATGTCATCTTCGGTAGTACCTGCTATTTGAACCAATTGATATTGATTAAGAGCAAATAGATCCTCATATGCTTTTTTTGCCTTTTCAAGCATTGCTTGCGATTGGTCATCAGTAAAACCTAAGTAGTTAGTGCCTCTTTTTTGGTAATATTCGCTTGACGCCCATAAATATGTTTTAGCTATAAGCATAAGAGCTGCACCTTTTGTTATTCTGCCAACGTCAGTATTGCTATATGATGCAGGAAGCAACTCGGCAGCTTTACGAGCATCTTCTGTAATAGCATTTATCATTTCTGCGTACGAAGCTCGAGGGAATTTAGGGGCATCTTTCAATGGATCAAAAGTATTTTTAATTAACATAACACCACCCCATTGACGCCATAGCATATAGTAGTAGTATGCTCTAAAGAAATATGCTTCTCCTAAAACACGTTGTTTTTGGTCGCTTGCAGCTATTTCTCCTTCATTTTCAAACAGACGGTTTATTGATTGGATTTGAGTGTAAAAATTTGACCATCTTACGGTCGCCCAGTTTGTTATCTCTTGGTTGTTCCCTTTTAATAAATCGCCATAACCTGCATTATAATAGTCGTTCTTAGATGGTACCACTTGGTCACCAAACCATGGCATATAGTATCTTGATGCACTCTTAACCAAAGCAATGGTTGTAGGAACGTATGTTGAGAAACCATTATTCATATTTCTATACCATGTTAAAACATATTCGTCCAATAACATAGGATTTTCCCAAATATGAACATCGGTAATTTTATCAACCGGAGCATCGTCAAAAAGAGTATTACAACTTGTTAATGACAATGTTGATATAAAAATAATTCCGTAAACAATATATCTTTTCAATTCCATAATTCTAAATTAAGAGGTTAATAACCGATACTTAAAGAGACTCCATAAGAGCGTTGTATTGGGTATCCGCGTAACGACTCTGGGTCCATTCCATATTTTGATAAACTTGACCATGTAACAAGGTTGCTTCCTTGTAACGATATGCTGAAGGAACTTAATTTCATCTTCTTAAGTTGTTTTGGTTGGAAAGAGTATCCGATTGATAACGATTTAAGGCGTAGGAAATTACAATCCTTTACCCAGAAAGTTGATTCTTTGCGGTTATTGTCGTTTGCTGATGCAAATTTAACTTTGGGTAGAGTTCCGTCAGGATTATCTTCCGACCAACACTCTTCTAAGTGGTAGTCCTGAAATCTTTGAAGAGTACCACTATACAGAGTGTACATCTCTTTAATGTTTTGCTGATAACCTGTAGCCCCTTGGAACATTGCATTTACAAACAATCCTTTCCAACTTACACCAAGTTTTAAGCCATAATTAAATTTGGGGTTTGAAGAGTTCTTTACATAAATCTGGTCATTTGTATCTAATACTCCATCTCCGTTTTGGTCAACATACTTAATATCTCCTGGAGTTAGAGAAGCATTACCTTGACCATCTTGATCTACATGATAATTGTCAATCTCCTCTTGTGATCTAAAGAGCCCATCTGCCTGATACATTCTCCATACCATACTGCTTTGTCCAACACGTCGCAAATTCGGATTTACACTTGACTCATCTCCGTAATCAAGCCATTTATCTTGTTGTTGCGACATGGTAAACGAAATATCGTATTTTACTTTTCGTATAGTATTGCGGTGAGTAAGGGTTAAATCCCAGCCCCACGCTTTTAATTTACTGAAATTTATATTGGGGACATTTCCGTTAACTCCTGTTGTCGGAGGATATAGATATGATGGTGCAGAGGTAATTTTATTTGTTTCAAATCTCCAATAGTACTCAAATGTGACGCCAAAGCGGTTATCCCAAAATCCTAAATCTGTAGCAATATTGTAATCGTGAGATTTTCCCCATGTTAAATCAACATTAGGATAACTACCTGTTGCCATTATTATTCCGGGACGGTAGTTACCTCCTATATTATAACCTTCGCGAGTTGATTCGATATAGTTTAAAAGGTATGAGTATTCTCCTACCATGCCGTCGTTACCTAAAACTCCGGTAGATGCTCTGAATTTTATATTTGATATTACAGGTTGCGACCAATTTTTAAAGAAACTTTCGTTAGATAGTACCCACGAAGCCGATACAGAGGGGAAGAATCCCCAACGATTATCGGGGTGGAAGTATGTTGAACCATCAACGCGGAAGCTTGCCTCTAAGAAATATCGATAGTCAAAACCGTAACTAACACGACCAATTAATGATGCACGTTGGTTCTTTGTTTCACTACCAATTAATCGTGAATCAATGGCTGTACCAATAATTTCGGGATATATTGATGCATTTTGGTTCTCTCCTGTCATATATTGGTTATGAGAGCGTTGATAGTTTGCAACCAAAAGTCCTCCCAAATCGTGTTTTTCTCTAAATGTTCTATTATAATTCAATCCCACCTCATATAGTTGGTTATTAGTAAAACGGTCAATCTGTTCAATTGAAACCTTTGCTGTGGGATAAACAGTATTTGGGTCTGTTGAATATTCGCCTGTTGCTTCGTCATATGTATATAATTCAACAGGTTTACTATATGATTTCTCAATACGATTATTGTTGTCAAATGTCGCGCGAGCATATAGAGCAAGTCCTTTAACCCAAGGCAATTCCCAGCGTAAATTAGCGGTAATGGTGTTCATTCTTGCAACATCGTGAATATATCCACCTAATCCATATACATTAATAAGAGGATTGCTTCCGTCAATACTTGCCATTTTCCCATTCTGAAATTCCAATACTTGAGTTGGGGCAAAAGCATAAGCTGCATCAAGAGTTGTGTAACTTGAGTTTTTTGCATTACTCTTTGACCCTGTAACATCTAACGAAAGGGTTAATCCTTCGGTAAGAGTAGCATCGAGTTTTGCAGAGTAGTTAAAGCGGTCTCTTCCAACTCCGCTATACAATCCCTTTGCATGTGTATATCCTCCTGAAATATAGTATTTAACCCATTGATTACCTCCATTGATTGAAAGACTGTGAGTTGTTGTGTATCCTGTCTTGTCAATATAATCAAGAAGATTTTCATTGCCATATACATTAGGATTTGAACCTGTTCGTATCTGTTCTAATTGTTCTGGAGTATATGGTGTATTTGGAGAAGCCGGGCTGTTTGCAACAGCTTGATTATACATATTTGCAAACTCATAAGCGTCTAAGAATTTTGGCATTTTAGCTGCTTGTTGAACATTCATCTGTCCGCGATAATTTATTGAAACTTTTTTATCGCCTTGAGATCTTTTGGTTTGCACCAAAATTACGCCATTTGCAGCACGTGCTCCATAAACTGCAGCAGCAGCAGCATCTTTTAGGATTGAGATACTCTCAATGTCATCGGGGTTTAGGTCCGAGAGGCGCATCTCTCCATCACTTGTGCTTGTTCCAAAGCGAGGAACTCCGTCAATAACCAAAAGTGGAGAACCATTAATACCACGTATATTTAATTCAGCCTCTTTAGCACTACTTGGGTCTCCGGTGCTTTGCATAACACTTAAACCTGCAACCTGTCCATATAGAGCCTCGTCAATGTTTGCAGTAGGGATTTTTAAAAGTTCATCGCTTTTAATTGTCTCAACAGAACCTGTAAGAGACGATTTCTTTTGAACACCATAACCTACAACAACAAGCTCATCAAGGTTTTGGGCATCATCTTCCATTGTAACTACAATGCTTTTGGTAGAGTTCCCAACCTTAACGGTTTGAGTTTTGTATCCCAAATAAGATATGGTAAGCTCTTTACCATTTTTTGCAATAGTAAAGTTTCCGTCTATGTCAGTTATTACAGCACCTTTGGCATCTGCCCATTGAACGTGAGCGCCAATAAGGACTTCGCCTCCGCGGTCCATAACCTTACCCTTCAAAAACTCTGTTGATGTTTGAGCCATTAACCCGAAAGGGGTAAACAGTAGGGCGATAATTAATATATATAACCTATTCTTCATCATTACTTATCTATTGATAAATTATTTCGCAAATATATGTTCAATTTTTATAATTTGGTAATTATAGAAATCTTTTGTTGTCCCGGATGCTGTATTTTTTCTGTTTTTGTACATTTTAAGTACATCTTGAAGTCGTCCTGTCATTAATGCGCCCAATTGATTTGCCGATAGAGTAGGCAATCCAAAATTGAAACGGGCAAACTCTTTCATCTCATTTATGCAGTGTGAGCAAGTGACGCCACTCATCTCAATATCATTTTCAATTTCGGCAAGCGATTTTGAACTTGTACCGCTTTTGGGTTGTAATCCCGAAGTCTTAATCATTAAGTCAATGGCGGTAGCTTGTAAGTTTTGTTCAACATCTGACAATCTGCCTCCTTTTGGTGCAATAAATATTGCTTTTGTAACATCGTTAAGATACTCCTCTAAGGTATAGTTGTTCTTGCTATCTACAATACCACCCTCTTGAATACGGTATAAAACAGCCGAGTTAATAAGAGAAGTTATTATTGTTGATTGAAGTTTATCGTTAGCATTAAGGTTAATCTCCAACTTGTTGATTAATTCAGGAATAGTCAGCCACTCGCTATGTGTGCGAGCCTCGTTCAATAACCACTCCATAGCCTCTTTTTGAGTAGCTCTGTTAATGTAGTGTTTTGAAGTTGCTTTACCATCGCCTTGTCTTATCTCCTCATATCTTATACCACCTATATAAGGTATAACGTGGCGGATATAGCGAGTATATTGAGTAACAACCTGTTTGTACATATCTTCCATATTGTCATATCGCTCGCCCTCTCGTTTGTTCCACTCCTCTAAATTTTTAAGAAGAAGTTTAAGGTTGTCAATACCATAATTGCTTGCTTTTATGTGGTTATCACCCAAATCCTCAGTTTGGTCTGTTGGGTCAACAGTTCCTAAAAATTGTTGAGCTCCAAACTCATACATTGGGTCTCCATCTTTCTCGGCAATCCATTTATCAAGAGTAGGTTTCTCTTCGTCGGGAGTTTGAGTACCGGGTATTAATCTGTATCCCCAATTTATGGCATAAATATCATAAACTCCTAAGTTAGGAGGTGTAAGTTTAACTCCCTTCTCAACATCTCCGGGTTGAGCAACAAAATTATTGCGAGCATAATCCATAATACTTGGAGTTGTGCCATACTCTTGAGTAAAAGAGGCACTACGCAAAGAGTCAACAGGATAAGAGTAGCTTGCTCCCATATTGTGCATCAAACCTAATGTATGACCAATCTCATGCGCTGCGGCATATCTGATTGACTCATTCATTGTCTCATCATCAAATACTCTTTTGCGAACCTTTTCGTCAACTGTTGCAGTTTGAACAAATCGCCAATTATGAAGAAGCGAAAGTATATTATGATACCAAATAACATCACCTGTCAATATCTCACCTGTACGGGGGTCGATGTAGCTGGGCCCCATAGCATTTGGTGTTGCTGTGGCTGCATATTTGAAGCAACTGTATCGCATATCGTCGGGGTCAAATGTCGAGTCATTTTCGGGATAGTCAATAGCTTTGATGGCATTCTTAAATCCTGCTGTTTCAAAAGCAACATTCCAATCCTCTATACCCTGTTTAATTGCTCCTCTCCACTTCTCGGGGAAAGCATTGTCAACGTAAAAAACAATAGGTTTTTCGGGCTCAACAAGCTCTCCGTTAAAATAGCGCTCCATATCTTCGGGCTTAGGTTCCAAACGCCAGCGGTGAATATATGTTTTAACGTTTACGCCATCTTCGTCGGTTGTGTATATGCTTTTATCTGAATAGAAGTATCCAACGCGATTATCTTGCAAACGCATCTTCATAGGCTCATCGGGGAGCGCAAACAATGAGCGGTGCATAATAACCGAGTAGGGTTGGTTCATTAACGATAATGTAAACGAAAGTCGGCTCTTTATCTCAATATTATTAGGGAATGCTTTGTTGCTGATAATACCTGATGCATCAGAAACAAAAGTTCCTTTTAGAGAGTTACTGCCTCCAAAAAGTTTACTTAACGGATTATCTTGTTTAATTGGGCTTATACACTTTTCGTTTGTTCCAAAGAAATCGGTAACATCAATAACCACATTCTCTTTGTTTGTTGCAACAATTTTAAAACCTTTAATGACGGGGTCATAAAAGTTTTTGTCGTAAGAGTATTTTACAGGGTCATTCTCCGGAACAATTTCGTCGCTCTGTATCTCGTGCATATATACCTTCTGCTCATCTTTAGAAAACTTTATTAGCAGGGGAGTAGTAGCCATCTGTCCTGCAACAAAATCTTTAGTATTGCTTGTTGCGGCAACCCTATTGGCAAGAATATACACTTTACTGAAAGCACTATCAGGAATTTCAAAATACAATTTACCCTCTTTTGCTTTATATATAGTAGTAAACAATCCCTCTTGTTTAATAGCATCTTTTGTAACCTTTTTATAGTCCGCATTAACACTATCCTTTACTACAATCTCCAAAGGATTTTTGCTCTCCTTACTCTTCCTCTTTGCGTTTGCATTAGGCACACAAATAAATATAGCTAACACAACAGCCAATAGTGATATATGTTTCATAGTATTCAAATTGAGAAATAGTCAATAATATTACTAATTTAATTCGCAAATATAGCAAAAAGAGAGATGTTAAATATAATATATTTACAAAATATGCTCAAATTATACATAATTAACTATATTTTTTGTTTACATGAGGTAAATTCTAAAAAAATATTGAATAAGATAAAAAATAAGATAAACAACGCAAAATATTTCGTAATAATGGCTTCTTATGTTATCTTCGCAACACAAAATATTAATTAGAAATAAAAAAAGTAACAGAAATATGAGAAAAATTTACACATTAGCACTACTTACAGTTATGAGTATAGTAACAGTTCTACCCATAACTGCCACAGAGAAGAATAAAGGAGAGTTAAGCAATTTGGTATGCTTTGTCCGTTTTTTGGGTGAAGATAACTCCGAGTCATTTGAGATGTCTGCCTCAACATACAATCAGATGTTTAACGATGAGGCAGCAGGAGCAAATTCGGTATATAACTATTTTTACGAAGCCTCATACGGACAATTACAATGGAAAAGTAATCTCTTCCCCGCGCCACAAGGAGATGTTATAATATCGTACGAAACAAAGAACGAGCGTAACTATTATAAAGAAAAGAGCAGTGTAGCTCCAAACGGATATGAAGATGAGATTGACCGTGCGGCTCGCGAGCAGGCATTGGTAAAGGAGATAGCCTCATACCTTTCGGCAAATCTGCCCGATGATGTAGTGCTTGATGCAAACGGCGATGGCATAATAGACAATATGTGTATCGTATTGAGCGGACGTAGCGAGATAAGCAACCGTCATCTCTTATGGCCACACCGCACCGATTTGGCATTGCCCGATGAAAAAGCCGTATATATAAAAGGTAAAAAACTTGTAGGCTTTTTAATGGTATTTGATGATGCAAACGGTTGGGCATCGTTTGAGCCTATACCTTTCAATACAGGAGTTATATGCCACGAAATGTCGCACTCTCTTGGAACATACGACCTCTATCATATAGCAGACAACCTTAATCCCGTTGGAGAGTGGGATTTAATGGCAGATAACCTTTTGGTGCCACAACAGATGTCGGTATACACCAAATACCGCTATTGCGGTTGGATTGATGATATACCTGAGATAACCGAGCCGGGAACATACACACTAAATCCCGTAGGAGGAGCATCGAAAGAGAATATAGCATATAAAATAAAGATGATTGGCTCTGACGAATATTTCGTAGTTGAGTATCGCAAAAAAGCGGGAACATTTGATGCAGGCTTACCACAATCAGGATTATTGGTATATCGTATAAACCCTGCATACTCAGGCGGTAATGTAAGTTACAACGGAACAACTCGTTTAGATGAGGTATATATTTTCCGCCCGGGAGGAACAACAACTGCTGACGGATATATTGAAAATGCAGCTTTCTCAATTGATAACGGTCGCGCAACATTCGGTGGGGCAGGCGCTGATGTAAAACCATTTTATAGCGATGGCACAGAGGCACGATTTGCCCTTACCAATATAGGAACTTGTGGAGAGACAATATCATTTACATTTGAAACATTAGGTCATCAAATATCGCTCTCAAAAGAGAGTATAACACTTAATGGTAAAAAGGGAGATAAAGCAGAAATTACCATTGAGAGTGATGTTCGTTGGCAACTATCAGCAATGCCAGAGTGGCTTTCTGTTTCGGTAACAGAGGGCGAGGCAGGCAAAACCACAATAACCTTTGAAACCCTTTCAGAGAACGTCGCAGCGCAATCACGTGAGACAGAGATAACTTTCACATCGCCCGATGATGACACACTTTCTGAGATATTGACCATTTCGCAACAATCAAATACCATACTGCCCCCGTCAGAGTTGCAAGCAGTAACAGAGGAGGGAAGTGTTACATTATCATGGACAGCACCACAAGAGGGAACACCGGTACTCGCAGAAGGATTTGAAGATACAACCAATCCCAACGGCTGGACAATAAGCAACTATAACGACCGTGGTTGGTATTGGACCGAAAGTAGCAAATATTACCTTGCATACAGCGGAAATTACTCAATGTACATGAAGAGTGCATGGGAAGATGAACATCAAGATGAGAAACTAATCTCGCCCACATTTGCAAACGGAAAAATATTAACATTCCAAAGCAAATCAACAGCACCTCTGAAAACACCAACATATCCTCATCACTATTACGTTGAGGTAAGTTCTGACGGTGGAACATCATGGACACAGGTATATAACTTAATGACCGATTGTGATGTAGTAAATCAATATACACAAGTAACAATTGATTTGTCAGCACACACCTCAGACAATATGAAGATAGCATTCCATGCTTGGGACGATGGAGATATAGGTTTATCATATTGGTGGCAGGTCGATGATATAGTAGTATATCCCACCTTAGTATCAACAACCATAACCGGATATGCAATATATCGCGATGGCGTTAAGATAGGCGAGAGCGAAACAACTGAGTTTGTTGATAACGCACCTCTTGACGGAGAGCACACTTACACCGTAAGAGCATTAGGAGAGTTTGGCGAAACATCTGATTCTGAGAGTGTAGCTGTAAATTATGGCGAATCAGGTATTGAGTCGGAGTCTGCTGAAGAGTCTGAAGTAAAAATATATACATATTCAGGTAATATAGTAGTAAAAACAGCACAACCACTTGCCGAGATACGAGTACTCTCAATGAGTGGAACATTGGTTGCATCGCAAAAAGCTGTTATTTCAGAGGCAACAATCAATAGCTCATCGCTTGCAAAAGGAGTATATGTTGTTGTGGCAATACCACAAAACGGAGAGCCTGTAATTACAAAAGTTATATTGTAATGATAAAGGTAGAGTATAGGACAAAAGGCACCTGCTCGCAACTAATTGAGGTAACAGGCGAGCAGGGTAGAGTAGTAGATGTAGCCTTTTATGGAGGGTGCAATGGTAATCTGCAAGGCATAGCATCGTTGGTAAAAGGAATGACCTACGATGAAGTAATAGAGCGCCTTAACGGAATATGTTGCGGATACAAATCAACCTCATGCCCCGACCAACTTTGCCGAGCAATAGAGCAACTAAAAGCAGAAGAGAGCAATGGCTAAAAAAGAGGATTACATAAAACAAAATCGCGAGTTCCTTGTAGCAAAGCGAGAGGAGGAGGGAGTAAAAGAGATATCGCTCGGTGTGTTGCGTAAAATCATAAAGAGTGGTAAGAGCAATGTACGCCCACGACAAGGCAACGTAGTAACCGTACATTACAAAGGAACTCTAATCAACGGAAAAGAGTTTGACAACAGTTACAAACGCAAATGCCCCGAGGCATTCAGAGTGCGTGATCTGATAGTAGGCTTTCAAGTAGCCCTAACCCAAATGACCATTGGCGACCATTGGATAGTATATATCCCCTGCGAACAAGGCTACGGAATGCGTAGTGCAGGAAACATACCCGGAGGCTCCACCCTCGTGTTTGAAATAGAGTTGTTGGGGGTGAATTAGCTATCAGTTGTTAGTTATCAGTTTCGTAAACTCAACCGCCCTACGGGTAGTTTTTAGATAAGCAAAGGTTTGCACGACAATGCAAACCTTTTGCTATTTTCAATTAGTCCAATAATAAAACTTAGTTATCCTAGTAACCCTAGTAATCTTAGTTTGCTAACAACTGAAATTAAACTTGCATACGCAAGTTTAATTTCTACTCACACACCGCTCTGACAGGATAACCTTTATGACGATATTCAAAACTTGCACTTAAGTAGTGGGACGCAATCCTAAATGTAGTGGCTCTATAATTTCCATAATCATAGTAAGAACTTGACCATGTAGATGCAAAGTTATACTCTTCGTGTTTTAGATTACCATCTTCGTAGTGACCATTAACTGGGACAAAAATTGAGTTTCCATTTATTTCGCTTGTTATAGTCCAACCATTTACTCCATTTAATGTAGTTTTTGTAATTATACAATTCTCTTCCATCTCTTCTATCTCAGCTTCTGTAGGCATACGCCAAGTGCCACCCCAATTTGCTCTTGCAGCATCATCTTCTATGTCAAGAATAGTTTTATTATCCACTGTGCCATATTGAGAATCAGAGCAATATTTAGTCATTGAATTATATGTGCCATTACACCATTTGTAGGTTTCCCAGTTATATATCTCTTTTGTCTCAGTCTCGCCCCATGCAAAGTAATCGCCTTCCTCTTCAGCTTTAGTAGCACCTACATTACAAGTGGCCCATTTAACGCTCAAACCAAGATCCACATAAACATGACCATTCTCGGTAGTCTGTTCAAAATTGGCAACAAAATTGCTATTTGTTGTTACTGTTCCGGTGTAGGTACTTGAGGTGCTTACAACGGTGCCATTTAATGTCCAATTCTTAAAGTTGTAACCGCTCTTTGGAGTTGCTACTAAGGTTATAGACTCGCCCTTAACAACTGTTGAATATCTCGAATTTACTACTCCTCCCTCTGTTGCCGATACAGTTAATGATACTGTTTCTAAATCTAAAACGGCACGTATAGGAAGTCCTTTATATCGAAGAGAAGATTGTACCTTCCTCGTGCCGGTTCCATACACATACATCGATTTAGCATATTGATTATCTTCAGAGTCGATTGAACTTGTCCAAATTTGAGTGATATATTGCTTTGGTTCAAGCACAGAACCTTGAGTATAACCTGTAGCAGGAATAAATATACTTACTCCATTTATATTACTTGTTACATGGTGTCCTCTCGTTCCTATATTACTAACGGATACAGTTTGACTCCATGTGCAATAATCTATCAATTCTTGTACCTCTTCTTCTGTTGGCATACGCCAATTACCTCCCATATAAACATTTGCGACATCTGCCGACAGTGGCAAAGTGGCAGGATTAGCCGAGTATGTATAGTTTTCTGCCGTATAACTATCTTTTGAAGATGTCTCTCCCCAAGCAGCATAACCACCTAAATCATCCCACTTTTCTGCTCCTACATTGCAAATTGCCCATTTTGTACCACTTGGCAATCCTAAATCAACATACTCATAACCATTGTGAGCACCAACATGATCTAATAATTTCTCAAATTTGGCAGTAAATTTACGGTTTTCATAAATGTATAAAGTCCAAACCTGATCACTATCATCTCCTACCATTACACCATTTTCTTGCCATCCAATAAACTTATATCCGGGATCAGGAGTTGCAGTTAAGGTTACTTTCCAATCATAGTCAACTATGGTTGATGAAGTTTGTGCTGTTCCTCCCTCTGTTGAAGATACCGTTACAGTAAATTTTTTAGGTTTGAAGCATGCTTCAAAAGTGGTATTTTGAGTTACAGTTGCCACATACGGATTATCTGTTGATAAAACATCATCACCCATTAAATCTTTCCAGTATTTAAACTCATAACCCTCATTTGGAGTAGCAGTTAATATTACAGTACCACCTTGCTCAACACTGGTGGCAGATGCAGTTGCACTTCCGTCAGTTGATGCAGCCCCTACTGAAACGGTACATATTATAGGTTCATTATCCTCCCCTGAACTCTCTTCCTCTTCAAAGTTTGCAACAAACTCGCTGTTTGCATTTATTGTAGTAGTATATGGGTTTTCAGTTGAAACAACCTCTCCACCCAATGTCCAATTCTTGAACACGTAACCAGTTTCAGGAGTAGCAGTTAAAGTAACACTACCTCCTTGCTCAACTTCCAAAGCAGATGCAGTTGCACTACCACCAGTACCTGCAGATACTGATACTGTAAAAGTTTGTTTCTCTCCGAAAACTGCTCGGACAGATTGCCCGTAATTGCGTTGGCTGTAGTCACAGTTCACGCTTACCGAAGTGAACATCAAGCAGTAGGCGTAGAAGGTAGAGCCCGGATAGGCAGAACTCGACCAATAGTAACCGCTATTGGCTGCGCCAGGGAGAAAGATT